>DATICE010000087.1:0-36505 GCA_035456985.1 Burkholderiales bacterium | reverse complement strand
GGGCATCCCGCCGGGATGAAGCGCGTCGCGGACATGATCGCCGGCTCCCAGTTCGCGACCGTTTCGGGTTCGGGACATTACCCGTGGGCGGAAAACCCCTCCGAGTTCAATCGCGCGTTCTTTGCGTTTCTGGACCGGCATTTCCCTGCGGCATAATCTGAAACGGGCAATGTGAGCCACGGCTGCGGCCGGCAGCGGCCATCCTTGTCGCGTGCTGGAGAGGGAATGGAATGAATGCGAAGACGGTCAGGTTGCTGAGCGCGCTGTGCACGATGGCAGCGTTGGGACCGGGAATTGCGCGGGCCCAGGACGCGACGTATACGGTGAAGCTGATGACGCCCGAGACTGCGTTGAAGGCGGCGCAGGCTGCGCTCAAGAAATGCCGCGACGACGGCTACCAGGTCGCCGTCGCGGTCGTCGACCGCAGCGGCGTGACACAGGTCATCCTGCGCGACCGCTTTGCCGGCCCGCATACCGTGGACATGGCAGTGGACAAGGCGTGGACGGCGGTCAGCTTTCGCGCTCCCACGGGCGAAATTGCGAAGGCGACCGGGCCTGGCATGGCCCAGAGCGGCATCCGCAACCGCCCGCGCGTCGCAGCGGTGGCCGGCGGACTGCCGATCGAGGCCGGTGGCGCGCTTGTGGGCGGCATCGGCGTCTCCGGCGCACCCCGCGGGGATATCGACGACGTGTGCGCTACGGCCGGCATCGCCGCAATTCGCGACGGTCTCGAGTTCTAAATGCTGTTCCCCACGACGCTCGTAGGCAGCTACCCCCAGCCGGAGTGGCTGATCGACCGCGAGAAGCTCGCCGGGCGCTTCCCGCCGCGCGTGCGAGCGAAGGAGCTGTGGCGCATCCCGGAGCCGTACCTCGCCGCCGCGCAGGACGACGCCACGATCATGGCAATCAGGGCGCAGGAGGAGGCCGGGCTCGATATCATCACGGACGGCGAGATCCGGCGGGAGAGCTACTCGAACCGCTTCGCCACTGCGCTGGAGGGGGTCGATGTCGACAACCCGGGCACCGCGCTCGACCGCTCGGGCCACCCCAACCCGGTGCCGCGCATCGTCGGGAAGATCCGCAGGAAGCACCCGGTCGAAGTCGAGGACTTGAAATTTCTCAGGCGCTACACCGACCGGATGGTCAAGATCACCGTACCGGGGCCGTTCACGATGTCGCGGCAGGCGCAAAACGATTTCTACAAGTCGGAGGAAGCGGCGGCGATGGACTACGCGGGGGCAGTCAACGAGGAGATCCGCGATCTCTTCGCGGCCGGCGCCGATATCGTCCAGATCGACGAGCCGTACATGCAGGCCCGGCCCGTGCAGGCGCGGGAATACGGCCTCAAGGCGCTGAACCGGGCTCTCGACGGCGTCCGGGGCACGACCGCCGTGCACATCTGCTTCGGCTATGCCGCGATCATCCATCAGCGGCCCTCGGGCTACTCCTTCCTGCCCGAGCTGGCGGGGTGCGCCTGCAAGCAGGTCTCGATCGAGACGGCGCAGTCCGGGCTCGATTGCTCGGTACTGGAGAAGCTCGCCGGAAAGCAGATCATGGTGGGCGCTATCAATCTTGACGACATGAATGTCGAGACGCCTGCGCAGGTGGTGGCGCGGGTGAAGCGCGCGCTGTCCTACGTCAAGCCCGAGAACGTCATCATCGCGCCCGACTGCGGGATGAAGTACCTGCCGCGGGAAGTCGCCTTCGGCAAGATGCGTGCAATGGTCGAGGCAGCGAGTATCCTCCGCAAGGAGTATGGCGGGGAGGTCAGGGGATGAGTGATGAGTGACGGCGGATAGCCGATGACGCTCTTCCCGCGGCATCCCGCGATGCGGCTCGTGGCAACCGTCTGGCTGCTCGCATCCGTCCTGATGCTCACGTTCACGCTGCTGCGCCCGGACATTTCCGGAAATGACCGCGCTGCCCTGGCCTATCTCACGCCCCTCTACTGGCTTTCCTTACCGCTCGGGCATGTGGGCGTGATTGGGGGCATCCGGATCCGGCTCGAGCTCTTTCTCGAGTTCGATTTCGTTCCGAGCGTCCTGGCGGAGGGACTCTACCTGTGGGCCGCACTGACGGTGCTGGGCTACCTGCAGTGGTTCGTGTTGCTGCCGCTTGTCGCGCGCAAGTGCCGGCAACTGTCGGACTTTCTTTTCAGGCAGGACCCCGCAGGGTAAGATGGCCTGATCAGCTAGTGGCAGGAGGCCCCGTGCAGAAAATCGGACGTTGTCTGCTTGTAATAGCGGCGTTGATCGCCATCGGCGCGCCGGGCGCGCAAGCGCTCGCAGCCGATACCTGGCCCACGCGCCCCATCCGGCTGATCGTCCCGTTCCCGCCGGGCGGCAGCAACGACATCGTGGCACGCCTTATCGGCGCCCACCTGACCGAGCGGCTTGGCAAATCGGTGGTGGTGGACAACCGCGGAGGGGCAGGTGGCCGCATTGGATATGAAACCGCGGCTACGTCGCAACCGGATGGACACGTCCTGTTGATCATCTCCGCCGCGTACGCGTTCACGCCCGCGCTGCATAAGCTGAGTTTCGATGCGAACAAGGCGTTCGTCCCGGTCGCCATGATCGGGACTGGCGTAAACGCGCTCGCCGTGTACCCCGGGCTCGGCGCCAATTCGGTGAAGGAGCTGGTTGCGATGGCGAAGGCGAAGCCCGGACAGCTGAATTACGCGTCCGCCGGCTTCGGCACGTTCCAGCACCTCGGCAGCGAGCTGTTCCGGATCATGGCGGGAATCAACATCGTGAACGTGCCTTTCAAGGGCGGCGGGCCGGCGACGCTCGCGGTCGTGGCCGGCCAGGCCCAGATCTCGATCGGCTCGCTGATCCAGACGCTGCCCCACGTTCGCACGGGACGGTTGAAGCTGCTGGGAACCGGCGGGCTGAAGCGGGTCGCCATCGTTCCCGACGTGCCCACGATCTCGGAGGCCGGAGTTCCGGGTTACGAGGCGTTCAACTGGTGGGGCATCGTCGCTCCGGCCGGCACGCCTGCGCCTGTGACCAAGCGCTTGTACACCGAGATCACCGCGATCGTCGGCTCCCAGGAAGTTCAGAAGTGGTTCGCCACGGAAGGCGCCGAGGCCGTCAACAAGACCCCGGAAGAATTCCGGAAACTGATCGCGTCCGAGATCGTCAAATGGGGCAAGGTTGTGAAACAGGCCGGCATCAAGGCGGAGTTCTAGTGAACATCATCTGGTTTCTCATCATCGGGGCGCTGGCCGGCTGGCTGGCCGGCGTCATTGCCAAGGGCAGGGGATTCGGCATGCTTGGCAATATCGTCGTGGGCGTGCTGGGGGCGGTGATCGGCGGCCATATTTTCCAATTCGCCGGAGTATCCGCCGGCGGGGGCATGGTGTACTCCCTCATCACTGCACTCATCGGGGCGCTGGTGCTGCTGTTCATCATCAACCTCATCCGCAAGGGTCCGTGATTCGTATATGGAGTTGTCTGGCAATTCGGTCGAGGAGATACCATGACGCGAAGGGGTTTGTTGCAGGGCATGTTGGCGGCGGGCTTGTGGAACACGCTGGCGGGAAGGAGCGGGGCCGCCCAGCCCCAGGTGAAGGACATGAAGGGCATAACCGAGCTGCAGAAGAACTGGAGGGTCTATATGGCGGAAGGCTACAAGGCACCGCTTCCCACCGAGCCGCTGAAGCTTTCAAAGGATGAATGGCGCAAGCGCCTTGCGCCGGCGGCCTATTCGGTGCTGCGCGAGGAGGGCACGGAGCGCGCGGGAACGAGCCCGCTCAACAACGAGAAGCGCGAGGGCGTGTTCGCCTGCGCCGGCTGCGACCTGCCGCTCTTCACCTCGGCGATGAAGTACGAAAGCGGCACCGGCTGGCCGAGCTTTTTCACGACCATTCCGGGCGTGTTCGAAACCAAGACCGACTACCTGCTGTTCCTGCCGCGCACCGAGTACCACTGCAAGCGCTGCGGCGGCCACCACGGGCACGTGTTCGATGACGGCCCGCAGCCGACCGGCCAGCGCTGGTGCAACAATGGGGTAGCTCTCAAGTTCATCCCCAAGACCGGAAAGGCGTGATGAGTGATAATTGATCGGTGGTAAAGGACTTAAGGCGGGGCGGTGCATTGCACCGCCCTTTTTTTGGATTAGACTTCACATACCCAGACGCATTTAGGCCATTCGATCAATCGCGGCCTTCGCCGCTCCGATAGCTTCTTGCCTCGCTAACTCCTCGCTGCGTAGAGGTCGGTCACCGCATGAGCGTATTGGCTGTCCGTCTATCTGGTAATCCCAACTCCACCCTTTGCCGCGCTTGATGGTATCTACAGTGATGTGATGCCCCTTGTATTCTTCGTGATGAGACATGGCCACTCCTTTGAACTAGGATTCCTTCTTCTTCGGTACAAGCGCATCTAGCGCCCGCTCGAAAGCCTCTCCGCTTTCGTCGGCACCTAGCCGCTTAGCCGTCGCGGATCGCGCCTCAAAGTATTTGTAAACAGTAAGACGATGGATGAATATATCGGCCGCGACCTGCGCGAAAAAATAGAAAAACCCCTTATCTTTCAACTGCCCGGGGCGGCCGCGGCGAGTCTAGGCTCTGGCGTGGCGCATGGATACGACACCACTATTTTGATCGACACTTGCAACGCGATTCTGGCCGCCAGGGCGGGCGGCAAACTATCTAACCCGCGCTACGAGAAGATGATCGAACAAGCGCGGGTTATTACGTCTGCTTCTGCAACGAGTGCGATGCAGCGCGTATTCGGAGAACCGCCAAGACAGCAGAAATTCGATTTCTAAGGCTGCGCAGTCGTGGAGAAACGGGAGAGGTTGGTTGTATACTGCTGATCACGGGCCAGCCTCTCCCGCCACGTTATGACTTGGTAGGAGTCTTCGCGGAAATAGCCCGCTCTATCCTATCTGTCTGCTTTTCCATCTTGTCAGCCAAGAGCAGGTAGGCCCCAGCAATTGCTAGATAGGTGCCCAGAGCAATACCAAGGACTATCCTGAGATCGCGCTTAATCTCCCGAACGTCGTCCTTGATGTGGCCGACATCGGATTCTAGTTTTGCGACCCTAGCTTCCATACTCCCGTTTGATCCGCTACCGCCAGAAGAAATCCGTTCAACTTCCTTTTCCTGCCTTTGCAAGACTTGGACTAGCTTCTGCATGAGCAGGGTGTTGTTTACCTCGCTCATTTGCCCTCCTCACCGAGGAGTGCTATTAGTTCCTCAATAGGCTTCTTGGTCCCCTCCAATTCCTTGAGAACTTTCCTGGTTACTTCGGGATTATCTCCGGCAGTTAGTTCAAGTATCGCGCCGCGCAAGCTGAGCAGCATAGAGAGAACGTTTATCAACACCGCACGGGCTTGAGGATCGAGGGCCATGGCGGCCAGTATATCGCAGCCCGGACAAGTGCCTTATAGGTAGGTGCGCCAAGTCTAATATCGCCCTTTTTTTGGCACCCGTCACCCGTCACCTGTCACTTATCACGCACCACCGGTTTCGGTATAGTTGCGTCTATGCCCTCCCCGAAAATCAGGCTCGCGACACCCGCGGATGCCTACGAGATCGCCGTGATGTCGCGCTACCTGATCGAGGTCGGGCTGCGCGGCTGGACCTGGCCGCCGGAGCGGGTGGCGAAGGCGATTCGCGCGCGCGACACGAACGTGCTGGCGGCGGACGTCAATCAGCACCTCGTCGGGTTCGCGATCATGGATTTCGGCGATGCCGCAGCGCATCTTTCGCTGCTCGCGGTGAAGCCCTCGCACCAGCGCTGCGGGATCGGCACGCAGATGATGGCGTGGCTGGAGGAAGCGGCGCTCACCGCCGGCATCATCACCATCAACCTCGAGCTGCGCTCGAACAACTTCGCCGCGCGCACCTTCTACCGCATGCGGGGCTACAAGGAGATGTCCTACATTCCGGGGTACTACCGCGGCGTCGAGACCGCGGTGAAGATGGCGCGCGACATCCGGCGCGTCCAGTCGAGAAGCGTGATAAGTGATGAGAAGAATTCGAGGATGAAGGGGGAGGGGTAACCCGAAGTATTCCCCTCCTGTCCGAGGGTGAGCCGGGGTTTCGAGAAGCATGCCTTCGAGCCGGCGAACCACCGCCGCGATGCAGCGCGGCGGGGCGGACGGGCTGCCCGCTGAGCGGGCGGGGTGGTGGGAGAAACATGAGCGCGGCGTACTGGATCGTCTTCTGGTGGCTGGTGTTCGCCGGCAGCCACATGGTGTTGTCGTCGCTGCCGCTGCGCGGCCAGCTCATCGCCAGGCTGGGTGAGAAGGGGTTCGTCGGGCTCTATTCCCTGATCGCCTTCGCGACCTTCATTCCGCTGGTGTGGGTTTATTTCGGCAATCGCCATACCGGCGGTGTGATCTGGAATCTCGCCGCCGCGCCGGGCGTGCGGCCGCTTGCCGCAGCGCTTGCGGTGCTCGCAATCGCGCTGATCGTCGGCGGAGTGCTCCATCCGAGCCCGGCACTGGTGGGGATGAAGCAGTCGTGGGGCGCGCGCGGGCTCACCCGCATCACGCGCCATCCGGTGTTCATGGGTTTCGCCTTGTGGGCGCTCTCCCATCTGCTGCTCAACGGCTTCCTTACCGACATCCTGTTCTTCGGCGGCATGCTCGCCTTCAGCCTGGCCGGCGCGGCGCACCAGGACGCGCGCAAGCGGGCGACCGAGGAGAAGCGGCTCGGGCAATTCTTCGCCGAATCGTCGTACTGGCCGTTCGGCGCGATTATCGCCGGCCGCAACCGCATCATCTGGCGCGAGCTGCCGTGGATCGCCCTCGCGGTCGGTGCCGCGGCGGCCATCGGGATCTACGCGCTCCACCCCTGGGCGTTTGCCTGACTGCCTGAAGCTTCAGTCCTTCAGTACGATCAGCGCTTGCCGCCCGCCATCTGGCGTGCCTCGGGCATGCGGTGCAACCTCAGCGTCATCAGCGGTCCGAGGAGAGCACCGACGCCGAGCGAGGTCCAGGCAAGGCCCCACGCCCACGCTTCGGACTGCAGGGGAGCGCCGCGGGCCCAGTCGAACACGAGCCCGAACGTCCACGGGCTCACCGCTCCGGCGCCGAAGCCGAGCACCGAGCGTATGGAATAGGCCGCCCCGATGTAGCGCGGCGGCACCAGCTCGGTGATGGCGGTCGAGTACACGGAAGAATCGCCGATCGCAGTCACGTTGTAGATCACCGCGACGATCAGCAGCAGCCACAGCGGCCACGCCAGCATCCAGCCGAAGGCAAAGGAGCAGGCAAGGCTCGCGCACGACATTGCCAGGATCACCGTGGTCCTGCCCCAGCGGTCCGAGAGCGAGCCGCCGCCGATGCTGCCGGCCATGCTCGAGACATAGGTAATCGCGGACAGCACTGCGCCGAGCCCGACCGCCTGCGCGGTCACATCGCCGCCGGCGGCTGCGGAGACCGCAAGGAACGCGGGCAGCCACGCCCACATTCCCAGCAGCTCCCAGCTGTGGAACACGTACGCCCAGATTATCCGCATCGCCGGACGGTTGCGCAGGACTTCGAGGAGCGACGGGACGACGCCCGCTCCCGCGGGCGCCGGGTGCACGACGTTCGGCGTCCGCCTCAGGACATAGAAGGAAAGGATGGCTGCCGCCAGGGGGCCGCACGCGGTGGCGATGAAGACGCCGCGCCAGCCGATCGAAGTCACCAGTGCGCCGCCGAGCACAAGCGCCACCGCGTATCCGAGCGAGGCCGCGGCGAGGTAGAAGCCCATGGCGCGGCCGCGGACCTGCGAGTCGAAGCGCTCGGCGATGAGCGTCAACCCCGGGGTGTAGGAGCTGCCGGAGCACAACCCCAGCAGCCCGTGCAGGAGCAGCGCCGATAGAAAGCCGTCGGTGAAGACCGCAAAGAGCATCGCCGACGCGGCGGCGAGCAGGTTGCCGGTAAGAAAGGTGCGCCGGGCGCCGAAGCGGTCGGAGAGAAAGCCGGCGGCGAAGAGCGAGACCAGATAGCCTACGTGCCACGCGGACTGGATGAGGCCGGCTTCGCCCGCGCTCATGTTCCAATCGGCCCGGAGCAGCGGGAGCACGCCGGAATAGGCGGTGAACATCATGGCGAAGCCGACGCGGGCGAGGCACAGCTCGTAGAGCCATGCCGCATCGCTCTGGGAATCGCTGCTGGGGTAGCTCAATGTAATGAACCGTCATTCCCGCGTAGGTGGGAATCCAGTATAAGTGGGGTCAGGTCTACCATGCAGGACGTGGGCAGGCGCTATGTGCAATATGTGAACTTCCGGTATCGGCACAGCGGTACCCGAAGACTACCCGAGGTCAAGTTACCGTCACCACGCTTTGGGGTAAGAGAACGGGCTGTTATCTGCCCACCCGGAGTATCAAGCGCTCGGCACGAGCACGGAGGAGTGCCAGAGTGCCTATCGTAAGCTGTTCACAAGCAGCGTCGGTGACACCAGCCTTGAGGAGATTCACGACATCGTTAACCGGGGCTGGTCGTTGGGAAGCGAGCACTTCAAGGACAAAATCGCGGCAGCGCCCCAACGCGTGGCGCGGCCACTCCGGCGCGGAAGGCCCCCGACAGCCGGGCGGCCTGGAGCTAAAGCGGGCGAAATGTGAACCTGACCCTATTTTTCTTGCACGACGGTGTGGGCAGCAAAAAGGAAAAAGTAGTGCCTGTTACCGTCAAACGCGCGCCAACTGCTAAGCATTCAGGAGAAAGAAGATGGGCGGCCTAGCAATATTACTGATCATTGCAGCATACATCGGGGTTGCGAGTGTGCTTGTGTACAAGATCAAGCCACGCAAATGGAAAGTCGTGACGGTTGTTGCTGTGCTTCTCGTTCCTACGATAGATGCGGTCTTAGGAAGACTCTATCTTCGCCATCTTTGTGTGACAGAAGCAGGACTCAAAGTGTATCGAGTTGTCGAAAATGTAGAGGGGTTTTTGGATGGTGAATCTCCTTACTGGATAACTAAGCATGGATTCAAGTTCGCTGAAGGCGGAATGCGACCCAACGGTAACGTAAACCGAGTATCACTTCAGAAAGGACAAATATTCCGCGAATGGAATGTTCCTTCTAAAAGCTTATATCGAATTCACCTAGCGTTCGTTGGGAAAGACGAGATGTATGAGCGTTCAAAACGACTAGTCGAAGTGATTCAAACAAGTGAAATCCTCGCCTCATATACTCAAGTTGACTTCAGAGGTGGCTGGGCTGAGCGATTCCTTGGGACCTTTTCGGATGCTGGTGCCAGCGCAGTTGCGAGCTGTGATCTACCGCAACCTGAAGTGCGACTTGAACAACTCGTAATTCACACTTTGAAACCCATTAAATAACTCTGATCAGGAAGGACTGGAAATGGCCAACTTCCAACAAATTGCGAGTGTTTCCTGGATGTCTCAGGGCGCGTTTCTGAATTTGGTTGGTTTAGATCGATTAACCCACCCTAATGTCGTAACGAGCCGCTTACAAGAAAGGGGAGACCTCAGGGTCAGGTCCACATTCCGCGTAGCGGCCGACCGCGGAGATCTCCGCAGCTGGGAACGGATCCAGCGGAAAAATTGGACGTGACAAAATCAAATCCTGGATCCCCGCCTTCGCGGGGATGACGCCGGGCGTCACTCGGCATCAAATCGAATCCCAGGGAAACACGTCCGCCGTGCGGTCGAGCGGGAAGAACCAGCTCTTGAGGGCGGGCAGCATGTGCTCGGCGCAGGTTTTCGGCGTCCAGCCCTCCGAGCGGTGGACGCTGCGCAGCGGCCGCGATTGGCTCATCAGGAAGATCTCGTTCCTGCGCACCGAGAACACCTGGCCGGTCACTTCCTTTGCCGCGTCGCTCGCGAGAAAGACGGCGAGAGGGGCGTTATGCTCCGCGGTGACCTGCTTGCGCTGCTCGACGCGTTTGGCGGACTCGGGATCTTTGGCCGGGATCGATGCGGTCATGCGCGTCCAGGCGACCGGGGCGATGCAATTGGAGCGCACGTTGAAGCGCTGCATGTCGATCGCGATGTTCTTCGACAGACCGACCATGCCGAGCTTGGCGGCGCCGTAGTTGACCTGGCCCATGGCGCCGACCAGGCCCGAAGTGGAGGTCATGTGGATGAGACAGCCGCTCTCCTGCCGGCGGAAGTGGTCGGCCGCATGGCGGCTCGTATTGAAGGCGCCTTTCAGCATGACCTTGACCACCGAGTCCCAGTCGTCCTCGGTCATCTTGTGGAAGATGACGTCGCGCAGGATGCCGGCGTTGTTGACCACGCAGTCGATGCGCCCGAAAGAGTCCACTGCGCACTGGATGATCTTTGCGGCGGACGCAAATTCCCCGACGCTGTCGTAATTGGGGACCGCCGTGCCGCCGGCCTTCTTGATCTCTGCGACGACATCCTCGGCGGGTGAGCGGTTGCCGCCTTCGCCCGCGAGCGAAGCGCCAATGTCGTTCACCACGACTTTCGCGCCGTGCGCTGCCATCAGTTTCGCAATCGCCGCGCCGATGCCGCGTCCCGCGCCAGTTACCACCACCACCTTGCCTTCCACCATCTTGCTCGACATTGCCAGTGTCAGACCGTTGATGGTCCGCCGAAGATTACCGTGCACTGACTGGAGAGGACACCGCCGTTGCCGTGCGCGAGGGCGACCTCGCAGTCCTTCACCTGCCGCTTGTCGCACTCCCCGCGCACCTGGCGCACCGCTTCGATCATCACCAGCAGGCCGTACATTCCGGGGTGGCAGTAGGAGAGCCCGCCGCCGCTCGTGTTGACCGGTAGCTTTCCACCCGGCGCAATGGCCCCGTTCGCAACGAACCGCCCGCCCTCGCCCTTGGGGCAGAAGCCCAGGTCCTCGAGAAAGAAAATCGGAGTGATGGTGAACGCGTCGTAGAGCGAGACCATGTCCACGTCGGCCGGCTTCAGGCCCGCCATCGCGAATGCCTTCGGCCCGGACGCCGCCGCAGCGGTGACCGTCAGGTCAGGCATGCTTGAGATCGACGCGTGGCTTAGTGCTTCTCCCGTGCCCAGCACGTAGACCGGTTTCTTCTTGAGCGATTTTGCGCGAGCCGCAGACGTGAGGATCATCGCGCCGCCACCGTCAAGCACGAGGCAGCAGTCGCGCACCGTGAAGGGGTAGCTCACCATGCGCGCGGTGAGCACCTGCTCGATGGTGAGCGGCTCCTTCTCCCACGCCTTGGGGTTGAGGAGCGCCCATTTGCGCGCGGCGACCGCGACTTCGGCAAGCTGCTCGCGCGTGGTGCCGTATTGATGCATGTGGCGCGAAGCCGCCATCGCGTAGGCCGAGGTCGGCATGAAAGGGCGGTAGGGCGATTCGTAAGGATTGATTTCGCGGGGGGAAGCCGCCGCGCGCGAGACCGAGCGCTGCGTGCTGCCGTAGGCGATCAGCGCCACTTCGCACAACCCGAGCTCGATCGCCGCCTGCGCGTGCGCCACGTGGCACATGAAGGAGGAGCCGCCGATCTGGGTGCCGTCGAAGACTTTGGGCTTGATTCCCAGGTACTCGGAGAGCGCCATCGGGCCCATGCGCACCTGGGTGGCCGCGCAGAATACCCCGTCGACGTCGGCGAGTCTCAGGCCGCAGTCCTCCAGGGCGCGGAAGGTGCCCTGCGCCATGAGGTCAAGCGGGGAAGTGTCGGGTGCGACCTGGCCCAGGTCGGATTCCGCGACGCCGACGACGGCGACGCTGCCGCGTTTGAGCCCGCTCATGGCCTGCCCTCCAGAGGCGTGAACACGGGGTAGGGCGGCTGCTTGTCGTCGCCGGGAAGCATCTTCACCCTGACACGCATGCCGATCTTCACGTGCATGGGGTCGATGCCCTCCACTCGGCTCATCATGCGGAAGCCTTCGTCGAGATCGATGAGCGCGACGTTAAGCGGCGGCTCGTTCTTGGAATAGATCACCGTCGTCGCGTACACGGCGCCGAGCCCCTTCGACACGCGCCACTCCAGGTCAGTGCGGCCCGTCCCGGGCGCGGCGACGCGCGGGTAGAAAACGGGCTTGCCGTCGGCCGCGGACACCTGATAGGCGAGCTCACCCTTTCTGCAGTACTCGAGATAGGTGCCGTAGGGGGAACGCTGCTTGAGGTCCAGCATGTTGTTTTCGCTCCTGGTCGGTTGCTTGCTCCAATTCTACCGGCACCCTCGCAGGGGCGAGGCGTCATTCCGCATCGTGTAACCCGCCGGTCCACCTTGCGCGCGGAGATATACTATGAAGCACCGGAAAAGTCCGGAAACACCGCAGGGAGAAGTGCGATGATCAAGGTCGGAGACAGGCTGCCCGAGGCCACGCTGAACGAGCTGACGGTGGAATATACCCAGGGGTGTCCCACCGGCCCCGAGGCATACAAGGTATCGGATCTGACCCGCGGGAAGCGCATCGTGATCTTCGGGCTGCCGGGAGCGTTCACCCGCACCTGCTCGGGGAAGCACCTGCCGGGCTACGTGGATCATGCTGATAAGCTCAAGGCAAAGAAGGTGGACGAGATCTGGTGCCTGTCGGTGAACGACGCAATGGTGATGGCGGCCTGGGGCAAGGACCAGAAAGTCGGCAGGAAGGTGCGCATGCTGGGCGACGGCAGCGCTCACTTCACCAAAGCCATGGGCCTGGACCAGGACCTGACCGAGCGCGGCTTCGGCGTGCGCTCGCAGCGCTATTCGATGATGGTGGACAACGGCGTGGTGAAGGTCTTCAACCTCGAGAAGCCGGGGCAGTTCGAGGTCAGCTCGGCAGAGAAGTTGCTGGAGCAGCTGTAACGTCATTCCCGCGACGACGGCTGGTGAGGGCGATGGCGCTCAAGCTCACATCCTCGGCATTTGGCCAGAACGGTGCGATCCCGCGGCGCTACTCGTGCGAGGGCGAGGATGTTTCCGTGCCCCTCGAGTGGAGCGGGGCGCCCGCCGGGACGAAGAGCTACTTGCTGATCGTGGACGATCCCGACGCGCCCGATCCCAAGGCGCCGCGGATGACCTGGGTGCACTGGGTGCTCTACAACCTCCCGCCGGCGACGACGGCGCTGCGGGAGGGAGTCAAAGCGGGCGAGCTGCCCAAGGGCACGCTGGAAGGCCTGAACGACTGGAAGCGCACCGGCTACGGCGGACCGTGCCCCCCGATTGGGCGCCACCGCTATTTTCACAAGCTCTACGCGCTCGACACTGTGCTGCCCGTCATGGAGAGCCCCACGAAGACCGACCTCGAGCAGGCAATGAAGGGGCACGTGCTCGAGAAGGCGGAATTAATCGGCACCTACCAGAAATCCTAGTGTCTTCACCCGCATCCCAACCTTCGCCCCTCAAGGGAGAAGGAAAATTTTCGATCGAAATCGACCTGCTCGCGCCGGGCGCGGAGCGTATCGTCGACAAGAATCCGCCGCTGGACGTCATCGCCCGCGACGTCATCTTCGGCGAAGGTCCGGTGTGGGACGCCCTCAACAAGCAATTGTTCTTCACCGATATCATCGGCGACACCATCTGGAAGTGGAAGCCGCGGGCCGCCCCGAAACCGGTTTTGCGCCCGTCGGTCAAGGCGAACGGCCTGGCGCTCGATCGCGAAAACCGGCTGCTGGTCGCGGGCTGGGGCGGGCGAACCGTGTTTCGCTTCGAGAAGAATGGATCGCGCACCACGCTGGCCGACCGCTGGGAGGGCAAGAAGCTCAACAGCCCGAACGATATCGTGGTGAAGTCGGACGGCTCGATCTGGTTCACCGACCCGCCGGGCGGGCTGCTCAACGTCGGCATGGTCGGCGACGACCTGCAGCGCTATCTCGATATCCAGGGCGTGTTCCGGATTTCGCCCGACGGCAAGGCCATGACCGTTGCGACGCCCGGGTTCATCTATCCCAACGGGCTGTGTTTCTCCCCGGACGAAAAGCTGCTTTACGTGAACTGCAGCCGCGAGCGGTTGATCCGTGTCTACGACGTGAGTCCCGACGGCAGCCTGGGCAAAGGGCGGCTCTTTCACCAGTACGTCAGCCCGGAGCGCGGCGTGCCGGACGGCATGAAGTGCGACATGGAGGGCAACGTCTATTGCACGGGACCGGGCGGCATCTACGTGCACGATCCGGCGGGCAAGGTGCTCGCGCGCATCAGGACCCCGGGGCACCATCCGACCAACATCGCCTGGGGGGACGACGACTGGCGCTCGCTTTACATCACCATGATCGGTTCCGTGATGCGCACGCGGCTGCGAATCGCCGGCGTGCCGTCGCGCTAGATATGCCGTCCCCATCCTGGACTTTCGAACTGGTCGCCGGCCCCTACAAGGGGAGGACCGGCGGTCTCGCGTGGGACGGAAGCGCCATGCTCTTCAGCGCGGTGGCGGAGGAGCGAATACTGCGCTTCGATCCGGCGACCGGGAAGAGCGATGCCTTCCGCAAGTACACCGGGCGCACCAACGGCATTGCCATCGCCGCCGATGGATCCGTGTTCGGTGCGCAGGAGGGCGGCAGGCGCGTCGTCCACTTCCTCAAAGACGGCTCGACCGCGCCGACCTCTGAGTTGCTGGCAGGAAAGCACCACAACCAGCCGACCGATGTCATCGTGGACGGCAGGGGCGGAGTATGGTTCGCCGACGCGTACAACGGCACACCGCCCTACGGCCCGCCGGTCTACCCGTTTCTCGACCACGCCTCGGTGCTGCGGCTCGAGCGCGATCGGCGCCGGGCGTGGAAGATGAAGCGCGTCACGCACGACACAAGGGGGCCGCGCGCAGTGTTGCTGTCGGAAGATGAGAAGACGCTGTACGTAGCGGACGGCGACGCCGAGCGCGGCGATCAGTGCCGGCTCTGCGCTTACCCGGTAAAACGCGGCGGGAGCGTGGGCGGATGCAAGGCGCTGCTCGAGTTCGCACCCGCTGAACGCGGCATCGAGGGCATGTGCCTCGACAGCGAAGGCAACATCATTGCGTGCGCGGGATGGAAAAAAGGAGGCCTCGGGCCGATGATCTACGTGCTGTCGGCGTCCGGCACCGTGCTCGAAACGCACACAGCCCCTGCTGACCTGCCGATGCGGTGCGCGTTTGGCGATGCCGGCTTGACGAGCCTTTATCTTACTGCCGGCGACGGCGGACTGTATCGCGCGCGGGACGTCGGCCGCCGCGGGCTTGGGCGCTCGCGCGCGTGATCGGTTTCGAGGAAGCTTCTATGAACGGGAGGGTCGGTCGATGCCCAGGATGACGGGGTCGCGGTGCTTTGCGGAGATGCTGAAGGGCTATGGGGTCACGCACGTATTCTTCGTGCCCACGATCCTGATGGATGCGCTGGCGGAAATGGACAGCCTCGGAGTGCAGAAGATACTCACGCACGGGGAGAAGGCGGCGGCCTACATGGCGGACGGCTACGCGCGCGCAAGCGGCAAGCCGGGCGTCTGCCTCGCCCAGCAGATCGGCGCATCGAATCTCGCCGCCGGGCTGCGCGACGGCCGCATGGCCGGCTCGCCGATGATCGCCGTCACCGGCGGCCCGGCGACGGCGGGACGCTATCGCCACGCCTACCAGGAAGTGGAGGATCTCACCCAGTTCGACGCGGTGACGAAGCTCAATCTCCAACTGGACGACCTCGCGCGCTTTCCGGACCTGGTGCGGCACCTTTTCCGCACGGCGACTTCGGGGGCTCCGGGCCCGGTGCATCTTCGGTTGCGCGGCTCCCACGGTCAGGGCGTGGAAAGCGAGGCCGATCTGCAACCCCTGGTCGAGCCCCAATTTTCGCGCGTGCCGGCGTTCCGGCCCGGTCCGGAGCCGCAGCGCGTGCGCGATGCCGTTGCGCTGCTCTCCAGCGCGCAGAAGCCGGTCATCGTTGCCGGCGGCGGAGTCGTCGTCTCTCAGGCACAGGCCGAACTGGTGGAGCTTGCCGAAAAACTCCAGATACCCGTCGCCACCTCGCTTACCGCCAAGGGCGCGATCCTCGATACCCACCCGCTTGCGATCGGGGTCGCCGGCATCTACTCGCGCGCGTGCGCGAACCGCGCGGTGGCGGAAGCCGACCTGGTTTTTTTCGTCGGGTCCCACGCGGGCGGGCAGGTGACCGCCAACTGGCGCGTCCCCGCCGTGGGAACGCAGGTGATCCAGCTCGACATCGACGCCGAGCAGCTCGGCCGCAACTACCCGAACATGGTGCCGTTGCTGGGCGATGCCAAAGTGACGTTGAGGCAGATGTGCGACGCCGCGCAGCGCAAGTCGCCCGAGAGCGCCAAGGCATGGACCCGGCGCGTGGGCGAGCTCGTCGCCGAGTGGCGCGCCGCGGCGGAACCGATGCTCGCGTCGGATGCGGTACCCATGCGCCCGGAGCGCATCTGCCGCGAGGTCGCGCAGGCGCTGCCGGCGGACGGCGTAATCGTTTCCGACACGGGGCACGCGGGCATGTGGTCGGGGCAGATGATCGACCTGACGCGGCCCGGGCAGCGTTACATCCGCTGTGAGGGCTCGCTGGGCTGGGGACTGCCGGGAGCGATGGGGGTGAAGTGCGCGCTGCCCGACCGGCCCGTGGTGTGCTTCACCGGGGACGGCGGGCTCTACTACCACCTGCCGGAGCTCGAAACCGCCGCGCGCCACCGCATCAACCTCGTGGTCGTGGTGAACGACAATGGTTCTCTCAACCAGGAGATCCCGCTGGTCAAGTCTGCGTACAAGGAGAAGCGGGACGAGCGCTCCGGAGAGATGTGGCGCTTTCAGAAGGAGGCAGATCTTGCGAAAGTCGCTCAAGCGCTGGGCTGCGCCGCGTTCCGGGTCGAGACGCCCGGCCAGCTGAAGGAGCTGCTTCCGAAGGCGTTCGCCATGGGCAAGCCGGTCGTCCTCGACTGCTTGAGCGACGAGCAGGCGCTGGCGCCGACCGCCTGGGTGCCGAAATAATCCTCCTCAGGACTTTTGGAAAAGCACGATCCGGTTCGAGTTCGTGCCGAGGCGGTTGTTCGTGACGCCCCAGATGTTGGCGGTCTTGGTGAAACGCTGGGCATTGATCAGGATCGCAGAGCATTCGAAGCCCGCGTCGATTCCCAGCGGAACGACCGTTTCCTCGAGCCTCACCTCGCCGCGCCGCACTTCGCCAACCTCGAACGCGAGCCATCCGCCGGGGCGGGTCGCGCGGTAGAGTTCCCGCAGCACCGCGGCCATGGCCTGCGCCCATTCTTCGAGCGTCCGGCTCATGGTGATGCGCGCGTTGACGGCTTCCGCGTCGAGCCCATTGAACCAGCAGCGCAGCCAGTTGTCGCGCGCGTATTGCACGACGTCGAGGAACGGGGGCGAAGTGACAGTCAGCTGCACGCTGCCGCTCTCGATCTCCGACGTGGCCGCCGCGTCGTTCAGCAGCAGGCGGGCGCCGGCAGCAGCCGCCCGCAGGCGCCAGCGGTCGGCGGCGGTGAGCCGCCCCTGCAGCTGCAGTGACTTCTTCAGTATCAGCGCGCGGATGTCGCGGTACTCCGGCTCCTGCTTCAGGCGCGCGTTGATGCGAAGCTGGTCTTCCGGCGCGACTGCCTGGTTGGGCGGCAGCGTGTAAACCGAGAAGAAACCGGGCGAGTGGCCCGTGAGGCGATTTGTCCCCACCATGCGGATCCAGCGGTCGACCGCGTCTTCCTCACCGCTCGTGAGGCGCCGGTGCAGGTGCTCGCGCAGCCCCAGGATTTCGTGCTCGGTCCCGGGATGGAAGAACATCGAAAGATCGAGACCGCTCCCCGGCCGCGCCGCGAACTTCAACGTTCTCAGCCGCGCATCGATGTCCGCGATGGATGGCAGCTCCAGCCGCGGCCGTGTCAGGATCGCCGAGAGCGGGTTGACGTCGTTGGCGATGACGTTGCGGCCGCGCAGCGCCGCCTCGATTGCCGTCGTGCCGCGGCCGCTGAACGGGTCGTAGACGAGATCGCCCTCCTGCGTCAGCCGCTCGATGAAGTAGGCCGGCAGCTGCGGCTTGAAGCACGCCCGGTAGGAGATCTCGTGAATCGAGCTGGCTTGCCGCTGGCGGCTCGTCCAGAACTCCGTTTCGTACACCGGTATGGACTGCGATGTCGAGACTCCGGCGGCTTTCCTGTCGTGCTCTTCGAAGCGGCGTGCGATTTTCAGATTCCGCGACGCGGTGCGAGGATTCAGCTGGAGCATGATCGAGGCGCCCGTGGTTACAGTTCGCGGGCAAGCGTACGCCTGATCGGAGAAAAGTACAAGCCCCCCGTGCGGAGGGATCAGCGATTCAGCGCATCGTCGAGCGCTTCGATCCAGTGCCGGACCGGCAGAGAAGTCGCAGTCTGCAGGTGCACCTGGCAGCCGATGTTGGCGGTGAGAATTGCGGCCGGCTGCCCGCCTTCGAGCGCAGCGATCTTGTTAGCCAGCAATTGTTTCGAAAGCGCCGGCTGCAGGATGGAATAGGTGCCAGCGGAGCCGCAGCAGAGGTGGGAATCCGGCACCTGCGTCAGCGAGTAGCCGAGCGAGGCCAGCAGCTCCTCGACGCGGCCCGCCAATTTAAGGCCATGCTGCAACGTGCAGGGGGCGTGGAAGGCTACTTGCCGGCGGCGGCTGTCGGCTGACGACTGACGGACGAGCGCAATAAGTCGGTCTTTCTCGCTGATGACGACCTCGCCGATGTCCCTGGCCAGTTCCGCAACCCGCCTTGCCTTCGCGGCGTATGCGGAGTCCTGGGCGAGGTAATGGCCGTACTCTTTCACCGTCACGCCGCAGCCGCTGGCCGCGATCACGATCGCTTCCGCTCCTTGCTCGATGTGCGGCCACCAGGCGTCTATCGTCCTGCGCATGACACCGAGCGCCTTGTCCTGCAGGTTGAGGTGAAACGACACGCCCCCGCAGCAGCCGGCGCCCGCAACGCGCACGAGCGAGATGCCGAGTCGGTCGAGCACGCGCGCCGCGGCAGCGTTGGTTGCCGGCGAAAGGCTCGGCTGCGCGCAGCCATCGAGCACAAGCATCTTGCGCGCATGAGTGGCGGCGGGCCAGGGTCCGGCGGGCGCCGCCGCGGGCGGCACCTTGCGCTTGAGCGCGGAAGGCAGCAGCGGTCGCGTCAGTTGCCCCATCTTGAGCAGCGGCCCGAACAAGGAGGCATTGGAAATGACGCTGTTCAACGCTCCGCGCCACGCGGATTCGATGGGACCGCGGGCGACGCGCTCTTCCACGACATGTCGACCGATGTCCACCAACCGGCCGTAGCGCACGCCGGTCGGGCAGGTGGTCTCGCACGCGCGGCAGGTAAGGCAGCGGTCGAGATGGAGTTGCGTTTTTGCCGTCGGCATCGTCCCCTCGAGCACCTGCTTGATGAGGTAGATGCGGCCGCGCGGGCCGTCCAGCTCGTCGCCCAGGAGTTGGTAGGTCGGGCAGGTAGCCGTGCACATGCCGCAATGCGTGCACTTGCGCAGGATCGCGTCCGCTTCCCGGCCTTCCGCGGTGTCCTTGATGAATGGAGCGAGGCTCGTCTGCATGCGCTCAGAAATCCGGATACATCCGGCCGGGATTGAAGATGCCCGACGGGTCGAATGCCTGTTTCAGGTTGCGGTGCAGCTTCATCAGCACCGGCGGCAGCGGCTGAAAGACGCCCGCTGACTTGTCCCCGCCGCGGAACAGGATGGCGTGACCGCCGGCGCGCGCTGCGGCATCGCGTATCGTTTTCACGTCGCCGGAGGACTTGAGCCAGCGCAACGCGCCGCCCCACTCGATCAACTGCGCGCCGGAAAGCGCAAGGGGCGGCGTCGTGGACTTGATCGACAGCCGCCACAGCGGACCTTCTCCCGAGAAGAAAGTGTCGGTCTGCTCGCGGATTCCGGTCCAGAAGCGCTGCGCCTGCTCCTGCGCTACCACCGCACCCCCGAGCTTTTTCGCCGCGGCATCCACCGCAACGCGCGCACCGGACAGACGCACACCAAGTTTTCCATCGCGGTAGGCGGTGGCTGTAATGGGGAGCGGCTGCGCGGCCCACCGATTCATTCGTTCGATCGCTTCCGCCTCGGTGCACTCGAGGTGCAGCGTTGTTTCGGAGACCGGCAGAGGGAGCACTTTGAGTGAAACCTCGAGCAGCACGCCGAGCGTTCCGAGCGAGCCCGCCATGAGGCGCGAGACGTCGTAGCCGGCGACGTTCTTCATGACCTGGCCGCCGAATTTCAGGTCGTCGCCCTTGCCGTCGAGCACGCGCACGCCCAGCACGAAATCGCGCACCGCGCCGGAGTAAGGGCGGCGCGGGCCCGAAAGCCCGGCCGCGACACAACCGCCCAGCGTCGAGCCATTCCCGAAGTGCGGTGGCTCGAACGCGAACATCTGGCCTTTTTCGCGCAACGCGGCCTCGATCTCGGTCAGCGGCGTGCCGCCCCGCGCGGTGATCACCAGCTCGGTCGGCTCGTAGGTGACGATACCGCGAAAGTCGCCGGTGTTGAGCTTGTAGCCGTGAACGGGTCCGCCGTAGAAGTCCTTCGTGCCTCCACCGCGGATGCACAGAGGACGTTTCTGCTTCACCGCCTCGCGTATCAGCCGCGACAGGTTGTCGACGAAGTTGTCCAAGGGGGGCGGGAGGTTCAGAAGCGCGGAAGCTCGGGAAACTTCTCCTGGCCGCGATGCACGTGCATGCGGCCGTACTCCGCGCAGCGCGTGAGCGTCGGCACCGCCTTCCCGGGGTTCAACAAGCCACGCTCGTCGAAGGCGCGCTTTACGCGGTGAAAGGCCTCGAGCTCCGCGGGCCTGAACTGCACGCACATCGAGTTGATCTTTTCGACGCCCACGCCGTGCTCGCCGGTGATCGTGCCGCCGACCTCGAGGCACAGCTCGAGGATCTCCGCGCCGAAGGCTTCCGTCCGGTCGAGCTCGCCCGGCTGGTTCGCATCGTAGAGGATAAGAGGATGCAGGTTGCCGTCGCCCGCGTGAAATACGTTGGCGCAGCGCAGTCCATATTTGGTCTCGAGCTGGGTGATCCTGCGCAGCACCTCGGCAATGCGTCGGCGTGGGATGGTTCCGTCCATGCAATAGTAGTCGGGAGAAATCGCGCCCGCGGCGGGAAACGCCGCTTTGCGGCCGGCCCAGAAGCGCAGCCGCTGGGCCTCGTCGCGCGAGACCTCGGTCTGCACCGCGCCGCTCGCGTCCATCAGCTCCCGGACGCGCTGGATCTCGTCGGCCACTTCCTCGCGCGTGCCGTCCGTCTCGCACAGCAGGACCGCGGCGACGTCCGTGCGGTAGCCGGCGCGGGCGAAACCTTCAACCGCGCGCGTTGCAGCCTGGTCCATCATCTCGAAGCCCGCGGGGATAATGCCTGCGGCGATGACGTTCGCCACCGACTGGCCGGCCTTCTCGATGTCGTCGAACGCTGCCATCACGACCTGCGCGTACTCAGGCTTGGGCAGGAGCCTCACCGTGACTTCGAGGATCACGACCAGCAGGCCTTCCGATCCCGTGATCAGCGCAAGGAGATCGTAGCCTGCGGCATCGAGCGCCTCGCTCCCGATTTCGACGATGTCGCCTTCGATGGTGGCGACGCGCAGCCTCAGGATATTGTGAACGGTGAGCCCGTACTTGAGGCAATGGACGCCGCCGGAATTCTCTGCGACGTTACCGCCAATCGTACAGGCGCCCTGGCTGGAGGGGTCCGGCGCGTAATAAAGCCCGAGCGGCGCGACCGCGTCCGAGATCGCGAGATTGCGCACGCCAGGCTGCACGCGTGCGATGCGAGCCCGTTCATCGATTTCGACAATACGTTTGAATTTGGCGAGCGAAAGCAGTACCCCGTTGCCGAGAGGGAGCGCCCCGCCCGAGAGTCCTGTTCCCGCGCCGCGCGCGACCACCGGAACCTTGAGTGCATGGCAGCTCTTGAGGATGCGGCAAACCTGTTCCTCGGTTTCCGGCAGCGCGACCACCATCGGGACCTGGCGGTACGCCGTCAGGCCGTCGCACTCGTAGGGCTTGACGTCTTCGTGGTCGAACAGGATCGAGGAGCGGGGCAGGAACGATTCCAGTGCCGCGACCACTTCACGCTGGCGGGCGATGTCAACTGCAACCTGATCGGCGACCGCAGTCATGGCGGGATTCTATCAAGCCTGGTGCAGCTATTCCGCCTTCGCGCCGGAGGCCTTCACCACTTTCGCCCACTTCGTCATCTCGGACTTGATGTAGGCGGCGAACTCCTCGGGAGCGTTGCTCATGGGCTCCATGCCCTGCGAGAGCAGCCGCTCGCCTACCTCCGGCAGGCGTAGCACGCGTGCGATCTCGTGGCTCAGCCTGGAGACGACGGCGGCCGGGGTTTTTGCAGGAACCACGGTTCCAAACCAGTTTACGGCCACATAGCCGGGCACGCCGGCTTCGATCATCGTCGGCAGATCGGGCGTAGCCATTGAGCGCTTCGCACCGGTCGTCGCGAGCGCGCGCAGTCTCCCGGCTCGCGCATGCGGCAGCCCACCGCTGATGGTGGGAAAGCTCACCTGGACGTGGCCGGCAATGAGATCGACCATGGCCGGGGCCGCGCCCTTGTAGGGCACGTGAACCATGTCGGTGCCGGTCATGACCTTGAACAGCTCGACCGCGAGCTGACTGGGCAACCCGGCCGAGCCGTAGGTCAGTTGCCCGGGACGGGATCGGGCGAGTTGGACCAGCTCCTTGACCGAGCGCGCTGGCAGCGAAGGGTGGACGACCACAATCGCGGGACCGGAAGTGAGCTGCGTCACCGGGGCGAAATCGCGCACGCTGTCATAGGGAAGCTTGGCGTAGAGGCTCACGTTGATCGCGAACCCCGCAGAAATGATCTGAACCACGTGGCCGTCGGGATCCGCTCTGGCGGTGAGCTCGGTCGCGATGATCGTGTTGCCGCCGGGGCGGTTCTCCACGACGACTGGCTGGCCCCACGCTGCCGTGAGCCTGGGGCCGATCAGGCGTGCCTGGATGTCCGCCGGGCCGCCGGGTGCGAACGGCACGATCAAGCGTATCGGCTTCGCAGGGTACTGCTGTGCGAAAGAAGCCCCCGCTGATAATGACGCCATTGCGGACAGCACGACGGTGATTCGCTGCAGGACACGTTTCATCCGGTTCTTATCCCCAGAATATGGATGTGGGATCGCGGTCGACCTCGGTGAGCAGCGTTTCGAATTTCCGGGTAGCCGCCAGTTCCTCGTAGGGCCGCCAGCGCCGATTTTGATCGTGCCAGTATAGCGACCAGAGGCCCGAGGCGGTGTCGAACCGGAACCGGGCGATCGGGGTTTTCACCCATACCGCGGACCGGTCAAAGCCCGGCCGAATCTCGAACAGCGTGACGGAGTTACCGCGGATCGTGTGGTGAAGCCGGATCTGGTGCTGAACGTGCGCGAGCAGGCGGCGGTCGTAGAAACGGGCGAGCAATCGCTCAATCAGGCGCCGTTCGAATTCGGGCAGCACGGGCTCAGCGCTTCCCGATCCGCTTACCGCTCACTGCTCACCGCTTACTTTTTCGCGATCTCGTGATTGGCCAGCTTCTCCAACGCCCGCACCATCGCGGAGTGGTCCCATTTCGCTCCTCCGTTCGCCGCGCATGCGTTGAATAGCTGCTGGGCGGTGGAGGTATTCGGAAGGCTCACGCCCATGGCCCGCGCGCCCGAGAGGGCAAGGCCCAGGTCCTTCTGATGCAGTTCGATCCGGAACCCCGGGTCGAACGTGCGCTTGATCATGCGCTCTCCGTGCACCTCCAGGATGCGCGAAGCGGCGAAGCCGCCCATCAGGGCCTGACGCACCCGGGCGGGATCGGCGCCGGCCTTGGCCGCAAACACCAGCGCTTCGCCCACCGCCTCGATGTTGAGGGCAACGATGATCTGGTTGCACACCTTGCAGGTCTGGCCGTCTCCGTTCCCCCCCACCAGCGTGATGTTCTTTCCCATCAGCTCGAAGACCGGCTTCACCTTGTCGAAAGTCGCCTGGCTGCCGCCCACCATGATGGTGAGCGCGGCGTTCTTCGCGCCGACTTCGCCGCCGGACACGGGGGCGTCGAGATACTCGCAGCCGAGCTCGTTCACGCGCTTCGCGAACTTCTTGGTCTCGATCGGCGAGATCGAGCTCATGTCGACGACGATCTTGCCGCGCGAAAGGCCTTCAGCAACGCCGTTCGGTCCAAACAGCGCCTTCTCGACATCGGGCGTGTCGGGGACCATCGCGATGACGATATCGGCCTTCTGCGCGACTTCCTTGGCGCTGGCGCAGGCCTTGCCCCCGGCCGCCGTGAGTTCCTGAGCCACGCCGCTGCGCGAATGAAGAAAAAGCGTGTGCCCGCCCTTGATGAGGTTGGCGGCCATGGGCTTGCCCATGATGCCAAGGCCGATGAAACCGATATTGCTCATTGTCGCCTCCTTAAATCGGAGAACAGATTTTGCCACGCGGCCGTGGCCGCGCGATACGGCGCCGCACGCGAAAAATCCAGAAACTACTTTGCAAGCCGTCCGGTTACGACCGGTTTCGGGCGGCGAAACGCGAGCTGGCTCGCGACGACTGCGGCGACCAACCCAAATCCGATCAGGTCGGTGAGAAGGCCCGGCTTGATAAGAAGCACTGCGGCGCCGATGAGGAAGGCGCGCTCCCAGATGTGCGCTGCCCGGAACAAGTATCCGAAGAGCCCCGCTGCCAAACAGATCGTGCCGAAAGTGGCAGTGATGAAGGACTGCAGGATCACCGTCCAGTCGCCGATCATGAGCAGCGATGGCTCGAATACGAACATGAACGGCACAACGAAGCCGGCAGCCCCCACGCGCACGGCGGTCCAGCCCGATTCCCACAAGTTGGCCTTGGCGAGCCCGGCAGCCGCATAGACGGCGAGCGCCACCGGGGGCGTAATCGCGGAGAGGATAGCGAAATAGAAAGCGAACATGTGCGCGGCGGGCGGAATCGCGCCGAGCTTGATCACCGCCGGCACCAGCAGCGAAACCATGACGATATAGGCGGGCGTGGTCGGCATGCCCATCCCGAGGACGATGCCGGCGAGCATGGTGAGCACCAGCGCGAGCGGCAGCAGATCCCTGGCGAGGTTTACCACGAGAGCGGTGAAGTTTATCGCTGCGCCGGTTTGCGTGATGACGCCGATGATGATCCCGGCGCAGGCGCAGGCGAGCGCAACCGCGATTGAATTCTTCGCGCCGTCCTCGAGCGCGCCCCACACCGTGCGCCAGGTGATGCCCTGACGGGTACCCTTGCGGAGAAGCGCGACCGGGATGCAGGACAGGGTTCCTGCGAGCGCGCACAGCGGCGCGCTGTAGCCGAGGAATAGGCCGAAAAGGATCACCAGGATCGGCGTGAACAGATGACCGCGCTCGCGCAGGACCACGCCGAGCCGCGGGCATTCCGAGCGGGGCAGGCCCAGCAGGCCCACGCGCTTCGACTCAAAGTGCACCGCGAAAAATACGGCGATGTAGTACATGATGGCGGGGATGATCGCCCACATCGTCACCTGCAGATAGCTCACCGCGAGAAATTCCGCCATCACGAATGCTGCTGCGCCCATGATCGGGGGCATGATCTGCCCGCCGGTGGAAGCCACCGATTCCACCGCCGCCGCGAACGCCGGCCGGAAACCGCTGCGCTTCATGAGCGGGATGGTGATCGGCCCGTCCACCAGCACGTTCGCCACCGCGCTCCCGGACACCGTGCCGAACAGGCTCGAGCTCACTACCGCGACCTTGCCGGGTCCGCCCGCAGTGTGGCCGGTCAGCGAAAGCGCGAAGTCCATGAAGAGCCGGCCCACGCCGGTGCGCTCCATGAAAGCGCCGAACAGCACGAACAGAATCACGTAGGCGGCGGAAACGCCGAGCGTCGGACCGAAAATGCCCTCGGTGGTGAGGTACATGATCTCGATCAGCTGCTGCGGCCGCGTATTGGCGTAAAAGAGCGCGTAGCCGAGAAATATCAGCGCCGTCAGGGGGAGCGCCCAGCCGATCACGCGACGCGTCGCGTCGAGCACCAGCAGGGTGAAGATGAAGCCCAGCACCAGCTCGGTGTCGCTGGGGTCTTCCACGAACACGAAGCGCGTAATGAGATGCTCGTGATTCCACCAGACATAGGCGATAGTGATCGCGGTAGCTGCGATAAGCAGTAATTCAAGCCACGACGCGCGCGCCGGAAATTCGCCGCCGAGCGTGCCGCCGGCGTCGTCGCGCACAACGTGACCTTCCGGCTTTTTCGCGCGGAAGCTCGGGTAAAGCAGGAATACCAGCGCCATCGCAAACAGCAGGTGCGTGCTGCGAAAATAGAGCTGCTGGGGCGCGCCGATGAAGGCGACCGTGAGGTGATAGACGGACATGCCGACCGCAATCACCGCGATGGTGCCCTTGAGGGCACGACCGACCGTCATCGCCAATCCTCCGCGTCGGGACAAAAAAAGCGGCGCGAGGGCTCGCGCCGCTCACTTCCTGCCAGGCGCTACATCACTTTGGCTTCTTGATAGTACTTGCGGGCCCCCGGATGCAACGGCACGCCGAGGTCGGTGGCCATGTCCTTGACCGACAGGCCCTTCACTGCTGCGACGACGTTCCCGAGGTTTTCGACGTTGTTCGCAAGCGCCTTGGTGATGTTATAGACGAGCGCTTCGGGCAACTTGCAGCTGGCGATCAGGTGGGTCCAGGTGCCGATGGTCTGCACGTCCTTGTCCTGCTTCGGATAGCTGCCTGCCTTGATGATGCGCTTGTCGTAGCCCCGGTTCATCTGCTGCATCGCCTTGAACTTGTCATCGGGGAAATCGATCACGCGGATGTCGCGCGCCGACGCAAGATCCATGATGGCCGAGGCCGGCACCGTCGTGATCAGCGTGAAGATCTGGGCATGACCGTCTTTGAGCTGGGACACCGAGTCGGTATAGGAGCCGAAGTTCACCTTGGACATCTTGCCGTAGTCGAGGTTGTATACCTTCAGCGCGTCGCGCGTCATCTGCTCGCCGGTATTGCCCTTTTGCTGGGTGGTCAGCGCCTTGCCCTTGGCTTCTCCGAGATTCTTCACCCCCGAGTCGGCCAGCGCGACCGCGTGAAAATACTGGAAGTAGAGCGTGGCGACGTGGCACACGGCGTCCGTCTTTTGCTTGAACGGGTCGCGGCCAAGCACGCCGTCGTAGGTGGAACTGGCGTTGCCGAAGCCGAGATCGGCCTTGCCGGTCTGCACGCCCAGCACGTTGGAGATCCCGGCACCGGGTGCAACCGACATATTCACGCCCGGAATGTTCTTCTCCAGGATGCCCTGGATCGCGCCGCCCAGCGGATACCATGAGCCGCCTTGCGGACCGGTCATCATCCTGAGCTGTTGAGCGGAAACCGACGCGGCTGACAGCGCAACCGCGAACACCGTGACGGACAAAACTCGCTTCATAACTCCTCCTTTTGTTGGCGGGGCGGCTGGTTAATGTCAGCTCGCGTGATCGAGCTGTAAATTGTGTGGCTGCGGCTTCGTGCAAGTCAAGCGCTACGGGGGGCCGCGGCGCTTCGGATCAGGCCTTGAGGTGGGGCTTGATCCAGCCGAGGCCCGCGTCGGTGGTAGTTTTCGGCTTGTATTCGCAGCCGACCCAGCCGGAATAGCCGAGCCGGTCCATGTGCGCGAACAGGAAAGGATAGTTGATCTCGCCCGTCCCGGGCTCGTTCCGCCCGGGATTGTCAGCGAGCTGCATGTGGGGGATCAGCTTGAGATTCGCTTCGATGGAGCGAGCGAGATCGCCTTCCATGACCTGCGCGTGGTAGAGGTCGAACTGCAGGAAGAGATTGTCGGAGCCGACCGCCGTGATGATGTCGAGCGCCTGCTTCGAGTAGCAGAGGAAGAAGCCCGGGATATCGCGCGTGTTGACCGGCTCGATCAGCAGTTTGATGCCGGCGTCCTTCAACCGCGGCGCCGCGTACTGGAGGTTCCTGATGAAGGTCTCCCGCGCGTCGTTGGGATCGGTGCCACGGGGCCGGATCCCGGCGAGGCAATTGACCTGCTTGCACCCAAGCGCCGTCGCGTACTCGATTGCCTTGGCGACGCCGTCCTGGAATTCCTTCGCGCGAGCGGGATGGCAGCCGATGCCGCGCTCGCCCTTCGCCCAGTCCCCCGCGGGCAGGTTGTGCAGCACCTGGGTGAGACCGTGCTTCTTCAGCTCCGCGGCGAGTTGGTTCTTGTCGTGCTCGTACGGAAACAGGTACTCGACCCCGGTGAATCCGGCTTTGGCCGCGGCGGCAAAGCGTTCCATGAAGGCGAGCTCGTTCCAAAGCATGGTCAGGTTGGCGCAGAACTGCGGCATGGCGATAATCCGGGACGGGGCAAGAGCTCTGGATTATTCAGGATCGAGGATCAGGGATCAAGGATCATTCGTCTCGCTATAATCAGCCCGCAATGGCGAAAGACCAGAAGCATATCGCCGCCATTCTGCTCGCAGCCGGCTCGGGCACGCGATTCGGAGGCGACAAGCTGCTGCATCCCCTGGAGGACGGGGTGGCAATCGCGGCGCATGCTGCGCGCAACCTGCTGGCGGTGACTCCCGACGTGATCGCGGTAGTGCGCTGGGGTGATTTCCCGCTCTACGACATGCTGGAGCAGGAGGGCTGCCAGGTCACGATGTTCCAGGGCGCGGCGCGCGGCATGGGAGCGAGCCTCGCACACGGAGTCGCCCAGGCGCGCGGCGCGGACGGGTGGATCGTCGCCCTCGCGGACATGCCGCGGATTGCGCCGGGCACGATCAAGTCTGTCATCGACACCCTGCAACATGGCGCGCTCGTCGCCGCACCGGTCAGCAAGGGCGAACGCGGCCATCCCGTCGGGTTTGGCGCCGCGCTGCGCGACGAGCTGCTTGCGCTCGACGGGGATCAGGGCGCGCGCGCAGTGATGGAGCGCCACCGCGACTCGGTCCGGCTCATCGAGTGCGACGATCCGGGGATTTTCTTCGACGTCGACCGCAAGAGCGACATCGCGCGTTGAGATTTTCATGACGCCATCGGCTGGAATTCCCCGCGGCGTCTGGATGCTGGGCTTCGTCAGCCTGTTCATGGACGTCTCTTCCGAGCTGATCCACAGCCTGCTGCCGGTATTCATGGTCACGAGCCTCGGCGCGACGGCGCTCATGGTGGGCGTCGTCGAAGGCGTCGCGGAGGCGACCGCGCTGATCGTGAGAGTCTTTTCCGGGACGATCAGCGACTGGCTCGGCAGGCGCAAGGGGCTCACCGTGCTGGGCTACGGCCTGGGGGCGATCTCCAAGCCGGTGTTCGCGCTCGCGCTGACGGTGCACTGGGTGTTCGCAGCGCGATTCATGGACCGGATCGGCAAGGGCATACGCGGCGCGCCGCGCGATGCTCTGATCGCCGACCTGACGCCGCCGGAAATTCGGGGCGCGGCGTACGGATTGCGCCAGTCGCTCGACACCGTCGGTGCGTTCGTTGGCCCGCTGCTTGCGATCGGGCTCATGGTGTTGTGGGCGGGGGATTTCCGGGCGGTATTCTGGTTCGCCGTCATTCCCGCGATCATCTCGGTCCTGATCCTCGTGTTCGGCGTGCACGAGCCGGACGCGGGCAGGGCGCGATCGCGTCCGGCGGCCCCCGTGGAGTGGCGCAGCTTGAGCGAATTCGGCGCCGACTACTGGTGGATCGTCATTGCGGGAGGCGTGTTCACGCTCGCCCGCTTCAGCGAAGCCTTCCTGATCCTGCGGGCCCAGCAGCTCGGTCTCGCGGATTCGTTTGCCCCGCTGGTGCTCGTCATCATGAACGTGGTCTACGCGTTGTCGGCTTACCCGTTTGGCCGGCTCGCCGACCGCATGAGCCATGGGAAACTGCTCGCGGCCGGGCTCGCGGTGTTGCTGCTGTCCGACCTCGTGCTTGCGCAGGCAGGCGGACTTGCCGCGGTCATGGCCGGGGTGGTCCTGTGGGGATTGCACATGGGGATGACCCAGGGACTGCTCGCGGCGATGGTGGCGGGCGCAGCGCCGGCGAACTTGCGCGGTACCGCGTTCGGATTCTTCAATCTCGTGGGCGGCATCGCGATGCTGATCGCGAGCGTGCTTGCCGGCGTGCTCTGGGACGAACTGGGGGCGGCAGTTACGTTCTACGCCGGTGCGGCCTTTTCGATCCTGGCCCTGGCACTGCTGATCCCGCGCCGGAGTATGCGAGTTTCTTGACGGTCGGCAGGACCTGATGGGAGACTCGATGGATCCAGGGATGAGTGATGAAACGCTTCGAAGGCACCGACAGCTATATCGCGACCGATGACCTGATGATGGCGGTCAATGCCGCCCTCACGCTCGAGCGCCCGCTGCTGGTGAAGGGCGAGCCCGGCACCGGCAAGACCATGCTCGCGATCGAGATCGCCCGCGCGATCGGGCGGCCGCTCTACGAGTGGCACATCAAGTCCACCACCAAGGCGTTGCACGGGCTCTACGAGTACGACGCGGTCTCACGGTTGCGCGACTCCCAGCTGGGCGATCCGCGCGTGCACGACATCCGCAATTACATCGTCCGCGGCATGCTGTGGAACGCGTTCATGTCCGACACCCCGGCGGTGTTGCTGATCGACGAAGTGGACAAGGCCGACATCGAGTTCCCGAACGATCTTCTGCGGGAGCTCGACCGCATGGAGTTCTACGTCTACGAGACGCAGGAGCTGGTCAAGGCCAGGCACCGGCCGCTGGTGGTGATCACCAGCAACAACGAGAAAGAGCTGCCGGACGCGTTCCTGCGGCGTTGCTTCTTCCACTACATCCGATTTCCCGACCACGAGACGATGGAGCGGATCGTCCGCGTGCACCACCCCGACATCAAGAAGAACCTCCTGCGCGAGGCGCTCAACGCGTTCTTCGAGGTGCGCGAGGTGCCGGGATTGAAAAAGAAGCCCTCGACCTCGGAATTGCTCGACTGGCTGAAGCTTCTCATGGCGGAAGATATCCCGCCCGAGGCGCTGCATAGCCAGGATACCCACAAGATCATCCCGCCGCTGCACGGGGCGCTCCTGAAGAACGAGCAGGACGTGCATCTCTTCGAGCGGCTGGTGTTCATGTCCCGCCGCAAGGCGTGAGCGATGCTCGTCGAATTCTTCCTGAAGCTCAAGGAGGGCGGCGTTCCGGTCTCGGTCAAGGAGTTCCTGACGCTGATCGAGGCCCTGGCGAAACGCGTGGCGTTCGGCAGCATGGAAGAGTTCTACTGGCTCGCCCGCGCGAGCCTGGTGAAGGACGAGAAGTACTACGACCGCTACGACCGGGTGTTCGCCGCCTACTTCAAAGGCATCATCGAAGTGGATGGGATCACGCTGGTGATTCCCGAGGAGTGGCTGAGGAAGCTCGCGGAAAAAATTCTGACCGAAGAGGAAAAGAAACTCATCGAATCGCTCGGCGGCTGGGACAAGCTGATGGAGACATTGAAGAAGCGGCTGGAGGAGCAGAAGAGCCGGCACCAGGGCGGGAGCAAGTGGATCGGCACCGCCGGCACGAGCCCCTACGGCGCGTTCGGCTACAACCCCGAAGGGGTGCGCATCGGCCAGCCTGAATCGCGCCACCGCCGCGCGGTGAAGGTGTGGGACCGGCGCGAGTATCGCAACCTCGACGACACGGTGGAGATCGGCACCCGCAACATCAAAGTCGCGTTGCGCCGGCTGCGGCGCTTCGCGCGCATCGGCGCCCCCGAGGAGCTCGACCTCGACGACACCATACGGTCAACCGCGAAGAACGCGGGCTGGCTCGATCTCAAGATGGTGCCGGAGCGGCACAACGCGGTGAAGGTGCTGCTGTTTCTCGATGTCGGCGGCTCGATGGACGACCACATCCGGATCTGCGAGCAGCTCTTCTCGGCGGCGCGCGTCGAGTTCAAGCACCTCGAGTACTTCTACTTCCACAACTTCCTCTACGAGCGGGTGTGGCGCGACAACCGCCGGCGCTCGGCGGAGCGCATGGCGACGTGGGACGTGCTGCATACCTATCCCCACGACTACAAGGTCGTGCTGGTGGGCGACGCCACCATGAGTCCCTATGAGATCGTCTATCCCGGCGGCAGCGTCGAGCATACCAACGAAGAGGCGGGCGCCGTGTGGCTGCAGCGGCTGCTCACGGTCTACCCGAACGCGATCTGGCTCAATCCGCAGCCGGAATCGGTGTGGAGCTACCACGAGTCGATTCGCATCACCCGCCAGCTGATGGGCGAGCGGATGTTTCCGCTTACGCTGGAGGGGCTCGACCGCGGCATGCGCCTTCTTTCGAAGGCGCATTAGGATCCGCGACGATCCGACCATGCTGCAACGCCTTGGCAAGTACGAAATCACGGAGGTGCTCGGCAAGGGCGCCATGGGCGTGGTGTACAAGGGCTTCGATCCCGGCATCCGCCGCACGGTCGCGATCAAGACCATCCGCAGGGAGCTGATCGAGAGCGACGGCACGGCGGGCAGGATGATCGCGCGCTTCCGGAACGAGGCGCAGGCCGCGGGCCGTCTCGCGCATCCCGGAATCGTCGCGGTATACGACTACGGCGAGGACGCCGAAGTCGCGTACATTGCGATGGAGTACGTGGAGGGCAACTCGCTGCGGGAGTACTTCAGCCGCGGCACGCGGTTCCCGGAGCACGACGCGATCAGCATCATGTCCCAGCTGCTCGAGGCGCTCGCGCATGCGCACGAGCGTCGCGTGTGGCACCGGGACATCAAGCCCGCAAACCTCATCGTCATGAGGAACGGGCGGGTGAAGGTCGCCGACTTCGGCATCGCCCGCGTCGAGGCCTCGGAGCTGACGCAGACGGGCGCGGTGATGGGCTCGCCGGGGTACATGGCCCCCGAGCAGTATGCGGCGGCGGGGATCGACCAACGGGCCGACATCTTCGCGGCAGGCGTGGTGTGCTATCAGCTCCTGACGAACGTGAAGCCGTTCTCGGGCACCGCCGAGCAGATCGCCTACGCGGTCTGTCATATCGAAGTGCCGGCGCTCTCGACCGTCGACCCCGGCCATCGCTGGGAGCGCTACGATGCGATCGTTGCGAAGGCGCTCGCGAAGAGGCCGGAAGAGCGCTACCAGTCGGCCGGGGCATTTCTTGCGGTGCTCCTCGAGGCGCACGCCGCACCGGCGAGCCCGACGGTGTCGGACGAGACGGTCATTACCGAGATCCTGAAGCCCGCCGCGGCGGTGGATCCGAGCAGCCCGCCGCGTCCGCAGACTGTCCCACCCGCGTCCGCGGCCCCGTCGTCTCCGCAGCAGGGACCCGCCTGGCGCGGGAAATGGGCGATCGCAGCGGGAGTCGTCGCCCTCGTCGTTGCCGCAGGGCTCTGGCTGCTCCTTTCGCAGCGGGCGGCTCCGCCTCCGCCGGCAGCGGAGCACACAGCTGCTGCACCCAAGACCGGGCGCCCTGAACAGGAAGCGCTGTTCTGGGAGTCGGTGCGCAACTCGAGCAGTCCTGCGGAGCTCAACGCTTATCTCGCGCAATATCCTGATGGCACATTCGCTCCGCTCGCGCGCGCGCGGCTGGAGGCGCTCGCGGCGGCGGAGGCGAAACGAGCAGCGGATATCAAGGCGAAAGCCGCGGTGGCGGCCGCGGCGCCAAAGACTGCCCCGCCGGCTGCGGCGCAGCCGGCAGCCAGTGCCGGGCGATTTGACGGAGCGTGGACTGCGCGGTTCACGTGCGAGGCATTTGAGGACCGGCCCGCGGGGAGCTGGAACGGCCCGGCCGAGATCCGTTCCGGCGAGGTCCTGGTCTCCTGGGGCAAGCCGGGCGAGCCGGGGTCCGGGAATCTTCAGGGCAAAGTCGCGCAGGACGATCGGGTCGCGCTCGCTGGCACGGGAATCACGCGCAGGAAGGCCTCCCTTGGCCAGGCTTATCGGGCCAGATTCGACGGTCGCTTCGGCACGCGCGGCTATGAATCCTCGGGGACGCTCGGGAAGCGCAAGTGCACCCTGGCGCTGACGCGCGCCAGCTTCGGGGCGCAGCCTTCCGCCGCGCCGGCTATCAATGTCGGGCGCTTCGACGGTTCCTGGGTTGCCCGATTCAGTTGCGATGCGATCCAGGAGCTGCCCGCGGAGAGCTGGAATCGCGCGGCCGAGATTCGTTCCGGCGAGGTCCGGGTTTCCTGGGGCAAGCCGGGCCAGCCGAAATCCGGGCAGTTCCAGGGCCGAATCGCCGAGGATGACCGGCTCGCACTCGCGGGCACCGGGACCTCGGGCCTGAAGTCTCACTATGGCAAGGATTATCCGATCCGATTCGACGGACGCTTCGGTGCCCGCGGCTATGAAGGCGCGGGGAAGCTCGGGACGCGCAAGTGCACCCTGGCGCTCACGCGCGCCAGCGGCTGAGATACCGTGCGAGAACAACGCGCCATGAAGTTCGCGTCAACGCGGCGCAAAGCGCGTTGACGCGCGGCACTCGTTGTTTCGCGCGCACTCTAAGAGTGCACGACGCACCACCTCGGTGCCCGCTCTCCTGCAGATGACGGGATTAGATCGGTCCCGCGACGCCAGTCCGGGTTGAATTCTCAATCGCTTTGCCAGGCCAGGAGCGGGGCGTTGCCCCGGGCACGGTAGTTGCTGCATCCGCAGGGGATGAGCTCTCGTGCTGCCCGATAAGGGGATTCCGTTTCATGAACGACGCCGGCGCCCGCATTGCCTTGTCTTCCCCGATCGGAGATTACCTGGCACGCCTGCACCGGAAGCACGCGGATGTTTGCGATGGCGCCGTGGCAACCTACATACCGGAGCTGGCGAAGGCGGACCCGGAAGGGTTCGGCATCTGCATCGCCACGGCAGACGGCCATGTATACGAGACCGGGGACTCGCGCCAGGCCTTCACGATCCAGTCCATCTCCAAGCCGTTCGTCTACGGCCTCGCCCTCGAGGATTGCGGCCGGGAGCGCGTGCTGGGCGCGATCGGCGTCGAGCCGAGCGGCGACGCCTTCAACTCCATTAGTCTTGCGCCAGGCACCGGCACGCCCCTCAACCCGATGATCAATGCCGGAGCCATCGCCGCGGCCTCGCTCGTCGCCGGCCACTCGCCGGCCGACCGCTTCGAGCGGATCCTGGCCGTCATGTCACTCTATGCCGGCCGCAGGCTCGAGCTGGACGACGCGGTTTACCGGTCCGAGCGCGATACCGGCCATCGCAACCGGGCGATCGGCCATATGCTTCGCAACTTCGATGTTCTCAAGGCGAATCCCGAGGACGCCCTCGACTTGTACTTCCGGCAGTGCTCGGTGCGCGTTACCTGCCGCGACCTTGCGGTCATGGGCGCGACGCTCGCCAACGCCGGCGTCAACCCCGTGACGGGCGAGATTGCGGTCCGCAGCGGGCATGTCGAGAGCATTCTGAGCGTCATGGTGACCTGCGGCATGTACGACTACGCCGGTGAGTGGGTCTATCGGATCGGCCTTCCGGCAAAAAGCGGCGTTGCGGGCGGGATCCTCGCGATTCTTCCCGGTCAGCTCGGCATCGGGGTTTTCTCGCCGCGCCTTGATGCCCGCGGCAACAGCGTACGCGGCGTCAGGGTTTGCGAGGACCTGTCCCGGGAAATGAACCTTCACTTCCTGTCTCCTTCGCGCGTCGCCGCCTCGGTGATGCGCTCGCGGCGCAGCCTCGCCAACGTGCGCTCGAAGCGGCGCCGCAGCGCGGCGGAAGCGAAGATCCTGGACGAGCTCGGGCATCGCGTGAGGATCTACGAAGCGCAGGGCATCCTCGGGTTCGCGGCCGCCGAGGCCATCGTGCGCGATGTCTCGACGCACGCGGCGCCCGGTACGTACGCGGTCCTCGACCTGAAACGGGTCGCGGACGTGGACCGCGCCGCGAGCCGGATCCTGTTCGACCTTCAGCGCGCCTTGCACGCCGCGGGTACCACGCTGATCTATTCGATCGGGAACGGGTTGCCGCGCCTCGTGCGCTATCTCGCAGAGGCGAACGCACAGCAGGCCGGCTTGCGCCTGCTGACCTTCCCGGAGCTGGATCGCGCGCTCGACTGGTGCGAGTCACAGCTGCTCGCCGAGCGTCCCCGGGGCGCAGGCGCGGAGACCGTCGGGCTCGCCGAGCACCAGCTCTGCGAGGGCTTGTCCGCCGATGACCTCGCGGTGCTGGAGCGCCTGGTCACGAAGGAGTCCTTCGCGCAGGGCGAGTTCATATTCCGCATGGGCGCCCCCTCCGACCGTGCGTACTTCCTGACGAGCGGCGAGGTGAGCGTGGTCGCGGAGATGCCGGATGGGCGCCTGAGGCGCCTGTCCACCAGCACCGCGGGCATGAGCTTCGGCGAGACGGCGATGATCGACGGCGGGGTGCGCGGCGCCGACGTGTTCGCCGAAACCCGCGTCGAATGCTTCTCCCTCAGTCGCGCGGCGTTTGAGGAACTCGGGAATTCCCGCCCCACGCTGAAGATCGGCCTGCTCCGCAACGCGCTCCGCGTGGTCAGCGGCATCGCCGGACGGCTGACGGGCGAGGTCCTCGCGCTGGAGGGCTAGCGCCGGGTCCCGTCAGGATGGTGTTCAGGCGTTCCCACGGATGGAGGTTGCCTCGGGCTCAGAACAGGAATAGATTGTTCGGTATAACCGGCATGTGATTTAGTTCGCTTACGATGCGGCGCCGACAATATCTATTCTGTGCCTTTCTCGCGGTCGCCCTGCTGACCGGCCTGCCGGCATTTGGTCAGACGGATGACTATCCATCGCGGCCCTTGCGCATGATTATCCCCTTCGCGCCGGGCGGGGCCTC
>DATICE010000086.1:0-3985 GCA_035456985.1 Burkholderiales bacterium | reverse complement strand
AGGTGACGCAGCCCGCGACGGTCGCCTTTGCCGGTTCCACGAACTCCGGGGCCTTCACGCCATTGCGGATGGCGGTCAATTCGGCAAGGATCGCGATCGCGATCTCCGGCGGCGTCTTGGCGCCGAGCTTCAGCCCCACCGGCCCGTGCAGGCGCGCGATCTCTTCCTGCGAGAGGTCGAAATCGGCGAGCCGCTGGCGGCGCGCGTCGTTGTTTTTCTTCGAGCCGATGGCACCGACATAGAATGCCGGCGACTTGAGCGCTTCCAGCAAGGCCATGTCGTCGAGCTTGGGATCGTGGGTGAGCGTTACCACCGCGCTGTGGCCATCGAGGTTCATCTCGGTCACCACTTCGTCCGGCATTCCGCGTTTCAGCTCCACCCCCGCGACGTCCCAGCCCTCTGCGTATTCCTCGCGCGGATCGCATACCGTGACCTGGTAGTCGAGGCCCTGCGCCATTTGCGCGAGGAACGTCGAGAGCTGCCCCGCGCCGATGATCAGCAGCCGCCAGCGCGGCCCGTGCACCGTGGTGAGCGTTGCTCCGTCGAAAGCGAGCAGATCGGTGGATCGGGCCGGGCTAATGGTGACTTTCCCGGATTTCATGTCAAGCCGCCGCATCACCAGCTCGTGGCGTTCGACGCGCGCGAGCAGCTCGTCGAGACCGCTCTCCTTCGTGAGCGGCTCGAGCACCAGCTCGAGCGTTCCGCCGCAGGGAAGCCCGAAGCGCTTCGCTTCCTCGGCGCTCACGCCGTAGCGGGTGGTGGCCGGGGTGTTTTCCACGAGCTTGCCGGCGCGCACCTGGTCAATCATGTCGTCCTCGATGCACCCGCCCGATACCGAACCGACGACCATGCCGTCATCGCGGATTGCAGTGAGCGCGCCGATCGGGCGTGGCGCCGAGCCCCACGTCTTGATGACGGTCGCCATCACCACGCGCCGGCCGGACTTCACCCAGTCGGCCGCGCTCTTCAGAACTTGCAGGTCCACGCTGTCCATGGTCGTTTCAGCCGTTCGATCGAGGGCTATATTCTACTGTATATAGCGGTTGCGGGCACGCTTCCCGGAAAAGCCCGATTTGCGGAAGGGTGCATGGCCGGGGTAGCATGGTTTCGCAACCCCCCGCATCGCACATCCGCCACATCCGGAGGATTTGATGGACATTTCTGTCTCTCTAACCGTCAATGGGAAGCGCGTCAGCGCGACGCTCGACCCGCGCACGCTCCTCGTTCAGCTTCTGCGCGAGCAGCTGCGGCTGACCGGCACCCACGTCGGCTGCGACACCGGCCAGTGCGGCGCCTGCACCGTGCACGTCAACGGCCGCGCCGTGAAATCGTGCAACGTGCTCGCGGCGCAGGTCGAGGGCGCGAATGTCGTCACCATCGAGGGCATCGCTGCAGTCGGCGAACTGCACCCCATGCAGGCGGCGTTTCGCGACCATCATGCGCTGCAATGCGGCTTCTGCACGTCCGGCATTGTGATGAATGCGATCGAGCTCGTGAAGCAGCACCCCAATCCCTCGGAGGAGACGGTCCGCGCCGGGCTCGAGGGCAATTTCTGCCGCTGCACCGGCTATCACAACATCGTAAAAGCGGTTCTCGCCGGCGCCGCCGCGATGAGGAGATAGGGCATGAACGCGCCGCTGATTGGACAATCGGTCAAGCGGAAGGAAGACCTTCGCTTCCTTACCGGGACGAGCTGTTTCACCGACGATGTCACGGCTCCGGGGCAGGCGCACGCGCATTTCCTGCGCTCGCCGCATGCGCACGCGCGCATCCGCAGCATCGATCTCGAACGGGCACGCTCCGCCCCGGGCGTGGTGGCCGTGTATTCGGGAGACGATCTCGCGCAGGCGAAGGTCGGCGGACTCCCCTGCGGCTGGCTCATCACGGGAATGGACGGCAAGCCGATGAAGGAGCCGCCCTATCCCCCGCTCGCGCAGGGCAAGGTGCGCTATGTCGGCGACCGGGTCGCGGTCGTAATCGCGGACACGCTGAACCAGGCCAAGGACGCCGCCGAGCTGATCGAGGTGGATTACGAGGTGCTGCCCGCGGTGGTAAAGGCGGCCGATGCGCGCAAGTCCGGCGCACCGGTGGTGCACGACATGGCGCCCGACAATACCTGCTACATCTGGGCGCTCGGGGACAAGGCCGCAGTGGAGGCCGGCTTCAAGTCCGCGCACCACGTGACCACCCTCGAGTTCATCAACAACCGCCTCATTCCCAACGCGATCGAGCCGCGAGCGGCGGTGGCGAGCTACTCCGCCGGGGACGACGCCTACACGCTCTACGTGACGACCCAGAACCCCCATGTCGAGCGCCTGCTGATGACGGCCTTCGTCCTCGGGCTGCCCGAGCACAAGGTGCGCGTCATCGCGCCCGATGTCGGCGGCGGTTTCGGCTCCAAGATCTACCTCTATGGAGAAGAGGTCGTGCTCACCTGGGCGTCGAAGCGGATCAACCGCCCGGTCAAGTGGACCGCCGAGCGCATCGAGTCCTTCCAGTCCGACGCGCATGGGCGCGATCACGTGACCAGGGCCGAGCTGGCGCTCGACAAGAGCGGGAAATTTCTCGCGATGCGGGTGACCACCACCGCCAACATGGGAGCGTATCTCTCCACGTTCTCCACGTGCATCCCGACCATCCTCTACGCGACGCTGCTTGCGGGCCAGTACACGACGCCCGCGATCTACTGCGAGGTCACCGCGGTGTTCACCCATACGGCGCCGGTGGACGCCTACCGCGGCGCGGGACGCCCCGAGGCGACCTACGTGGTGGAGCGGCTCGTGGATACCGCGGCGCGCGAGATGGCAATCGACCGCGCCGAGATCCGCCGGCGCAATTTCATCAAGACGTTCCCCCACCAGACGCCGGTCGCACTGTGCTACGACACCGGGGACTACGACGCGACTCTCACCGACGCCCTGAAGCTCGCCGACGTCGCGGGGTTCGACGCGCGGCGCAAGGATGCCGAGAAGCGCGGAAAGCTCCGCGGCCTCGGCCTCTCGACCTACATCGAGGCCTGCGGCCTCGCGCCTTCCAACATCGCGGGCGCGCTCGGCGCGCGCGCCGGTCTCTACGAAGCGGGCGAGATCCGGGTCCATCCCACCGGGTCGGTCACGGTGTTCACCGGCTCGCACGCCCATGGCCAGGGGCACGAGACCACCTTCGCGCAGGTCGTCGCCGACCGGCTCGGCCTTCCGATCGAAAACGTGGATATCGTGCACGGCGACACCGGCCGGATACCTTTCGGCATGGGCACCTACGGATCGCGCTCGATCGCGGTCGGCGGCAGCGCCATCGTGAAGGCGCTCGACAAGATCGTCGCGAAAGGGAAGAAGATCGCGGCGCACCTCCTCGAAGCCGCCGAAACTGACATCGAGTACGACCGCGGCACGTTCACGGTCGCCGGCACCGACAAGAAGAAGACGATCGCGGAGGTCGCCTTCGCCGCCTATGTGCCGCACAACTATCCGCTCGACAAGCTCGAGCCGGGGCTGGACGAATCGGCGTTCTACGATCCGACCAATTTCACCTTCCCCGCTGGCAGCCACATCTGCGAAGTCGAGATCGATCCCGCCACCGGCGCGACCCGCATCGTCAATTTCACCGCGGTGGACGACTTCGGCAAGGTGATCAACCCCATGATCGTCGAGGGCCAGGTACACGGCGGGGTCGTTCAGGGAATCGGCCAGGCGCTGCTTGAAGGCTGCGTCTACGATCCGAGTAGCGGGCAGCTCGTTACCGGGACCTACATGGATTACGCGATGCCCAGGGCCGACGATGTGCCCTTTTTCAAGATCGGGACCCGGGAGACGCCCTGCACGCACAACCCCCTCGGCGTGAAGGGCTGCGGCGAGGCGGGCGCGATCGGCGCGCCGGCCGCGGTGATCAACGCGGTCATGGATGCGCTGGCGCCGCTTGGCGTGGGCGACATCGAGATGCCCGCGACGCCGGAGCGCGTCTGGCGCGCCATCCAGTCGGCCAAGTC
>DATICE010000085.1:0-3263 GCA_035456985.1 Burkholderiales bacterium | reverse complement strand
ACGTCAGCCCTCTACTCGCCGCGGCTCAAGAGAAACATCGGCTACGCGATGATGCCGCTCGCCTATTCAGCCCTGGGCACTCCGCTGACGGTCACGATCCCCGGCATCGGGACGCGCAAGGCCAAGGTCGTGCCGCGCCCGTTCGTGGATCCGAACAAGGACATTCCGAAGAGCTGAAGGCAAATCCCCGTGCGCGCCGCATCTGCCGCTGGAATCGCCCTCGCCGCAGCGCTCGTCGAAGTTGCGCTTGCGCAAGGCGCCGCGCCCGGCGCAGCCCAGGCATTCCCGCTGCGGCCGGTGCGCATCATCGTTCCGGCAGCCGCCGGCGGGACGCTCGACATCATCGCCCGCACGCTTTCGCCCGGCATGAGCGAAGGTTTCCGGCAGCCCGTGGTCGTCGAGAACCGCGCCACCTCCTCCACCACGGTGGCCGAGGAGTACGTCTCCCGCGCGACGCCTGACGGCCACACGATGTTCATGGCCGGCACCTCGCGCGCAACCAATCCGCACCTTTACATCAAGCTCTCGTACGATCCGTTGCGCGACCTCACTTCCGTTTCGCTGGTCGCGACCAGCGGCAACGCGCTCGTCGTCGGCCCCGCGACACCGGCGAAGACCGTGCGGGAGCTGATCGACCTCGCAAAATCCCGGCCGGGCGAGCTACTCTACGGCACGGCGGCGAGCGGATCGAGCGGCCACCTCGCCGGCGAGCTCTTCAACCAGCTCGCCGGAACGAAGCTCGCGCGGGTGCCGTACCGGGGAGCCGCCCCCGCCCTCGTCGATCTTCTCGGCGGGCAAATCAACATGACCTTCGACAACATACCGGTCGTGATTCCGCACGTGCGCGCGGGGAGGCTGCGCGCGCTCGGCGTGACTTCGGCGGCGCGCTCGCCGCTGCTGCCCGAAGTGCCAACCATCGCGGAGGCCGGGCTTCCCGGCTACGAGGTGACAGCCCGATTCGGGCTTACGATCCCGGCGAAGACTCCGAAGAGCCGCATTGCGCGGCTGAACTCGGAAGTGCTGCGCGCGCTCGCGCCGGCACCGGTACGAGACCGCTTTGCGAATCTGGGACTGGAAGTCGTGGGCAGCTCGCCGGAGGAGTACCAGCGCCTCACGATCCAGGAATCCGACCGGCTCGGAAGAGTTATCAAGGCGGCGGGGATCAAACCTCAATAATCCCTACCCGAACCCGCCCGACGTTTTCGCCGGGGTTCAGTGGTCGAAGTGGAAGAGTATGGTCGAGCGGCCCGCCTTGTGCGTTGCGGCGACGCGGTCGGCTTGGCGCCGCAGCATGAAGCCGGCGAGCTTCCGCTGCCCCTCGTCGGACTCCATGATTTCCTCGTTGGTCGGGCGCTTCTCGGGCAGTTCAAGCGGCGGCCCGGAATATGAGACCCGAACGTCGAGGTTGAATTCGTCGAAGCTTGCTTCGATCGTCAGTGCTCCCTCGGGGTTACAGCCCTCGACGATGGTTTCGATCGATTGCGTAAGGTTGAAGCTCGCCCGGTCGATCACATCGCGCCGCGCGCCCCACGCCGCGCCCTGCGCTTCCATGAACCCCTCGACCGCGACCGCGTCGACGTTGCCGGGCTCGAGGACGAGCGACCGCGTCGTCCGGACCCCGATCCGGAAGAGCAGGTTCAAGAGCAGCGCGCAGAGCGTGCCGAGCACGATCGAGCTGCCGATTACGGGCGCGATCGACGCGGGGAGCTCCCGGAAAACCGTCGGGTAAAAATCAACCGCCAGGGCCGCGATGAATGACAGGCCGATCATGAACGTCTTGCGGGCGTCGAGCAGGCGCGACGTCATGATTTCGAAACCGTTCACGATGATGAACGAGGCCGCGAACAGCAGCGCGGATCCGGCGACCGCCGGCGGCATGAGATTGAGCACCGCGCCGAGCTTCGGAAAGAATGCGAGCAGTACCAGAAAGCCCGCCACTGCATAGGCGACATGCCGGCTCAGGATACCGGTCGCGCTCGCGAGGCCGACGTTCATGGTGGCCGAGTTCACGCCCGTCGTGCCGATGACACCGGCGGACACGGTCGCCAGGCCGTCCGCCAGGACGCCGCGGCTGATCGTCCCCATGTCCGGCCGTCTCCAGTCCGCGTCATTCAGCTTCTGGCAGGTAATGACGTTTCCCGTGGCCTTGAACGCCGCCGCGAGTGCAGCGACCGCGAAGGGAATGGCGAGCCCCCAGCTGAAAGACCAGCCCGCGTGCTCTAAGCCGGGCAGCGCGAGCACCGACGCAGTATCGAGCCTCATCATGTCATCCGGGGAGAATCCGCCCAGCAAGGCCGTCGCGAGATAGCCGGTGGCCATGCCGATCAGCACGCAGAAAAGCCGCAGCGCGCCCTTTGTCCAGACGACGAGAGCCATCATGGTGCCGAGCGACATCGCGGCGACCATTGCGTGCGTTGCGTCGAGCGGCGCCGGGGCGCCAATGCCCAGCAGCATGCGCATGCCAACCGCTGCCGTCGTCATCCCGATCATCAGGATCACCAGTCCCGAGATCTCGGGCGGGAACCACGGCCGCAGATGCCGCAGTCCCCGCGCGAGCACGGCCTCGAACAGGCCCGCGGCAACCGTCATGCCAAACACGAGAGCGAGCCCGCCTTCCCGTGCGGCAAGTAGCGAGGGAAGCAAGTACGCAGCCGTGGGCACCGGCTGGCAGAGGAAGCCGGAGCCGACCGGGCCGCGCGTCAGGGCCTGCAGGACCGCGCCGAGCGCGAGCACGAGCATCGAGAGGCTCACGACCTGGGTCACCATTTCCGGGGAGACGCCGGCTTCCCGCGCGATCAGAACCGGGTAGATCAGATTGATCGACATCAGGCCCACGTGCTGCGCGCCGGAAAGCCCGACGATGACGAGCGGGGGACGCTCGTCGACGCCGTAGACGATCCCCGGCGGCTTGCGCATGGTCGTGGCTCCCTGCCGGCAGCCGTGGCCGGTCGTTACCTGGTGTTCCGCGGAATCCGTGCTCGCGGCTCGGCGGCGAGAAAATCGAAGTCGCAGCCGCGGTCGGCCTGGGTCACAGACTCGAGAAAGAGCTTGCGGTAGCCGCGGCGGTCTTCGGCGCGCGGGGCGGGTTTCTTCCATTTCTTCCGGCGCGCGTCCAGCTCCGCTTTCCCGACCCGCAGCTCGAGCTTCCGCGCAGGAACGTCAAGCCGGATGCGATCGCCGTCTTTCACCAGCGCAAGGGGCCCGCCCGCTGCCGATTCCGGCGTCACGTGCAGCACGATCGAGCCGAACGCGGTGCCGCTCAT
>DATICE010000084.1:0-2591 GCA_035456985.1 Burkholderiales bacterium | reverse complement strand
TTCGGCACGCGCTCGCGCTTGAAGCCCTCGATCAGCACGAGGTCGCATGGGGAAAGACGTTCGATCAGCTCGGCGAAGCCCGGTTCGGGTGCCCCGCGCAGCTCGTGAACCAGCGCCCATCGCCGCGAGGAGCTGACCAGCACCTCGCCGCAGCCGGCATGGCGGTGGCGATACGAGTCCTTGCCCGGCTGGTCCACGTCGAAGGCGTGATGGGCGTGCTTGATGAGCGAGACCCTGAGCCCGCGCGCGACGAAAAGCGGGATCAGCTTCTCGATCAGCGTAGTCTTGCCGCTGCCCGACCAGCCGGCGAATCCGAATATCTTCATGACACCAATCCGCAGGTCCTTGCGCCGGCTCGATCCTGAGCAATCATAACGGACATCTCCATCGATATCGACCTGATATCGCGCCCCTGCGCTGAATCGTGCCCGGGCTGCCTGCGTTATTCCCCATTGAGCATAACGGGGCGGGCCATGTTATTGTAACCGCATGGAACCCTACCAGGTCGCGATCCTCTGCGCGTCGTTCTTCATCGTCGCCACGCTTTACACAACCGTCGGCCATGCCGGCGCGTCAGGCTATCTCGCCATGATGGCGCTGATCGGGCTCGCCCCGGATGTCATGCGCCCGACGGCGTTGACGCTCAACATCCTGGTGGCTAGCTTCACGGTGTATCGATTCCGCCAGGCGCGCTTCTTCAGCTGGTCCGGCCTGTGGCCGTTTCTCGTCGGGTCGGTGCCATTCGCCGCGGCCGGCGGCATTCAGAGCCTCTCGCGCGGCGCGTACTACTCCGCGATGGGCATCGTGCTGCTGATCGCGGCGCTCTACCTCGTCTTGCGCGCGATTGGCCTGCGCACCGCGATGCCAGAGGGCGTGGTGCGGGTGAAGAGATTGCCGGCGGTCTTCATGGGTTGCGTGATCGGCTTCATCTCGGGCTTGATCGGGGTGGGCGGCGGCATATTCCTCAGCCCCATTCTGCTCGTGCTCAACTGGGCCGGACCGAAGACGACTGCGGGCATCTCGGCGCCGTTCATCCTCATCAACTCGGCCGTGGCGCTCGCAGCGGGGTCGCTCACCGTGCAGACGCTGGCGCCCGAATTGCCACTGCTCGCCGCCGGCGCGTTCGCCGGCGCCTTTCTAGGCACCTGGCTCGGGCTCGAACGACTGAATCAAAAAGGCCTGCTCATGACGCTCGCGTTCGTCATGTCGCTCGCGGGCCTGAAGCTCGTCCTGACGGCTTGACCCGGCCGGAGCGACGTTCGGCGCGCCCGCTGGCAGCCTTCCTCAGGTGCCTGGAGAAGCCCCGCAGATCGCCGGCGATGGCCGATGACGCCTTGTTCTCCATGAGGCGATACAGTTTGACCAGGTGCCTGCCCAGCGCGGTGACGACCGCCCCGCCCCCGCGCCTGCCGCCCGTCGCGGTCAGCACGACCGGTTGGCGGAAGCTCTCGTTGAGTGCGTCGACGAGCTGCCAGGCGCGCCGGTAGGACATGCCCATCGACCGCGCTGCGGCCGAAATCGAGCCGGTTGCAGCGATGGCGGCGACCAGCCGGGCCTTGCCCGGTCCCATCGCCGGATGCTTGTCCGCCAGGATCCGCAGGGTCAGTCCCGGGTAGCGCGCCATGTAAGAGCCTATCTCAATGGTAGGCTCTACATTCTACCCACGCCGCGGCGCTGCCCCCTTGGAAAGCGCGCCGCCCGGGATGCAGACAGGGCGCTCCACCCCTTCACCCACGGGCACACGCACGACAGCGACTTCCACGCCGTAGATTTCCCTGAGGCTGTCCGCGGTGATGGTCGCCGCGGGGACGCCCAGCCGCGCAAGGCGTCCTTCGTGCAGCATGGCAACGCGATCCGCACAAATGAACGCGTGATCGGGGTCGTGGGTCGAGAGCAGAACCCCAATCCCGGACTGCGCCAGAGCCTGGATGTGCTGCAGCACGCGCAGCTGGTTCCCGAAATCGAGGTTTGCGGTGGGCTCATCCATGACTGCGACCCGGGCCTCCTGCGCGAGCGCGCGCGCGATCAGGGTAAGCTGGCGCTCCCCGCCCGAGATACGCGTATAGACGGAATGCGTGAGGTGCTCGATCCGCATGCGCGCGATCGCCGCGCGCGCGGCCTCGCGGTCGCGCCGCGACGGCGACGAAAACAGACCGAGGTGCGCCGTGCGCCCCATCAGCACGACTTCTTCAACGGTGAAAGGAAAGAACGCGGCGTGCGCCTGCGGGACGTAGCTCACCAGCCGCGCGACCTCGTCGCGCGCTTGCGCTTTCAGGTCCGAGCCGTCGACTTGCACCTCGCCGCCCTGCGCCGGCAGTAATCCCAGCAGCGTCTTGAAAAGCGTCGTCTTGCCGCTGCCGTTGGGGCCGAGCAGGCAGAGCACTTCCCCCGCCTTCACGGACAGGGAGACGTCGCGGCCCACGCGCCGGGCGCCATAGCCGAAATCCAGATGGCTCGCTTCGAGCTTCATTGCCAGCCCCGCCGCGCGGTCGCGAGCTGCCACAGGAAGAGCGGCGTGCCGACGAATGCCGTCAGCACCCCGAGCGGGATTTCGATGCGCGCGACCGTCCGTGCCAGCGTGTCCACACCGA
>DATICE010000083.1:0-10432 GCA_035456985.1 Burkholderiales bacterium | reverse complement strand
CGACGGGTGCACGACCACCAGTTGCGGGCTGATGGCGACCAGGCTGATCGGCGCGAAGTCGCGGACGGGGTCGTAGGGCAGCTTGGGGTACAGCGAGGGCAGGATCGACATCGCGGCGATGTGCGCCATCATGACGGTGTAGCCGTCCGGCGGCGCATTGGCGGCAAGCTCGGCGGCGATCTGGCCGCTCGCGCCGCCGCGGTTGTCAGGCAGGATCTGCTGCTTCATGCCTTCGGACATCCGCTGGGCGACGATGCGTCCGATGATGTCGGTTCCGCCGCCGGGCGGAAATCCGATGATCATGCGGATCGGCTTGGCGGGGTATTGCTGCGCGAGCGCGGGCCCCGCGGCGGCGAGCAGCAGCAGGGCGATCGTCTTCAATATTGTTTTCATGTTCCTCCTCCTTTTGGGTCGAGGGGTGAATGCTACACGGTCAACTTATCCGGCAACAAGCTCGCGACAGGATCCGCGGGTTCTCGGCGAGCGGGCATGCCACAGGCACGCGGGTCAGTGGCTCACCGTCAACAGAAGCTTTCCGCGCGTGCCGCGGCCCTCGAGGTGGCGATGCGCCTGCGCCGCCTCCGCGAGCGGGAACTCGCGGTCGATCGTCACGGCAAGCCTGCCGGCGCGGTAGGCAGCGAAGAGATCGTCCGCGCGGGCCCGCAGCTCGTGCGGGGTGGCGATGTAATCGGCGAGGTGCGGGCGTGTGAAGAACACCGATCCCGCTTCGGCGAGCTCCAGCGGCTCGACCGATTGCACCAGGCCCGAGGCGCCGCCATAGTTCACGCACAGCCCGCGCCGCCGGAGGCTCCGGATGCTCTTGTGGATAGTGTCCTTGCCGACTGCGTCGTAGACGACGTCGGCGCCCACGCCCCCCGTAAGCCGCATCACTTCCTCGCGGAAGTCGGCTTCGCGGTAGAGGATGACGTGATCGGCGCCGCGCCTCGCCGCGATTTCGGCCTTGTCCCGGCTCCCCGCCGTGGCGATGACCGTGGCGCCGCGCAGCTTTGCAAGCTGTATCAGGAGCTGGCCCACCCCGCCGGCGCCGGCATGGACCACGCAGGTATGGCCGGGCTCGAGCGCGAACACCGAGTGCGACAGATAGTGCGCGGTGTTGCCCTGGAGCATCAGGGCGGTCGCGACGGCCAGGGGAACGTCGTCCGGTACGCGGACGAGCTTCCATGCGGGCACCACGGCGTACTGCGCGTAGCTGCCCCGCACGATGCAGTAAGCGACGCGGTCGCCGACCCCGAGGCCGGACACGCCGTCGCCCAGCGCCGCAACGGTGCCGCCGCCTTCCATGCCGATGGTCATCGGCAGCGGCGTGCGGTAGGTATCGGAGCGTGCGTAGTGGCCGCTCCTCATGTAGACATCGATGAAGTTGATGCCCGCGTATTCGAGCTTGACCGCGGCCTCGCCGGCGCCCGGCGCAGGGTCCGCCCAATCCACGTACTGCAGGCTCTCGGGCCCGCCGAACTTCGCGATGGCGACCGCCTTCACGCGGCATTCTTCCTGGTGGCTTCAAGCATATGCTTCGGGCGGTCGGGTTGTGTCCCCTCTGAAGTACGCCACTTTATACTTCATCCGGGGAACCCAGGCATGAAACGGAGCTGAACGGACGATGGTCATAGCGGCGCGCGCTGCGCACCATGAACTCGCCACGCCGTCGGCGTGGGTCGTGCGCTGGGCGGAACGGATACCCGCGGGCGGAAGGGTGCTCGACCTGGCCTGCGGGAACGGCCGTCATGCCCGTTACTTGGCCGGCCGCGGGCACCCGGTGGAGGCCGTGGACCGTGATCCGGCCCTGCTCGCCGGGCTTGCGGGCGTGCCGGGCATTGCCCCGCGCTGCGCCGACCTCGAAAGCGGACCCTGGCCCTATGAAGGCCAGCAATTCGCCGGCATTGTGGTGGCGAACTACCTGCACCGCCCGCTGTTTCCCCGCCTGCTGCAGGCGCTTGCTCCCGAAGGCGTGCTGATCTACGAAACCTTCGCCGCCGGAAACGAGCGCTTTGGCAAGCCTTCGAACCCGGCGTTCCTCTTGAAGCCCGGTGAGCTGCTGGAAATCGTCCGTGGCCGTCTGCGAGTCATCGCCTACGAGGACCTCGAGGTATCCGATCCCAGGCCGGCAGCGGTCCAGAGGATCTGCGCTTCGCATCCGCCCGCGGCGTAGGAGAGGTGTCCCACCGCCGATAGGAGCTTGTCGTCGGCAATTTTGCGTGCGTTGCCGGGACACTCCGCTGATGTCGCAATGATGCAACATTCATCTGAAAAAATGCGCGCGTTGCAGGACCATTCAACCTTTTTCCGACTCGCGCGTTATACAGTAGCGACATGAAACTGGAATTCGACAAGACGACGCAAGGCGAACCCGGCAATTACGGACCGGAAGTGCTGTGCGCGAGCTGGAATCCTCTGGCGGCGGCTCTTGCCGAGCCGCTCGAGGCCTGCCGCGAGCTTGTCGCCGACCTGGCGGTGGCCGACGCCGAGGGTTTCCTGGCCAGTTTCTACCGGTCCCAGCAGGGCTAGGAACTCGCAGGTCGAAGCACTGCAGGTTCCAGATCTAAATTCTTCCCTCTGAATTGAAACAGTTTTTCTGTAACCGCCCTTTTCTGGCGCGGTTCGAGCGGCTCGTAACCCGCGTTTCATCCTTGATTCGCCAACAGGTTGGGTGATCCGTCCTCGGGGCCTTCTCGGGGGAAACCCGGCGAGATCCTCGCGGTCACAGAGTTATTCCGCGTCTGCCGGAAGGAGTAGAATTAGCGAAATTTACCCCAAGCCCCTCTCTGTTTCATAAGGGAAATTCGGGAAATGGCCGCACTTCAAGGAAGCCTGGTCGCGATTGTTACGCCGATGCGCGAGGACGGCGAGCTCGACCTCGATGCTTTTCGGCGACTGATCGACTGGCACATCAAGGAGGGCACCGACGGCATCGTGGTGGTCGGCACCACAGGCGAATCGCCGACGGTGGATTGGGACGAGCACCGGCTGCTCATCAAGACCGCCGTGGACCACGCGGCAGGGCGCGTTCCGGTCATTGCCGGCACCGGGGCGAACGCGACCAGCGAGGCAATCGAGCTATCTGCCTTCGCCAAGGAGGCCGGTGCGGACTATGCGCTATCGGTCGTTCCCTACTACAACAAGCCGACTCAGGAAGGGCTCTACCGCCATTTCCGGGCAATCGCCGAGGCGGTGAACCTGCCGATGATTGTCTATAACGTGCCGGGGCGCACGGTGGCCGATCTGCAGAACGAGACGGTACTGCGGCTCGCCCAGGTTCCCAACGTCGTCGGCATCAAGGACGCGACGGCCAACCTCGAACGCGGCTCCGACCTCGTTCGCCGCTTGCCGCGCGGTTTCGCCGTGTTCAGCGGAGACGACGCGACCGGACTTGCGCTGATGCTGCTGGGCGGCCGCGGGGTGATATCGGTCACGGCCAACGTCGTGCCGCGGCTCATGCACGAGATGTGCGCGGCCGCGCTCGCCGGCGATGCCGCCAGGTCGCGCGAGTTGAACGACCGCCTGCTGCCGCTCCATCGCAATCTGTTCCTCGAGGCGAATCCCATTCCCGTCAAATGGGCGGTACAGCAGATGGGACTCATCAAGGGCGGGATCCGGCTGCCGCTGACGCCGCTGTCGGCCGCGTGTCACGAGCAGGTGCGGGAAGCGATGCGCCACGCCGGCATCCGCACGGAGGTGAGGGAAGGGCGCTATGCCGCGGCCTGAGATGGCACGCTGCGTGCTGGGGTTTGTCGCCTGCGCAATGCTCGGAGCGTGCAGCTGGCTCGGCATCGAGGAGAAAAAGGTCGATTACAAGTCGGCCGGCCAGACGGCCCCGCTCGAAGTGCCTCCCGATCTGGTGCGGCCGGGGGGCGATGACCGCTTCAAGGTGCCGGACGTCAACCCGACGGGCACTGCTACCTACTCCGACTACAGCCGTGAGCGCGGGCAGGCGCGCCCGGGGACGGTCATCGTGCTGCCGGACGTACCGAACGCGCGCGTCGTGCGCGACGGCAGCGAGCGCTGGCTGGTCGTCAAGGGTACGCCGGAGCAGACCTGGGTGACGGTCAAGGAATTCTGGCAGGAGAGCGGCTTTATCATCAACGTCGAGATGCCACAGGCGGGCATCATGGAGACCGACTGGGCCGAGAAACGCGCCAAAGTCGACGCCGGCATAATCCGCAACTTCCTGAGCCGGGTCCTCGACTCGGTGTATTCCTCCGCCGAACGCGACAAGTACCGCACACGGCTCGAGCACGGTGCCCAGGCCGGCACCACGGAGATCTATGTCAGTCACCGCGGGATGGAGGAGGTCTATACCGAAAACTCATCCGCGGGTCCGGCCGACACCCGCTGGCAGCCGCGTCCGCCCAGCCCGGAGCTCGAGGCAGAGATGCTGCGCCGGCTGATGGTGCGCTTCGGAGTCGACGAGGCGCGCGCCAAGTCGGAAATCGCATCCACCCAGCCCATCGCGCTGCGCGCGACGCTGTCGCGGGGGGACGACGGCACCGGCACGCTCGTCTTGAACGAGCAATTCGACCGCGCCTGGAGACGTGTCGGCCTTGCGCTCGACCGCGTCGGCTTCACGGTCGAGGACCGCGACCGCACCAAGGGCCTCTACTTCGTGCGCTATATAGACCCGCAGGGCGACAACAAGAGCGCCGACCAGGGCTTCCTCTCGAAGCTCAAGTTCTGGGGCAGCGACAAGCCCAAGCCGAGCGAGCAATTCCGCATACAGGTCAAGGACGCGAACGCAGCGAGCTGCCAGGTCAATGTCCTCAACAAGGAAGGCGCGCGGGAGCAGTCCGACACCGCGGGCCGCATTCTGGCGCTGCTCTACGAACAGCTTAAGTAAGTGATGCGTTTCGCATCACTGGGCAGCGGCAGCCAGGGCAACGCGCTCCTCATCGAAGCCAGCGGCACGCGGGTCCTGCTCGATTGCGGCTTTGGATTGAGCGAGACCGTTTCCCGGCTGGCGCGGCTCGGTCTGGAGCCGTCGAACCTCGACGCGATCATCGTCACCCACGAGCATGGTGACCACGGCGGGGGCGTCGCGAAGCTTTCCGTGCGCTTCGATATCCCGGTATACCTGACGCGCGGGACGCTCTCGGCACTGGGCGCGGAGGGCCGGTCGATTACGCGCCGGATCCTGATCGACCCCTACACGGTGTTCGCGATCGACGGCATCGAAGTGCGGCCATTCCCGGTGCCGCACGATGCGCGCGAGCCGGTGCAGTTCGTTTTGTCCGACGGCGCGGTGCGGCTCGGCGTGCTGACCGACACGGGGCAACCGACGCCGCACATCGCGCAGTCGCTGTCGGGGGTGAACGCCCTCGTGCTGGAGTGCAATCACGACCTCGACATGCTGTTGGGAGGACCGTATCCGGCGCACCTGAAGAACCGAATCGCGGGCCGGCTCGGGCATCTCGCGAACGCGGCGTCGGCCGAACTGGTGCGGGCCATGGACTGCAGCCGCCTGCAGCATCTCGTCGCGGCGCATCTTTCGCAGACGAACAACACGCCAGAGCTGGCGCGGGCGGCGCTCTCCGGCGCACTCGGCTGCGCGCCGGAATGGATCGGCATTGCTACGCAGGACGAAGGATTTGGCTGGCGCCAGGTCCTGTGAAGGATGAAGGCGGGCGCCTAGCGGGCCGCGGGCCGCCTCCCGTTCTTTTCCCAGCAGAATACGCGCAGCGGCGGGATGTTCAGCACTTCGAGCTCGACGCGCTTCAGCTCCAGGTCCGTGCCGCATAGCTGGGCGACCCGGTCGCGGAGCTGGTATGCGACAAAAGTTCCGCCGTGCGCGAGCGCCCTGGAGATGGCATCGAGGATCCGCCGGCCCACGGCCCGGTCCATGGTGGAGAACGGAATGCCCGAGATGACCACGTCCGGGGCGGGCAATCCATACCGGGAAAGAGTCTCCTGCAATTGCTCGGCGCTGCCCAGATGCACGATGAGACGCGGGTCCTTGATCCTGCGCAGCAGCCCGTGCAGATGCGGGTCGATCTCGATGCAGAGCAGGCGGGCATGCCGCGGCATTGCGCGAAGGATCGCGCGCGTCGTGCCGCCCGTGCCGGGACCGAGTTCGACAATCGTCGTTGCGTCGCTGACCGCGCCACGCGCGACGAGCCGGCGCTCGAGGAAGCGCGAGCTGGGCACGATCGAGCCCACCCCGCGCGGACTTCTCAGGAACGCGCGCAGGAACGCAAGGCGATTGCTCTCGCCGGAATGGAGTCTGGTCATCATGCTGCGTAGCGCTTCAGCGCCGCTTCGTCAAACTTAAGCCCGAGCCCGGGCTTGCGCGGCACGGCAAGCTCCCCCCTATCTGGCACTGGCACTTCCTCGAATATACCAAATGTCCAGGGCATATACTCCACCGTCAGGCCGTTCGGAATGGCCGCAATCAGGTGGACGTGGATCTCGGGCACGAGGTGGCTCACGACGGGGAGGTTGTACGCCTCCGCCATCCCGGCGATCTTCAGCCACTGCGTGATGCCGCCGGCGCGCATGAGATCGATCATCACGATGTCGACCGAGCGTGCTTCCAGCATCTGCCGGAACGGCGCCGGTCCATAAAGATACTCGCCGCCGCAGACCGGCGTCACCAGCGCGTCCGTTACACGGGCGAGCCCCTGGTAGTCATCGGCGGTAGTGACGTCCTCGAGCCAGTAGAGCCGCACGTCCTCGATGCGGGAGCCTATGTCGATCGCCTGCTCGACTCGCCAGCGCTGGTTGATGTCGCACATGAGGTCGATGTCCGGTCCGATGCTCTCGCGGAGCCTGCGTATGCGGTCCACCTCGATCGCGGGCGATGTGTCACCCGGCAGGGCGAGCTGCGTCTTCATCTGCCGGAAGCCTTTTTCGACCAGCCGCGGCCCCGCTTTAACGAGATGCTCCACGGGGAAGGTGCGCATCAGCGCGCCGCTGGCGTAGGTCGGCACGCGCTCGCGGTGGCCGCCGATCATCTGCCACAACGGCAGATTGTGCGCCTTGCCGCGTATGTCCCACAAAGCGATGTCGATCGCTGACAGCGCGAGCGTAAGAATCCCCCCCGGCCCCGAGCCGGCGGCTGCGGTCCGCAGTTTGGCGGCGACCGCCTCCGTGCGCAGCGGATCCTCGCCGACCGCGAGCGCGCCGAACGCGTCCACCGCGCTCTTCAACGCGCCCGTCAGTGCGGCGCCGAAAAAGGTGTAGCCGATACCCTCGATCCCGGCATCTGTGCCCATGCGCAGCGTGACGAACTCGCGCGTCGCGCCCGGCTGGGCCGGCCCGCCCGCCAGCGGCTCGTTGGCGGGCACCCGCACGACTTGCGTGTGAACTTTCGTGATCTTCATCGGATGGGCGAGGGACGAATGGTAGCAGGTTCGTCAGAGTCCGCTCGTCCCCGCGCTCACCGCGAGAGCGGAGGCGTCCCAGATTTCCGCGTAGCGGTCGAGCAATTGCTGCGCCCCGATCACGTCGTTGGTGCCATGGGCTGCCCGCAGATAGCGATAGTGGAAGCGGTGCACGTAGTGGCTCGCATCGAACACGACAAACGGGTCGTAGACGTGTTTGGCCTGGTTGAGCGTCGCGTGGATGCGGACGGCGGCGCTGAACTGCCGGACGAGATCCACCATCCGCGGGTACTCGCGTTCGATCGGCTCGGCGTCATGCACCACGATGTAGAGGCGGTTGAGGCGGCTCGCCAGCAGGAACTGGCGCAACGCCTCGCAGCGCTGCGCTGAATTCCAGGCGCGCGCGAGCGACCGGTCGAACACCCGGATCGCGCGCTGGGTCTGCGGGATCAAGCCGTCGATCAGCTCCTCGTACTCGCGGATGCCCTCGAAACGCCGATACTGCGCGTTCGGCAGGTTTCCGGTCCGCTCGACGGCGGGAAATTTCTCGTCACTCGTCACTCGTCACCGATTGTAAGGTATCCGGCGCGATACCAAGGGTAAAGCACTTCGAGCAGTTCGCGATCGAGGCGGGCGGGGGGCAGTGAGCGCCGGTCGGCGAGGCGGGATATCCGCCGCGAGTTGGGCGCGCCAAGCCGATGCGCTTCGCCGTTGATGAAAATCGTCGCGCCCCTGAACAGCATCCGCGTCGCGCCGGCCAGGCGAAGCCCGCGGCGCGCCGTCATTGCCGCAAACGCGCCCTCGTCCAGCGGGCGGTGAGGGCGGGCGAACAGCACGTGGCTCTTGGGCTCGGTGAGATGGCAACCTAGGAAGCGCACGGCGTCCGCGTCGTTCCAGCGGATGCGCCGCAGCATGCCGAGCATCCTGCGCACCATGTCGTCGGCAAGCCATGCCGGGCGCCGCGCGGGCCGCAGCCCACGGTCCGCGTAGATGCCGTCGAGCCGCAGCTCGTCCTGCAGAAACTCCAGGAACCGCGCACCGAGCTCCTGTGCGCCAGGCGCGCGGAAGCCGACCGAGTAGGTGATGCAGTCATCGAGCGCGATTCCGTCGTGAGCGCAGCGCGGCGGGAGGTAGAGCAGGTCGCCGGGCCGAAGTATCCACTCGCGCGCCGGTTTGAAGCGGCGCAGTATCCTCAGCGGCGCTCCGGCGACGAGCGCGAGATCGCGCTGGCGGCTCACGCGCCAGCGCCGCCGGCCTTCGCCCTGCAGCAGGAATACGTCGTAGCTGTCGAAATGCGGGCCGACCCCGCCTCCGCGCGGCGCGTAGCTTACCATCAGGTCGTCGAGCCGCGCGTAGGGGATGAACGCGAACTCGTCGAGAATCCGCTGCGCCGCGGGCAGCACGTGGTTGACCCCCTGCACCAGCAGCGTCCAGCCGGAACGCGGCAGCCGGCTGAACGCGCGCGGTCCGAACGGGCCGTGCCGCACCCGCCAGCGACGCCCGTCCCGCTGCACGAGGCGCGCCTCGAGATCTTCGCGCCCCGCGAGCGCGATCAGAGTGTCCCGCTGCACGATGCCGGCGCACTCCAGCATGGCGCCGCGAGCGAGCAGAGGCTTTTTCTGCCAGTGATGGCGCAGGAACGCGCTTGCAGTCAGACCGCCCGGGGTAAACGCTTCTGACATAATGAAATGTACTCGCACAATTGTGTCAGAGGTTCCGGGTCCCGTCATGCCAAATGATGAAATCGAACGCATTGCGGGGCGCCGGAAAATTTGTTTCGCCGAAACCGCTTGACCGCGGCAATCATTGTTCACACAATGAGCGGCACCCCAGGACATCATGCTTCCCGAAACCTTGGACAGCTCCACCATGCTCCAGCCGGGACAGCCGGCGCCGGGATTCGATTTGCCCGACGCCGACATGAACATGGTGAGCCTCGACAGTTTCCGCAACCGGCGCAACGTCGTGCTCTATTTCTATCCCAAGGACGGCACTCCCGGCTGCACCCATGAGGCGATCGAGTTCAGCGAGATGGAGGACGACTTCGGCGCGCTCAAGGCGGTGGTGGTGGGGGTGAGCATGGACGATTGCCTGTCACACGGCGCGTTTCGGGACAAGCACGGCATCTCCGTCCGGCTGCTTGCCGATGTCGAGGGCGAGGTCTGCCGCCGTTACGGCGTGCTGCACGACAAGGATGTGGATGGCAGGAAGAAGCCCTGCGTCGTGCGCTCAACTTTCATCATCGACCGCAAGGGGATGCTGAAGCACGCGCTCTACGGCGTGAGCCCGCGCGGGCACGCTCAGGAAGTGCTGGGACTGCTCAAGGGCATCGGCAAGTGCAGGTAGGAAAGAATACGGTCGTCGGCCTTACCTATGAGTTGACCGATACGGACGGCAAGGTGATCGAGCGCACCGACGGTCCGATCGAGTACCTGCACGGGGGCTACGACGGCATCTTTCCGCTCGTGGAGCAGGCGCTCGCCGGCAAGAGCGTCGGTGACAGCTGCCGCGTCAGGCTCGAGCCCGAGGACGCATTCGGTGAGTACGACTCGGGGCTGATGCATCTCGAGCCGCGCAGCAAGTTTCCCGCGGACGTCGCCGTCGGCATGCGGTTCGAGGGGCGCGGGGCCGAATCCGGCACGACGCTGGTCTATACCGTGACCGAAATCGCGGAGGACAAGGTCGTAGTGGACGGCAATCACCCGCTCGCGGGGCGGGCGCTGGATTTCAGTTGCACCGTGACCGCGGTGCGCGCCGCGACCCGGGAAGAGCTCGAGCACGGTCACGTGCATGGTGCCCATGGGCATGAGCACTAAAATCGTGACTGGTACCTCGTGACTGGTACTGCGTGACTGAAAAGGCGTGACTGGTACGGCGGGTCGGCTTTTCCAGCATGGAGAACGCTCCACCAGTCACGCTTCATCAGTCACGCTTCGTCAGTCACGCCCTTGAAACGTCAGTTGCCGGGAGTCACCTCGAAACCGATCCGGGCGGCGCTGTCGATGACCCGGATGCGCACCCAGTTCATCCCGGGGCTTCCGAACACTTCCACGCGCGTGAAATTCTCGACCGGGGCACCCGTCGCGGGTTCGAGGAGCGGC
>DATICE010000082.1:0-6954 GCA_035456985.1 Burkholderiales bacterium | reverse complement strand
GGTCGCGCCCGGCTTCGCCCTGTGGAGCCTGGGATTCCGCCCGTTCTATCTGCTGGCGAGCGTGTTCGGCGCGTTCAGCGTGCTCGCCTGGGCCGCGCAGTACTCGGGCCTCCTTCCCTTCACCTATCTGCAGGGCGCGGCGTGGCACGGACACGAGATGCTGTTCGGTTACACGCTGGCGGTGATGGCCGGCTTTCTGCTGACGGCGGTGCGCAATTGGACAGGCGAGCCCACGCCGGCCGGCAGGCCGTTGATGGCGCTCGCCGCGCTGTGGGTGGCGGGTCGAATACTCGTGCTGACGCCGTTCGGCGCTGCGGCCGATGCCGTGAACGCGGCGTTCCCTGTCGCCCTGGCGCTCGCCATCGGCATTCCGATCGTTCGGTCGCGCAATGTGCGAAATTATTTCTTCATCGGCCTGCTGCTCCTTCTCGGCGCCCTTATTCTCGCGGTACACCTGGCGTTGTCCGGGGAGATCGAGGTCCCGCCGCGGCTCGGCCTGCGGCTTGCGATGGATGTGGTCCTGTTCATCATGGCGGTCATGGGAGGCCGCGTCATTCCGATGTTCACCAACAACGGCGTGCCCGGCGCGGGCGCCGTGCGCCATACGCTCGTGGAGAAGCTGGCTCTAGGTTCCGTGCTGCTGCTCTTCCTTGCCGATTTCCTCGAGCTGCAACCGGCGATCATCGCCGCCGTCTCGCTCGCAGCCGCCATTGCGCACGCGGTGCGCCTCTATCTCTGGCGGCCATGGCGGACCCGGGCCGTGCCGCTCGTCTGGATACTGCATGCGGCGTACGCGTGGATCGTCGTCCACCTGCTGCTTCGCGGCGCATCGGGCCTCGACTGGCTGCCCGAATCCGTTGCCGTGCATGCGCTCACCGTGGGCGCAATCGGCGGGCTGACCCTCGGCATGATGACCCGCACCGCGCGCGGCCACACCGGCCGGCCGCTGGTGGCGGATGGCTGGGAACTCGCGATGTTCGTGCTGGTTCAGGTCGCCGCGGCCGTTCGCGTGCTGGGCGGCATGGCGCCGCCGGCCCATTTGGCGGGCATACAGCTGTCCGGGCTGCTCTGGGCCGCGGCCTTCGGACTTTATGCCATCCGCTACTGGCCCGTGCTCACCCGGCCCCGGCTCGACGGCCGGCCCGGCTGAAAGACCGTGAATGGCGTATCGTGAACTGACCCGGAACCCGCACCCCTGACCTACGATGGCGACGGAAACGATCGAACGTGTCACGGCATGGCAGTGCATCGGTTGCGGCAGGATCGAGGGCCCGCAGCCGTGTGTTGGCATTTGCGAAGACCGCAGGACGGTATTCGTCTACGCCGCGGACTACGATGCGGCGATTGCGCAGCTTGCGGCTGCCCGCGAGCGGACTGCGGCCCTCGCGGCGCTGGTCCGGCAGATCGCCAATACGACACCGCAAGAGGGCGAGTGCGAGCGCACCTGGAAGGCACTGCAGGTGCGCGCCCGCGAGGCCCTGCGGACGCTCGGTGACGCAGACTAGGCGCGGACGGTTCATGCGGCGGCGCCCGCCAGTATCACGCCCTTGCTCGCGGGCAGCCGCAGCTCGACCGCCGCGCCGCTGATGGCGCTGGCGGCGCTGTGGGTGATGGGGCCGGTGGTGGTGCTGACACCTTTCGCCGCCGCGTTGACGGCTGCCATCGGCCGCCGGTACGCCGGCGCGGCGGGTCAGCGCCCGGTGTACTGCGAGGGTTTCCGGGTCTTCTCGCGATGCTGCTGGCAGGGCAGGCAGCGCTTGGCGCTCGGGTAGGCTTGCAGCCGCTCGTAGCCGATGGCGTCCCCGCAGTCGATGCAGATCCCGTAGCGCCCGGCGGCCACGCGCTCTTCGGCCGCAACGATGTCGCGCACTTCGCCGATGTCTCGGACGACCTCCGCTTCCGCGACGTCGCGCAGCAGGCTGGCGGCCGATTCATCGCCCGCGTCGCCGCCCTCGCCCACGAGATCGGCGTAGCGCTCCCGGCCCGTGCGGGCGAGAACCTGCCGTATCTCCTCCAGCAGGCGGGCCTTGCGCTCACCCATCCAGCGGGTGAGATGCTCCAGTTGCTTTTCGGTCAGCGCATTCATGTCGTCCATGCTATCGGGCTGCCGGGGGTGGGCGGCTTGATCTGCATCAACTTCCGGCGTCGGCACCGGCGTAGTTTAGAAGCCATGAAATCGTGTTTTGGCCCGTCTTGCCGGGTAACGGCGGCTTCGGCACCGCCCGCGCCCCGCGCACGCGGCGAATGGAACGCTGTCGGCCGCGGGACAATCCAGGGCAACGGCTCGGCCCGCTCGCGCTACGTTGCAGGCAAGTAGCACTTATGCGACTCAAAGACATCATGACGGACCGGGTTGTCACCATCGGACCCGATGAACCCGCCGACGCCGCGTGGTCGCGCATGCAGCGCGATCGTATCCGGCATCTCGTCGTCGTCGAAGGGCGCCGCCTCGTCGGCGTCATCTCGGAGCGCGATCTCGGCGGTCCTGCGGGCGGCAACGTGCGCCGGGGGCGGTACGTGCGCGATCTCATGGCGCAGAACGTCGCCACCGCGGATCCGGATACGACACTGCGGGAGGCCGCGAACCTGATGCGGGGCAGGCTGATCGGCTCCCTTCCGGTGTTGCGGAAGGGCCGCGTCGCGGGAATAGTCACCGCCACCGACGTTCTGGACGCGCTCGGCCGCGGCTTCACGCGTCCGGTCTCCGCGGCCACGCGCCGTCCCGTCCGCATGCCTCCCGCGGCCGCGCGCTCGGCTGCCCGGCGCACGAGAGGGCGCGGCGGGCAGGGCAGGCGTCAGCCGCGCGCCTGAAGCTTCGCGCCGAAGACGAAATGCTGCTGTACGCGCAGGTGGAGGAAGAAGTTTCCTGCCCGGGGGCGGCATCGGCGATGGAGCGCAAACAGCGAAAATCGCGGAACGCCATCGAACTGTCCGTGGACGACCTCCCGGCCGCCTGCCCACGTACTTCAACGGCGCTGTGGGCCTTGCACCCGCGCGTCTTCCTCGATGTCGTCAATCAGGACGAGGCGACCTGTCCCTACTGCGGCACGCGCTACCGCTTCCGGCACGACGCCAGCCTTCACGACCACCAGTTCGGCACGCGCAATCTGCATCAGCACCGGCAACGCTACGACGCGCAATTCAAGACAAGGGACCGAACCGGGCGCGGCCAAGCGGCGGTAAGTGACGACAACTCACAGCATCCGGGCACCGATGCGTTTGGCGACACGACGCTCGCGCTGATCTCACAATGATCGAGACGCGGGCGGAACTGACGAAATCCGCAGGAGATGGTTGTCGCGACGGCCAAATGGCAATACCATAGCAACAATCGGCGTTCTCCCGGAACATCCGGAAGTACTCCCATGGCGGAGTTCAAACAGGCAAGGCCGGTCTTCTTCGACCTCGTCCGCATCAGATTTCCAGTCGGTGCGGTTGCCTCGATCGGGCACCGCGTTTCCGGTGTCGTGCTCGTGCTGTTCACGCCGGCCCTGATCTATCTGTTCGATGCGTCGTTACGCAGCGCTCAAGACTATCAGCGGCTTGGCGCCTTGCTCGATCACATGCTGGCCAAAGCGCTGGCGCTTGTGATCTTTTGGGCCTTCGCGCATCACTTCCTTGCCGGGATCCGCCACCTCTTGATGGATGTCGATGTCGGTTCATCGCTGACGGCGGCGCGGCGAAGCGCCTGGGTGGTCAACGTGACGAGCGTCAGTCTGGCGCTGGGCGCGGGCTGGGCCCTGCTGTGAGGGGCGCATTCAGCGGCTTGCGCGCCTGGCTGCTGCAACGGCTGACGGCCGTGTATATGGCTGCCTTCAGCGCTTTCTTGTTTCTGCACTTTGCGACTGATCCACCCGTTTCCTTCGAATCCTGGCGTGACTGGGTGATGCGCCCGGAGGTGAGCATCGCGACCTTTGTGTTCTTTACGGCCTTGTTGCTGCATGCCTGGGTCGGAATTCGTGACGTGGTTCTGGATTACCTCCATCCAATGATGGTGCGCGTGCCGGTCCTGGCGACGGTCGGATTTGGCCTCGTGGCGCTGGAAGCCTGGACAGCACGGATCCTCCTCATTTCCTAACGACCGCGAGGGGGCGAGGGCATCAGAGGAACGCCGATCATGAGATTCTCAATCTATCGATACAACCCGGAGCAGGACAGCGCGCCTTGGATGCAAGGCTATGACATCGCGCTGCGACCGGAAGACCGGATGCTGCTGGATGCGCTGATCCGAATCAAGGCCGAGGATGACAGCCTGACCTTCAGAAGGTCGTGCCGCGAAGGGGTTTGCGGCTCCGATGCGATGAGCATCAACGGGCGCAACGGCCTCGCTTGCATTACCCGGATATCGGACCTGAAGGAGCCGGTGGAACTGCGTCCGTTGCCGAGCTTTCCGGTAATACGGGACCTGGTGGTGGACATGACCTTGTTCTTCAAGCAGTACCATTCGGTCAGGCCCTACCTGATCAATGACGAACCCGCTCCCGAGAAAGAGCACCTTCAATCGCCGGAAGACCGTGACAAGCTGGATGGGCTGTACGAGTGCATCCTCTGCGCATGCTGCACGAGCCAGTGCCCTTCGTCATGGTGGAACCCGGATAAATTTGTCGGTCCAGCCGGGCTGCTGCAGGCGTACCGTTTCATCATCGACAGCCGGGATCGGGCGACGCAGGAACGCCTCGACGACCTGAACGATCCCTACCGGTTGTTCCGCTGCCGGTCGATCATGAACTGCACCGAAGTGTGCCCGCGCGGCCTGAGCCCGTCCCGGGCCATCGAGAAAATCAGGCTGATGATGGTCAAAGGCTCGCTTTGAACGGCACAATCGCAGGGACCGGAACCCGGCGATTGTTTCCGGGATCGCCGAGGGCGTCGACGAAGAGATCCGCTATACGCTGCCCGAATAACGCCGATGGGGGCTGGATGGCGCGGCGTGAATGAGGCCCTTCTTCATGAGACTCGCGCCTAGGGCGCAGAAATAGAGATAGCCCCGCAGGTCGCCGAAGCGCTCGACGACGTGGCCGAGCGGTGCTCCCGGTTCGACATGCATGAGTGCGCTGAGCCCGCGAGTCGCGCCGACGTCACCCGGTGGAAATACGTCGAGGCGTCCGAGGCCGCGCAGCAGCACGAGACCGGCGCTCCACGGGCCGATGCCTGGCAGGTCGCGCAGAGTCTGGAGTGCAGCATTCGTCGTCATTCGGGCAATCCGTTCTTCAACCAGCTCGCCCGATTCTATCGCCCGGGCGAGATGGCGCAGCGTTTCAGCTTTGCGTGAGCTAAGGCCGCACGCGCGTAGCGCCGTGAGGCGGGCCTCTGCGATGGCCCGGGCAGTCGGAATCGCTTGGAAGCGGCGGCTGCCGTACTTGAGAGATTCGCCGAAGCGCTCGACCAAGTGTCCCACGATGGCCACGCCCGCCTCGAGGCTCAGTTGCTGAAACGGCACGACGTTTGCGAACGCCTCGAACAGATCGCCGAACTGCGGAGGCCGCATGCCGCGCAGCGCGCGTGCCATGGCGCGAAGCGTTGGTTCGGCGGCGGCCAGTCGTTGGAACGGCTCTGGATCTATATCCAGACCGAGCACCTTGCGCAGAGTCAGCCCGATGCCTTGGCGCGCCGCCGCGGTCGGGTTACCCGATCGAATCGCGAATCGAACGTCGGGTTCGGCGATCGTCCCGCGGTTTTCAACCTCGACGAGCGCTAGACCGTCTGCCGTCGCGGAGACTCGCAGATAGCGGCCCTGCTCCCAGATGTCGACTCGATTCGCCGGCCGCCGCTGTAGCACGCGCACGGTCGCCTCCAGATGAAACGGCCCCCGAGTGCTGAGCGCCGCGTCACCCTGGTCGCTCCTTAGTGTTGAAGAGATGTGCAGTGTTCCGCTTCGGTTACTTCGTGATGAGCGCTCGTTTCACCCTCGGACCGCGAACCCGGTTTTGTTTGCCGAGGTATTCGCGCAGAACTACGGCGCTATTATGTTCAAGATCACGGGCGCTGAAGAGCAACGTCACCGTTCCGCGCCTGCTCGCCTCCAGCAGGGGCGCCCACGCATCGGGATTCGAGTCCAGCTCCTTCCGGTATCGCCGCCGGAACTCGTGCCAGCGCTCCACTCGATGCCCGAACCACTTCCGCAGCTCCGTGCTGGGTGCAACCTCCTTCATCCATGCATCCGCATGGAGCGCCTCCTTCTATCAGGCCATCTTGGGTGCCATGGCGCCGACGCCGCGGCGCCACAGATCGCGATAGGCCAGCCAAAGGCCCCACGAGAGCGGCAGCGCGCCGGCGACGATGAACACCAGGTCGCCCGGCGTGCGCATCCATTCGAGCAACTTCGGAAGCGGGCTGCCGGTATGCGCGAGCGAGCGGGCGTGCCAGTAGCCGTTTTCGATGACGTCCCAGACCTGCAGCAAGCCGTTCGGCAGCAGGCTCAGAACGACCATCATCGCGAGGCCGATATTGAGGCCCCAGAAAGCAACCTTCAGGCACCGCTCCACGCGGGTCCAGATCTGCTCGCTCGAAATCTCGCGCAGCACGTAGGCCATCAGCCCCACGCCCAGCATGCCGAACACGCCGATGAACGCAGCGTGGCCGTGGTTGATGGTCAGGTTAGTGCCGATCTCGTAGTAGCTCACGATCGGCATGTTGATGAGAAAACCGAACACGCCGGCGCCTATGAAGTTCCAGAAACCGACCGCCATCAGGAAGAAGAAGGTCCAGCGATGGCGGAAGCCGGCCGACCCGCTCTCGCCGCGCGTCACCTTGTAGAAGTCCCAGGCGTCGAGGGTGAGCAGCGTGAGCGGTACGACCTCGAGCGCCGAGAACGTGGCGCCGAGCGCCATGGCGAGCGGCGTCTGGCCCGTGAAGTACCAATGGTGCGCGGTGCCGATGAGTCCGCCGCCGAAGTAGAGGATGGCGTCGAGGTAGATCACGCGCAAGGCGGTGATGCGCCGGACGAGGCCGAGC
>DATICE010000081.1:0-13750 GCA_035456985.1 Burkholderiales bacterium | reverse complement strand
CGCCGCCGCTGGTACTGCTCCTGCTCGCCGACGAACACCAGCGTCGGGATCTTCAGCTCGTCGGCCTCTTTCGCATAGCCGTACACCTGCATTGGCTCCGGCGCGTTCGGGTCCTGCCAGTGCGGATACCACGAGACGTAGCAGGCGACCTCCCCTTCCTGGCGCTTGAGCGTGACTGCCATCTTGAGCGTGAAGTAGCCGCCGCGGGTGTGCGAGGCGAGGCAGATCCGTCGGCTCGCGAGGTCCGGGAGGCCGAGCAGGGCATCGATGCCGCGATCGGCGTCGGCTTCCAGCTTGTAATCGTGCTCGATCGGCATGGCCGGGATGAAATGCGCCTGGTACACGTCCGGCGCGAACACCACGAAGCCGCGCGCGGCGAGCCGTATGACCTGCAGCTGGACGAGCTCGTCGAGACCGCGCCGCCCGTGCATGAACAGGATCCCCGGATATTTTTTGCCGTCCTTGGGGCGCGCGACCAGGGCCGGGATATCGGTATTGCCGCTCTTGTAGCTCACCCAGCGCGTCTCGACCGGATGGCTGGCGGTAGCGGCGATCTCGCCCCTTTGCCAGAAGGCATCGTCCCACCACCACGGACGACCGGACGACGCCGGCCCCTGCGCGATCGCAGAAGTCAGCGAGGCGGAGAGCAGCGTGAGAAGAACAAGGACACTTCGCACTTCAGGCGTGCGCCTTGCGGTCCGGGTCGATCATCTTCTCCAGATTCCCGAGCGTGCGCATGCACGGCAGGAGCTGCGCGAGGCTGCCATTCGGCTCCCGCTTCTCCTTGATCGCCGCGATGAACTCGCGGTCCTCGAGCTCGATGCCGTCCATCGAGACGTCCACCTTCGAGACGTCGATCTTCACGTCCTTGCCGTCGGAGAGATCGTCGTAGAACGCCTTGTAGGTGCCGTTATCGCAGATGTAGCGGAAGAACGACCCGAGCGGCCCGTCGTTGTTGAAGGATAGCGACAGCGTCAGGATCGCGCCCGAAGGCACCTTGGCGATGATGTTCATGTCCAACGCGATGTTCAACTGCGGATGAATCGGCCCTTGCAGCGCGTAGCACTCGGAGATGTTCTCGCCGCACTGGTAGGCGAATAGATCCACGGTATGCGCAGCGTGGTGCCACAGCAGGTGGTCGGTCCAGCTTCGCGGGTTGCCGGCCGCATTGATGTTCCTGCGGCGGAAGAAATAGGTCTGCACGTCCATCTGCTGGATCTTCAACTCGCCCTTCCGGATCCGCTTGTGCACCCATTGATGGCTCGGGTTGAACCGCCGCACGTGGCCGCCCATGGCGGTGACGCCGGTCTGCCGCGCGATCTTCACCAGGTTCTCCGCGTCCTCGACGCTGTCGGTGACGGGGATTTCGACCAGCACGTGCTTGCCAGCGCGCATCACCTGCTCGCCCTGCTTGAAGTGCATCTTGGTCGGCGTCGCGAGGATCACCGCGTCGGCGCGCTTGATGCCTTCGGCGAGATCGTGTCCCCAGTGGGGAACGCCGTATTTCTTCGCGACCTGCTCGGTGCCGGCGGGATTGCCGCCGATCAACGAGGTGACTTCGACGCCGGAGATGCGCTTCAATGCGTCCAGATGCTTCTGTCCGAAGGCGCCCTGCCCGGCCACGCAGATCTTCATCGCTCTTTCCTCTTAACGTCGGGTGTTTTCGAGAATGATATGGCCGAGCGCCGTATTCGACGCCGGCACGTGATAGAAGCGCCGGACCTCCCTCACCTCGTCGTCGAGCGCGCCACGCATGATGAGCCACATGACCATTTCGATGCCTTCGGACCCGGTCTCGCGCAGGTATTCGAAGTGCGAGATCTTCACCAGCGACTGGGGATCCCGGGTGAGATTGTCGAGGAAACGCGTGTCGAACTCGCGGTTGATCAAGCCCGCGCGCGGGCCCTGCAGCTGATGCGACATGCCGCCGGTGCCGAAGATCACCACCCTCAGGTTCTTGTCGAACGACTCGACCGCCTTGCGGATCGCCTTCCCCAGCATGTAGCAGCGGTGTCCCGTCGGCACCGGATACACCACCACGTTGACGGAGATCGGAATGACCGGGCACGGCCACTCCTTCGGCTGGCCAAACATCAGGGTGAGCGGCACGGTCAGCCCGTGGTCCACTTCCATCTTGTTGACGACGGTGAGGTCGAACTCGTCCAGCACCACCGACTGCACGATATGCGTGGCGAGCTCGGGATGGCCCTTGACCGGCGGAACCGGGCGCGGCCCCCAACCTTCGTCGGCGATCGGGAATTCCGCGGCGCAGCCGATGGCGAAGGTCGGGATGATCTCCAGCGAGAACGCCGAGGCGTGATCGTTATAGACGATGATGCAGACATCGGGCTTCACTTTCGCGATCCATTCCTTGGAGCGCTCGAAGCCCTCGAAAACGGGCCGCCAATAAGGTTCGGCGGTCTTGCCGAGGTCCCACGCCGCGCCGACCGCTGGAATGTGCGATGTCGCCAGGCCCGCGACGATCCTAGCCACGGTTCTCCCACTCCGACTTGCTGCGGTTACCCTCCGGCGGGCGCCCGCCCTTCAGCATCATCTGGGCGTACTGCTCCTGCGTCGACCCGGTCATGATGGCGGCGATCTGCTGAAAGGACAGCCCGTCGGTTGCCGCGATCTTGGAGGTGAAGTAGATATTGCCGCCGAGCGCGAGCATGCCGTTCCAGTCGCGCTTCAGAACAGACTGTTTTTGTTCTTCCGTCATCGGCCATTTGTCGAGATAAGCGCGCTCGTTCGCCTTGAACGCCGCACGGTTCTCCGGCTTCATCAGCGACATGCAGAACATGTTGAGATGGTAGCCCTGGCGCGCCCGGTCAAAGTCGAACACCACCGTCCCCGGTAGATCTTCATACTGCTTGGGAAGGGACATCGTCGCCTCGCGCGCCAGGTCCTGCGATCCTAGTCGATCAATACGTACAGCTGCTCGTCGTAGAGACTACCCGACAGCGGATTGATGACGAACAGGGGATCGGCCGCAACGCCGCTGCCCGGCTTGACGCCCGACAGTCCGTCGCGGAAGTGCTTCGTGTCGGTATGCACGATGTGCGCGTCGTGATCCTTGCTGCTTCGCCACATCTCGACCACGGTCATGTGGTTCGGACGGTTCGCCTGCGTGAGTGCGTCGAAGCGCATGTTCCCCGCGTGCTTGCGGCTGTCGGCGACCAGTTTCTCGACCAGCGCGTTGCCGCAGGGCCCGCTCTCGCTGACCTGGCGCTTGCATGGCGGAAACTGCTCGGGCGGGATGATATCGACGTGGGTCGCGACGTAGACGGTGCCCTTCCCGCCCTTGGCGATCTTCTTGGGATCCGCGGCCACGAGTGGAGCGTGCGGCCGTTCGTCATAGGGGCTGTAGAGTAGCGGCTCCAGGTCCTTGCGAAACTGGACCGTGCCCGCGGCCCGGGCATGTGTCTCGCGCGCAGAGCGGTCCTGCCATGCCTCGAGCAGGAGAAAGTGGTTCCTGCGGCCGGTTCCCTGCAGGGCTTCGAACCGCAGGTTGCCCGCCTGCCGCTTCGACGCGGCGCTGTGCTTCTTGATGAGTGCGGCAGCCTTCTTCACCTCTGCCGGCGCGACCTCGATGTAGGTAACGATGTAGAACGGAGTGTCCGGCAACAGCGTGCCGTTGCTGAGCTTGACCTGTGCCAGGGCCGAATGCGTGCCGACCAGACCCAGCAACACGACGCCGCTCAGAATCTTACAGAAGTGTTTCATGACTCCCTCCCTTTCCGTGGACGGATCGGGCGATCCTTAATCTATTCTAACAGGCTGCTCACAGTCTCTCGCCGCTCCGGCGCAGCGCCCACCGATGTGCCCCAGCTTGCCTTACTTCAAGCTGGCTCAAGGGCCTGTTGTCGCGCGCCGCTCAGGATTCACCCGTAGCGAGTGTGCCGCCAAGAAAGAGCTGCCCGATCCGGGGATCGGCGAGGATCGCCCGTGCTGCGGCCGCCCTGCGCGTACGGCCCATCTCGAGCACGATGCCGAAATCGGAGCTCTCGAGCGCGCGCCTGGCATTCTGCTCGATCAGAAGGATGGAGACTCCTTTCGCCCGCAGCTCGCCGAGGATGTCGAACGTTTCCCGGACGAGCCGCGGTGACAGGCCGATCGACGGCTCGTCGATCAATATCAGCTTGGGATCGAGCAGAAGGCTCCGCGCAATCTCCAGCTGCTTCTGCTCGCCGCCCGAGAGCGTCGAGGCCTGGGCGCCGGCCTTGCGCCGCAGCACCGGAAAGCGCTCCATCACCGATTCGATGCTTGTGCCGCCGCTCTCGCCCGCCGCCGTCGCGCCGAGCTCGAGATTGTGCCGCACGCTCAGCTCGGGGAAGATGTTTCGCCCCTGCGGCACGTAGCTGATTCCCAGCTCGAGCAGCTTGCGGGGACCGAAGTTCGTAATCTGCCGGCCGTCGAACACGACGCGGCCGCGCTGTACCGGCAGCAGCCCGAAAACGGCTCTGAATACGGTGGACTTGCCGGCGCCATTCGGGCCGATGATGGTCGTGATTGCGCCGCGCGCGACCGTGAAGCTCGTGCCGTTGAGGACCGTCAGCTTGCCGTAACCGGAAACCACGTCCTCGAGTGCGAGGATCGCGCCATTGTCCGCGCTAGTGCCCAAGGTAAGCCTCGATCACATCGTGATTGTCGCGGATCGTCTCCGGCGCGCCCTCCGCGATGATGCGTCCCTCGTCGAGCACGAGGACCCGGGTGCACAGGGACATCACGAACTCCATGTTGTGCTCGATCACGACAAAGGTTGCCTTCGCGGTCTCGTTGATCGCACGCAGGCGCTCGCGCAGATTGGCAAGCATGGTGGGGTTGACGCCCCCCGCCGGCTCGTCGAGCAGCACCAGGCGCGGCCCGGCCATGAACGCCATCGCGACGTCGAGCAGCTTTTGCTGGCCGTAACTCAGCGCGCCAGCGCGTTCGTCGGCGACGACCGCCAGCCGGAAGAACTCGATCATCCGGTTCGCCGCGCCGGTGAGCCCGGCATCCGGCCGCCCCGCAAGTCGCGACCAGATCGATCCCAGGTGCTCCTGGCCGGCGAGGATGAGGTTCTCGCGCACCGAGAGCTGCGGGAAAACCTGCAGAAGCTGGAACGTGCGGCCGACTCCAAGCAGGTTCAGATCGGAAGGCCGCATGCCGGTGATCGCGCGCCCGTCAAGGCGCACCTCGCCCGCAGAGGGCGTGAGCTGGCCGAGGATGCAATTGAAAAGCGTCGACTTGCCGGAGCCGTTGGGCCCGATGATGCCGAGGATCTCGCCGTCGTGCACGTCGAACGAGACGCCGTTCACGGCGTTGATGCCGCCAAAAGTTTTTGCGAGCTCGCGCACCTCGAGAACGGCGGGCATCAGGATGCGTCTCCGTCGCGGGTCGGGAGCGCCGGTCCAGGCGCAGGTTTTCCGGCGCGCTTGATCAGCCCCTCGGCGAGGCCGAGCAGCCCCGACGGGAAGTACGCCATGAGTATCATCACGAACACTGCGTAGAGGATCAGGTAGAGCCCCTCGCTGAAGCGCAGCCATTCGGGCAGAAGCACCGACACGACCGCGCCGAGAAACGGCCCGTAGAAGTAGCCCGAGCCGCCGACGATCACCATCAGCAGCAGGTTGAAGGACAGGCCGAGCGCGAACGCATTCGGCTCGATGAACTGGACGAGCGGCGCGTAGAGCACGCCCGAGATGCCGCCGAGGACGGAGCCGATCGCGAACGCCATCAGCGTGTAGCGCCGCGTATCGACGCCGAGCGACGACGCGCGGATCGGGTTCTCGCGCAGCGCCATGAACGCGCGTCCCCACGGGGAGCGGATGATCCACCAGGTCGCCGCCGACACGAGCGCCAGCACGCCGAGGCAGAAAAAGTAGAAGTCCACCGGCCCCTGGGTCGACCAGCCCAGCACCGTCGGCCGCGGGATGCCGGAGATCCCGTAAACCCCTTTGGTAAGCCATTCCTCGTTGCGCAAGACGAGGAAGACCAGGGTCGCGAACGAAAGCGTGACGAAAGCGAGGTAGTGGTGTTGCACGCGCAGGGCCGGGTAGCCGAGCAGCCAGCCAATCGCGAAACACAGCGCCATTGCGAGCACGAACGCGGCTGCCAGCGGCCAGCCTTGAGTGGTGAGAATCGCAGCGGTGTAGGCGCCGATGCCGACGAACGACGCCTGTGCAAGGGAGATCTGCCCTGCGTAGCCCAGCGTGAGATTGAGGCCGATCGCGGCGATCGTCATGACCGCCCACAGGCTGAGCAGGTAGATGCCGTACGGTTTCAGGGTAAACGGCGCAACGATGGCCGCGACTACGACTGCGGCGGCGATCACGCGTGCGGTGCGCGCGCGCGTCATACCGTGCGCTCCTCGACGCGCCCGACCAGCCCCTGTGGCCGGAACAGGATCACGGCGATCAGCAGGAACAGGGGGATCGCCCCGCGATACTGCGCTGAAAGGTAAGCGGCGACGAAGTTATCGATGACGCCGAGCAACAGACCGCCGACGATGGCCCCGCGCACCTGGTTGAATCCGCCGATGATTGCGGCAATGAATGCGACAAGCCCGAGCGTCTCGCCATTGGAAAACTTGGCAAGATAAATCGGGCTCACCAGGAACGATGCGAGCGCGACGAGCCCGGCGTTGATGAGGAACGTGTAGAGGATCATCCGTTCCACCGGGATGCCGAGGATGCGTGCGAGCCCCGGGTTCTGCGCCGTGGCCTGCATGCGCCGGCCGGTCCGCGTCCCGGCGAGGAAGTACTGCAGGGCTGCGACGGCGACCACCGCCACCGCGATGATGACCAGGTTCTGCACCGCCACGACGGCGCCACCGACCGTGAGGTTGGTTGTCGCCCACGCCGCGGGAAACGGCTGGGCGTCGGCAGCGTAGAACTCCTTGACGCTCTCCTTCAGGAAGATCGCGAGCGCAATGCTCGAGATGACGAGCGGAAGGACGCCATGCCGGATGATCGGGTCAACGAGCAGCCGCTTGAACAGCAGCCCGAGGACGACCACGGTGACCAGGAAACCGAGCAGCATCGCGACCGGAAACGAGAGGCCGCCGAGCTTCATCGCCGCGAGGACGAAGAAAGCGGGCACCATGACGAACTCGCCCTGCGCGAAGTTGATCGTCTGCGAGGTCTGCCACAGGAGCACGAAGCCGATTGCGACGAGCGCGTAGATGCCGCCCGTCGCCAGGCCGGCGACGAGGAGCTGCAGGATGTCCGCCATGCGGCGCGCGGGGAGCCGGCGTTCGGCCTGCTACCCCGGCCGAAGCAAGCGCTACTTGCCCAGCTTGGGCAGCGTCTGGACGATCTTCTGCTTGCCCTCCACCACCTCGGCCAGGAAGCTGATGCGGTCGATGTCGCCCTTGTCGTCCCAGGTCGTCTCCATCAGGATGCCCGGCTCCTGCTTGGGCGTGATGGTCAGACCGTGCATCGTTTTCGCGAGCAGCTTGCGGTCGAACTTGCCGATCTTTTCCGTGGCGTGCTTGACCGCATAGACCGCGGTATAGCCCTTGATGCCGTTGTGGTCGGGCACGTAGTTGTAACGCTTGACGAACTTGTCCCTGAATTCCTTCACCGCGGGGATCGGCGCCTCGGCGGAGAGCCCGACGTGGCCGCGCACCCCGTTCGCGGCATCGCCGGCAAGCTCGATCACCTTCTGATTGAGCAGCGTGGTCTCGCCGATCAGTGGGGTGCTGATGCCCTGCTTGCGCGCCTCGCGCAGAAAGCGCGCGCTCTCTTCCTCGTTCGTATAGGCGAAGATCGCGTTGGCGTTCGCGCCCTTCAGCTTCACCACGTCGGCCGCAAAGTCCACCTGCCCCGATTCGGTGGAGATGTCGGCGACGACCTTGATGCCGCGCGCGGTCATCTCCCTGACGAACGTGTCGCGCCCGCCCTTGCCGAAGTCGTTGTTCACCCACAGCACGGCTACGGACTTCGCCTTCAGGCCGTCGCGGATGTAGTTGGCGATCTTGGGCATGCTCGCCTGCTGTCCGAAGGAAGTGCGGAAGATGTAAGCGTTGCCGGCCTGGGTGATATCGGCGGCCTCGGCCCCGGTGAACTGCGGCACCTCGGCTTGCTGGGCGAGAACCATGTTTGCCTTCACCGAGCCCGAGAAAATCGGGCCGAGGATCGCGTAGGGATTCCCGTCGAGCGCCTTCTGGACCTGGGCGCGGGAGACGCCCGGGTTGCTTTGCGTATCCGTCTGCGGCGCGACGATCTTGCGCCCGAGGATGCCGCTCTTGGCGTTGATTTCGTCGATGGCGAGCACCGCTCCGTCGCGGAAGTTGGTCCCGGAGACCGCGCCGGCGCCCGAAAGCTCGATGACGATCGGCAGGTTGACGGTTTGCTGCGCTACGGCGCCGGCCGTGCCGATTGCAAGGGCGGCGGCGAGGGTCGACTTGATCCAGGTATTCATCGCGTGCTCCTTGGAGGTCGTGTCGAAAAGGGGAAAATACTAACAGAATCCGCGCCGGCCGCAGTGCGGCTCCCGCAAGTCAGTTTCCTGGCGTCTTGGCGACAATATCGGCCTCCACGATTGCCCGCAGCTCGAGCGTAACTCGCGGGGCGCCGCCGAACCACTTCCGGAACCCGAAGCCGGCCTGCTGCAACAGCATGCCGAGGCCATCGACGGTACGATGGCCCCTCAATCGGGCGGCGGCAAGCAGGGGCGTTTCGAGCGGGACGTAAACGATGTCGTAGACGACGGCGCTCGACTTGAGCGGCCCGAGGTCGATTTCGAGCGCGGGCTTGCCCACCATGCCGAGGGAGGTGCAATTTACCAGCAGATCCGCCGTCGCGAGCAGTCCCGGCAGCTCTTCTATGCCGTTCGCCCGGACCCGCGGACCGAAGCGCACGGCTACTTCCTCGGCCCGCGCGAACGTGCGGTTGACCAGATGCACCTGCGCACCGCGCTTGAGGAGCGCGTACACCGCCGAGCGCGCGGCGCCTCCCGCGCCCAGCACCACCGCGCGGCAGCCCGGCACGTCCCAACCCGGCGCCCGGTCGTCGAGGTTGGCGATGAGTCCGTGCGTATCCGAATTGCCGCCCAGCAGACGGCCGTTCTCGAGCCAGAGGGTATTCACTGCGCCGATGGCTTCGGCGGCCTCGTCGCGGCTGTGGACGATCCGGTACGCGGCCTCCTTGTGCGGGACGGTAACGTTGCCGCCGATATAACCGTTCGCCGGGAAGCCGGTCACGAAACCCGGGAAAGCCTCCGGGCTCAGGTCCTTCAGCTCGTAGGCGCCCCGGATCCCCAGGGTTTTCAGCCAGTAGCCGTGAATCATCGGCGAGCGCGAATGCGCCACCGGGTGGCCCATGACGCAGGCGCGGGGAATCGCCGCGGTCATCGGGGCCTTTCTACAGCGGCGAGAAAGAGGTCGATTTGAGGATGCGGCATTCCTGATTCTGGTGCGCGCCCAGCTCGCGGCTCTTCTGGAGATACGACTGGAACGCCGGGTCGGCCATCAACGCGTCTCGCTTTTTCTCGCGGTCGGCCTGGCTCGCATACTTCCAGACGTGGACCACCTGGTTGAGTGGCCCGACCTCGGTCGTGGCGTAAAACACCGGCTCCCCGCAGTGCTTCACCTGGGTCGGGTGCCCGTGCTCCTCATACAGCTTCAGCCAGGTGGCGAACTTGTTGTTATGCAGCGTGTAGATGCGCAGGTCGAAAATCATGCGGGTTCTCCAATGAAATATGTCGCGAATCGAAACACGAGGCTGCTGCGAAAGGCGTACGGGACGCCCATTCGTCACGCCCTCTTCACGGCGGCGGGAGCGAACGCCACGCCGTCGTCGACGATGCGCCGGTTGAGCAGCGCGGCGCAAGCCGAGGCCACTTCCAGATAGGGGGTTGCGACCCCGGTCAGCCGCCCGACATCGATCACGGAATTGATCAGCGCGTCGAGCTCGAGCTCGCGCCCGAAGCGCACATCCTGCAGCGTGGAGGAGAGGATCCCCACCCGCTTGCGCACGTCCTCGATCATCTGGTCGGCGGTCGTGCCCGGCCTGACCCCGACCGACGCCGCCACGGCGAGCACTTCGTCCACCATCACCTGCGCGATGCGCCGGGTCGGCTCGAAATCCCCGATCTGGCGGTGCGTCGACTGGGTGATCGCCGCGAGCGGATTGAACACGCCGTTCGACATGAGCTTGCGCCATTTCACGAGGCGAATGTCATCTGACACCAGCACGGGCAAGCCGGCCGGCTCGACGGCGGCGGCGATTGCCTTCAGCCGCGGCGTAATGCGGTTGTCGATCTCGCCGATCGCGAGCCGATCGGTCGCCTGGTCGGCGAGCCGGATGCGGCCCGGCTCGACGAGATCGCTCGGCTTGAAGACCACCCCGCCGATGACGGCATCAATCGGAATGGTCTTCGCCAGCACGCCATCGGGGTCAACCGACTTGAGGCGCGAGCCGCGCAGCGGCGAGTCGAGCTTCTCGAAGTACCAGTACGGCAGCCCGTTCTGGGCGAGGAGCATCATGCCGTCTCTCGCCATGAGGCTCACCATGTGCGCGGCCGCACCGGCGATCTGGTGGGATTTCAGTCCGACGAAGATGAAGTCGTACGGCGGCTTCTCCTCTCCCGGCCGGCACACGCGCACGCGGATGGGATCCGGGCGCCCGCTCTTCGGACCCTCGAGGATGAGCCCGCGTTGCTTCAGCGCGTCGTGCTGAGCCCCGCGCGCGACCAGCGTGACGTCCGCTCCTGCCGCCGCGAGGATGCCGCCGACGTAGCCGCCGACGGCGCCGGCGCCGTAGATCAAGATGCGCATTCTTGCTCCGAATGATGATGAATCAAACGCTCAGCCCGGCGTGCAGCCAACACCCCTTCATGCTGGCCGGCGAGCGCGGCTATGGTTTCACGGGGACGGTATACTACCTCATTCGCCTCGGTATCGAGTTCCCGGCGGTCACGCAAGCGGCCGCAGCCACTGGATATTCCATGACAATCCGCGAAGCGATTCCCGATCCTTCCAATCCCATGGGAATGGACGGCATCGAGTTCATCGAGTACGCGACTTCGCAGCCCCAGGCGCTTGGCGCGCTGCTCCAGAAGATGGGCTTCGCGGCGGTCGCGCGGCATCGTTCGCGCGAAGTGATGCTGTACCGCCAGGGGTCGATGAACCTCATCGTCAACGCGCACCCCGACGCGCTGCCGGGAATGTCCGCGCCGGGCAGCGCGCCGGCTCTCGCGGCAATCGCGCTGCGCGTGCGCGACGCGGGTGAAGCGTACCGTCATGCGCTCGAGCTCGGCGCCTGGGAAATGCCAACGCGGGCGGCGGCCATGGAGCTCAACATCCCGGGAATTCACGGCGTGGGAGACAGCCTCGTCTACTTCGTCGATCGCCACAAGGAATACTCAATCTACGACGTGGACTTCGTTCCGCTGTCGGGAACCGACCCGCGACCGCCGGCCCTGGCGGGGCTGCATTATTTCGGCGTCGTGCAATCCGTGCTGGACGGCAGGACGCCCGATTGGCTCGACTTCTATCAAACGCTCTTCGGCTTCTCGGTGCTGCCGACGGGGAAGTTCTTCGGGGTGCTGCCCAAGGGCACGCTGCTCGAGAGCCCCTGTCGCAAGTTCTACCTGCAGTTGATCGAGCCGCCGCCCGGCGCCGAAGACATCCGGTGGGAGGAAGGCCTGGTGCGCATCGGTCTGGGCGCGCCGGATGCGCGCGCTGCCACGCGCGCGTTGCGGGACCGCGGCGTCGTCTTCATCGACCGCGGCGAGGTCCAGCCAACCGAGAAAGGGGCGCTGACGCAGGTTTACTTCGGCAGCGTCACCTTTGAGCTGGTCGCAAGCCATTTGCGGCCGGATGCTTGAACCCGACGCGCGATCCCGATGAATCTCGACCACTTCGGCCCGGACACGATCACCTTCGCCGGCTCGCTGGAAGCGAAGCTGCAGGCGGCGCGGGCCGCGGGCTTCACCCAGATCATGCTTTCCGCCGGGGATATTGTCGGGCACCCTGACGGCGAGCAGGCCGCGATCGCGGCGGTGCGCTCCAGCGGATTGCGCGTGACCGGCCTGCAGGTGCTGCGCGATTTCGAGGGATTGTCGGGCCACTTGCACGCGTCGAAGGTCGGCGTCGCCAAGGCAATGCTGCAGATGTGTCACGCGCTGGGGGCGGAAGTGCTGCTCGCGTGCTCGTCGACCTCGACGCACGCCGGCGGCGACCCCGGGCTGCTGGCACGCGACCTGAGCAAGCTCGCCATGCTCGCAGTGCCGCTCAATATCCGGATCGCGTACGAGGCTCTGTCGTGGGGGAGATTCGTAAACGAGTTCTCCCGGGCGTGGGAGATCGTCGAGGCCGCCGATCGCGCCAATCTCGGGCTCGCGCTGGACTCGTTCCACATCTTCGCGAGCGGCACCGGGCTCGGCGCGCTGCAGGAAATCGACCCGGCCAAGGTATTCCTCGTGCAGCTGTCCGACTTCATGTGGCCGGACACGCCTTCGCCGGCGGATCGCGTCGATACCGCCCGCCACTTCCGGGTCTTTCCCGGCGAGGGCGTGCACAGCGAGCAGGTCGCGGGCTTCGTGCGCGAGCTCGACGAGATGGGCTATCGCGGAGACTACAGCTTCGAAGTCTTCAACGACGACTACAAGCAACTCCCGCTGCACGTCGTGGCCGAGCGCGCCCGGCAGTCGGTCAAGTGGCTGACCGGTTTCGTGTCCCGCCGCAGCCTGCCGGCGCGACGGCCACAAAATTCAAGGATGAAGGCGGAAAGATGAAGGATGACCTGAGACCAGGTTTCTTCCGACTTCTGCCTTCTGATTTCTGCCTTCTGCCTTTGGGTTACTGCCAGGGTATCAGTGACGCGTGGATGACGTCCGGCACGCCCTTGCCGCCCACGGAGCGGATGGCGAGGTCCACGTCCTTGAGCCCGAAGCGGTGGGTGGTGACTTTCTCCAGCGGAAAGCGCTTCGAGGCGAGCTGGGCCAGGGCGAGCTCGCACGCCTTGTAGGAATGGCCGCGCGCGCTCTTGATGGTGATGAACTTGACCGTCACCTTCTCGAGCGGAAAATTCGGGAATTCCTTCATCTCGCCCTGGACCACGATCGTGCCCGCCTTGCGCTTCAGTGCGTCTACGCCAAGCAGTATTGGCGTGGTTCCCGCCCCCGCCGTGCAGTCGAGCGCGACGTCCACGCCCTTGCCGCCGGTGATTTCCAGGATGCGCTGGAGCGGATCCTCTTTCTGCACGTCGATCACGAAGTCGGCACCCAGCTCCTTCGCGACTTTCATGCGCGCGGCGTCCTTCGAGGTGCCGGTGACGATGATGAGGGAGGCGCCCGCCTGCTTGCAGATCACGGTCTGCGAAAGTCCCTGCTGGCCGGGTCCCTGGATCAGCACCGTGGAGTTGTAGCCGACGCCGCCGTCGAAGAGCGACCACTCGACGCCGTTTGCCATCGGGGTCACCAGGCCCGCCAGCTCCGGCGTCACGCCCTTCGGCACGTGGTGCACGACGGCGTTCCAGGGCAAGTAAACGTACTGGGCGAACCCGCCCCACAAGTGGGGAGCCTTCTCGGCCGAGGTGTAGCCGTAGCGGATGGCGTCGGGGTTCTTGCGCCAGTCTGTATTCTCGCAGTGCCGGTACTGGCCGAGATGACACCACTCGCATTTGCCGCACATGACGTAGTGCTCGACGAAGACCAGGTCGCCTTCCTTGAACCCCTTGCGGCGCGTGAACTCGCGCCCGGCCCTGGCGATGTAGCCGATGTTCTCGTGCCCCATGATCACCGGCGCCGGCCCGGGCGGGGTCTT
>DATICE010000080.1:0-7007 GCA_035456985.1 Burkholderiales bacterium | reverse complement strand
GCCCTCGATCATGGCGAGCGCGTCGGCATCGAGGAGATTCCGCTCGTAGGAGGAGCGCAGCAGCTCGACCAGCTCCTCCCGATCCTCAGGCTCGCGCGCGAGCCAGGCGCCGAAGCGCTCGAGCAGGGTCGGCTTGTGAACGGGCGCGTCGCTGGGCATTACCCGTTCCCCCCATAGGGATCCGGAAAACCGAGACGGGCAACCACCCGTGATTCGCGCCGCTCCATGAGCCGTGCCTCTCGCTCCGTCCCATGATCGTAGCCCTGCAGGTGCAGGACTCCGTGCACCAACAGGTGCGCGTAATGCGCGGCCGCGCTCTTGTGTCCGGCGCGCGCCTCGCGCGCGATCACGGGGGCGCACAACGCGATGTCGCCCTCGAGGCGCGGGCGCTCGCGCAGGATGAAGGTGAGCACGTTGGTGGGCCGATCCTTGCCACGGAAATTGCGGTTAAGCGCGCGCGCCTCTCCGGAACCGACGATGCGCACCGTGACCCGTGCATCGCGCTCGAGCGCGGCGCGCGCCCAGCGCCTCAACCGCGCCCGCGAAGGCAGGCCGCGCGTGTTGACCGCGTACTGCACGGTAAGGGCGAGCTTAGGGTTCACGGCTCCGCATCCGGTGCGCGTTGCGGCGGCGCGCTTTTCTTCCTGGATTCTGGGGTTCCGGTCTTGTAGTTCCCGTAGGCGTTGACGATGCGCTGCACCAGCGGGTGGCGCACCACGTCCTCGGCATCGAAATGGGTGAAGGCAATGCCGCGCACCTTCTTCAGAACCTCGCGCGCCTCGATGAGCCCGCTCTTTTGGCCCTTGGCAAGGTCGATCTGCGTCACGTCGCCCGTGACCACCGCCTTGCTGCCGAAGCCGATGCGGGTGAGGAACATCTTCATCTGCTCGGGAGTGGTGTTCTGCGCCTCGTCCAGGATCACGAATGACTGGTTGAGCGTGCGCCCGCGCATGAAGGCGAGCGGCGCGATCTCGATCGCGGCGCGGTCGAAGAGCCGCGCCACCTTGTCGAAGCCCATGAGGTCGTAGAGCGCGTCGTAGAGCGGGCGCAGGTACGGGTCCACCTTGGCTGCCATGTCGCCAGGCAGGAAGCCGAGTCTCTCTCCCGCCTCCACTGCCGGGCGCACCAGCACGATGCGCTTGACGGCCTCGCGCTCGAGCGCGTCCACCGCGCACGCGACCGCAAGATAGGTCTTGCCGGTGCCGGCGGGGCCAATGCTGAAGGTGAGGTCGTGGGAGAGGATGTTCTGCAGATACTGCACCTGGCGCGGCGTGCGCCCGTGCAGGTCCTGGCGGCGCGTGATGAGCTGGGGGCTGCCCTCGGGGACGCGGTGCTTGCTCGGGCCCGCGGCCTCGATCAGCCCGAGCTGCACGTCCTCCAGCGAGAGCCCGCTCTTCGCCTGCTCGTAGAAGGAGCGCAGCACTTGTGCCGCGACGCGGGTCTGGTCGGGCCGGCCCGAGAGGGCAAAGCGCTCCCCGCGGCGCGCGATGCTGACATCGAGCGCGGTCTCGATCTGGCGCAGGTTCTCGTCGAGCGCGCCGCACAGGTTGGCGAGGCGCTGGTTGTCGACAGGCCGGAAGGCGATTTCGACGGGTTTCAAGCGAGTTCGCCGCGCAGGGAGTGAGGAAGCGCAGCGGTGATCGTGACGTCCACGAGCCGACCGATGAGGTCCCGGGCCCCGGGGAAATTGACGACGCGGTTGTTGCCGGTGCGCCCGGCGAGCTCGGCGGCGTCCTTCCTCGAGGCGCCTTCCACCAGCACGCGCTGGCGGGTGCCGACCATGCCGCGGCTAATCGCTTGCGCCTGCTGGTCAATGCGCGCCTGCAATCGGTGCAGCCGCGCGAGCTTCACCTCGCGCGGCGTGTCGTCGGGCAGCGCCGCCGCCGGCGTGCCGGGACGGCGACTGTACAGGAAGCTGAAGCTCGCATCGAATCGGACTTCCTCGACGAGCCGCATCGTCGCCTCGAAATCGGAATCCGCCTCGCCGGGAAAGCCGACGATGAAATCCGAGGTGAGCGAAACCGCGGGACAGGCTGCGCGCAGCCGGCGCACGATCGCCTTGTACTCGAGCACGGTGTAGCCGCGCTTCATCGCCGCCAGCACGCGATCGGAGCCCGCCTGGACCGGAAGGTGCACGTGGGGCACGAGCTGCGGGATAGTGGCGTGGGCGTCCACCAAGCGCTGCGTGAATTCCCGGGGATGCGAGGTCGTGTAGCGGATGCGCTCGATGCCGGGGATCGCGGCTACGTATTCGAGCAGGAGCGCGAAGTCCGCGGCGTTTCCTTCCGGCGTGGACCCACGGTAGGCGTTCACATTCTGTCCCAGCAGCGTCACTTCCTTCACCCCCTGCTGCGCGAGCTCCGCGACCTCGACGAGAACGTCCTCGAAGGGGCGCGAGACTTCCTCCCCCCGTGTATAGGGCACCACGCAGAACGTGCAGTACTTGCTGCATCCCTCCATCACCGAGACGAAGGCGCCCGCGCCCTCGGCGCGCGCCGGCGGCAGGTTGTCGAATTTTTCGATCTCCGGGAAGGACACGTCCACCTGCGGCCTGCCGGTTCCCCGGCGCGCGTCGATCATCTGCGGCAGCCGGTGCAGCGTTTGTGGCCCGAATACGAGATCCACAAAAGGCGCGCGCGCGACGATCTCGGCGCCTTCCTGGCTCGCAACGCAGCCGCCGACCCCGATCAGCAGCCGCGGGTTGGCGCTTTTGAGATGCTTGACGCGCCCGAGGTCCGTGAACACCTTCTCCTGGGCCTTCTCGCGCACCGAGCACGTGTTGAAGAGGATCACGTCCGCGGTCGCGAGGTCGGCGGTTTGCTCCATGTCATGCGACTGCCGCAGCACGTCGGCCATCCGGGCCGAGTCGTACTCGTTCATCTGGCAGCCGAAAGTCCGGATGTACAGCTTGCGGGGCACGGGATGCAGCGCGGTTACCGCCGGCCGGCTCAAGGAGTCTGCTGGAGCTGTACCAGCTCCTCGGGCCGCAGGATGTAGACGCGCGAGATATCGCCGTTCATGTCCTGTACGAACAGCACCGCCGCGTGCTGCGGGAGATGGGAGTGCGGGATTGTGCGGTTGTGCTGATCGTAGATGCGGCCCCCGGGCGCGAGCCGCACGACCTGCTTGTTGATCTGCAGCAGGGGGAGGGGGTGCTGTCCGCCCACCAACTCGCCCAGCTTGCCGTTAGCCGGGAGTTGGCGGGGCATCTGGGCATGGCTTGGGCTTGCCGCGATCCAGGCTGTGGCCAGCGCCAGCGTCCAGATCCATCTCCGCATCGATTCACAGTATCACAACGTAATCAAATACTTCAACCGAGATCCGGAGCCTGTTGCGCGGCCTGTTTGAGGGGTCGCGGCAGCGTCGAAACTGGTGGCGAGTCAGGGATTTGAACCCCGGACCAACGGATTATGATTCCGCTGCTCTAACCGCTGAGCTAACTCGCCGAGGAAAGCCGGCGAGTCTAATGAGGGGGGCGGCCGCTGTCAAGTTAAGCCACTGAATTTCTGCCGGATTCCGGTTTAGTATCCGGTGGTTGTCGCACGCGCGGCGACGATGTTATCCTGATTTTGAATTACGAATCGTTATCCCGCATCGCGAAATGGAGTCGCGGTGTCATTTCCGCGCAGGTGGGAATCCAGAGCAAACAATCCGGAGGAGTTCGATGGCGACGACTTACAAGATTCTGATACTGGGAGCGTCGTATGGCTCGCTGCTCGCGACCAAACTGCTGTTTGCGGGCCACTCGCTGAAGCTCGTGTGCCTGCCAGCCGAGGCGGATCTGATCAACAAGGAAGGCGCGCGGGTACGCCTGCCGGTGAAGGGCAGGGAGGGGCTCGTCGAGATCGATACCCGCAAGCTCCCCGGCAAGCTGTCCGCCGACGGACCGGGCGCGGTCAATCCGGCTGACTACGATCTCGTCGGATTGGCCATGACGGAGCCCCAGTATCGCGCGCCCAGCGTGCGCGAGTTGATGGACGCGGTGGCCAAAGCCAAAGTGCCCTGCATGTCGATCATGAACATGCCGCCGCTCACTTACCTGAAGCGCATTCCGGGCCTCAACACGGATGCATGCAGAGGCGCCTACACGGATCCGACGGTTTGGGATGGATTCGATCCCAAGTTGATGACATTGTGCAGCCCGGACCCGCAGGCCTTCCGCCCGCCGGAGGAGAAGGTCAATGTGCTGCAGGTAAGGCTCGCGACCAACTTCAAGGCTGCGCGCTTCGAGTCGGACGCGCATACCGCGATCCTGCGCAGGCTCGAGTCGGATATCGAAGCCGTGCGTTTCGATACCGGCACCGGGAAGATCGAATTGCCGGTCAAGCTCAAAGTGCACGATTCGATCTTCGTGCCGCTTGCGAAGTGGCCCATGCTGATCGCCGGCAACTACCGCTGCGTACAGAAGGACGGCATGCGCTCCATCAAGGACGCTGTGCATAGCGACATCGAGGCCTCGCGCTCGGTCTACAACTGGGTCGTCAAGTTGTGTACTTCCCTAGGCGCGTCCGAAAGCGACCTGGTGCCGTTCGAAAAATACGCCAGCGCGGCGCTCTCCCTCGGCAGCCCGTCGTCCGCCGCCCGGGCTCTTTTCGGCGGCGCGCCCTATATCGAGCGGGTGGACCGCCTGGTGCAATTGATTGCGGCGCAAAAGGGCGTGCAGTCGAAGGTGCTGGACGAGAGCGTTGCCCTGGTCGATGCCCGGCTCACGACCAACCGCAAGAAGGCAGCCTGAGCGGGCACGGCCGCTTCCGCGTTCCCGCGTAGCCGGCGCGTGAGGGCGGCGTTACACTGCGCGCACTAGCAGGCACAGGCGCGCGTCGCATGCATTCCCAATTCGACGTCATCATCATCGGTGGCGGGCTTGTCGGGCTCGCCCTTGCGCGCGCGCTTGCCGGCAGCGGGTTGACGCAGGCGTTGATCGAGCCGCAGCCGCCCGCACCCGTGCCCGCCGATGCCGCCTGGGACAATCGCGTGTACGCGTTGAGCCCGGGGTCCGCAGCGTTTCTCGAGGGTTGCGGCGCGTGGGAGCGCCTGCTGCCGGAGCGGATCGGGCGGATCGAGACGATGCGGGTATACGGCGACGAGCCGGGCGCCCGACTCGAGTTCAGCGCCTACGATACGGGATTGCGCGAGCTCGCCTTCACCGTCGAGAACCGGCGGCTGCAGCACGCGCTGCGGGAGGTTACGCGCGGGGAGGACCTGCGCGTTTATTGTCCCGCCGGCTGGACCGCGCTCGATTTTCACGAGGGTCATGTCTCGGTGCGGCTCGAGGACGGCACCGAGCTCACCGCGCGCCTGGTGGTCGGCGCCGACGGCGCGGAATCGCGCGTGCGCGCCAGCGCCGGCATCGCGGTGCGCGCGGCTAACTACCGGCAGCTCGGCGTAGTCGCGAATTTCTCGTGCGAAAAAGCCCATCGCGATGTCGCTTTCCAGTGGTTCATGCTCGACGGCGTGTTGGCGTTGCTGCCGTTGCCGGGCGACCGCGTCTCGATGGTGTGGTCGGTTGCCGAGGAGCGGGGACGCCGTCTGCTCGCCCTTTCCGCCGCGGCGCTTGCCGCCGAGGTCGAGTCCGCGAGCGGCGGCGCGCTCGGTGCGCTGCAGGTCATCACGCCTGCTGCGGGGTTTCCCCTGAAGCTGCAGCGTGTGACGCATTTCACGAAGCCGCGCCTTGCGCTGGTGGGGGACGCCGCTCATAATGTGCACCCGCTTGCGGGACAGGGCGTAAACCTCGGATTTCGCGATGCGCGCGCGCTCGCCGGGGTGTTGAGAAAGCGCGGGCCGCAGGCGGATTGCGGGGATTACGCGCTGCTTCGGCGCTACGAGCGGGCGCGCAGGGAAGACGTGCTCGCCATGCAGGTCGCGACCGACGGCCTGCAGAAACTATTCAGCAGCGATGCTGTCTTTCTGGCAAGGGCGCGCAATGTGGGGCTGAAGCTCGTCGACCGGCAGCCGTGGCTGAAGAGCTTCCTGGTGCACTACGCCGTCGCCTAGAGCGTGGCGCAATACAAAGGAGCAAGATGCAACAAAAATTCGCGGCGGTATTCTTGGTCGTGCTGGCGTTCGCGGCAGGAGCGGCCTATGGGGACGAGGCCGCCATTCGCAAGGGGGTCCAGACGCGGTTCCCGGGCCTGTCGGTGGAAAGCGTGACGAAGACCCCTTTCAGTGGGATTTACGAGGTTGTCGTCGGCGGCCGCATCGTTTACACGGATGAGAAGGCCAACTTCTTCTTCATCGGCAGCCTGCTCGACACGCGGGGTGCCGCGGAGCGCGACCTCACGGCCGAGCGCAGCGCGCAGCTGGCGGCGCAGACGCTGAGAAAATCGACCGACCAGGCCATCAAGCGCGTGCGCGGCAACGGCAAGCGCGTGATGTACACGTTCGAAGATCCGAACTGCGGTTTTTGCAAGCAGCTGCAGAAGGAGCTCACCAAGGTTACCGACGTCACCGTATACACCTTCCTGTGGCCGATCCTTTCCCAAGATTCGGTGGAAAAGTCGAAGGCAATCTGGTGCTCAAGAGATCGCGCGCGGGCGTGGGATGAATACATGCTGCGCGGGGCCGCGCCCCAGGGAGACGGAAATTGCGAAACGCCCATCGACAAGAACAAGCAGCTCGCACAGCGCTTTCGCATCAACGGCACGCCTGCCATATTTTTCGCTGACGGAAGCATGAACGGCGGCTACCTGCCAGCCGACCAGCTCGAGCAGGCGCTCAACTCCGTCGCGGCCAAGTAATTCGGCCCGGTCAACAGGGGGCGGCGTCGGCCGTTATCCCCTGAATGACGGGCGCAGCCCTTTCTCCTCCATCGGTTTTTTCCCCGGCACCGGTCGCGCGGTTTGGCGCCGCGCTCGGGGCCTCCGCGGTTGCGCACTGGATGCTACTTGCGGCGCCTCTCTCCCACTTGCCATGGCAGGGCACGGCGCCCATAGCCGGGAGCGCGCCGATGACGGTGCGGCTTGCGCCGGCGCCGGTCCTCGTGCCGGATTTCCCGGTGAGTCCTCCGC
>DATICE010000079.1:0-32790 GCA_035456985.1 Burkholderiales bacterium | reverse complement strand
CGGAGATGGTGATGCCGGGGGACAACGTGACGATCACGGTGAGTCTGATTCAGCCGATCGCGATGGAAGAGGGGCTGCGCTTTGCGATCCGCGAGGGCGGCAAGACGGTCGGCGCAGGCGTGGTCGCAAAGGTAATCGAGTGACGAGTGACGAGAGTACAGGTCGCGAGTCTCGAGGAAAGAAATGGCAACGGTAAAAAGTCAAAAGATCCGCATCCGGCTGAAGGCGTTCGACTATCGCCTGATCGACCAGTCGGCGCTCGAGATCGTCGATACGGCGAAGCGCACCGGCGCGGTGGTCAAGGGGCCGGTTCCGCTGCCGACGCGCAAGCAGCGCTTCGACCTGCTGCGCTCGCCGCACGTGGACAAGACCTCGCGCGACCAGCTCGAGATCCGCACCCATTTGCGGCTGATGGACATTATCGATCCCACCGACAAGACGGTGGACGCGCTGATGAAGCTCGACCTCCCCGCCGGGGTCGACGTCGAGATCAAGCTATAGCGGCGTGAGCTGAGAGGCAAGGACATGAGTCTGGGACTGGTGGGGCGCAAAGTCGGCATGACCCGCGTGTTCACTGAGGACGGCGATACCGTCCCGGTGACCGTAGTCGATGTGTCGGACAACCGCGTGACACAGATCAAGACACCCGAAACCGATGGCTATTGCGCGGTGCAGCTCGCATACGGCAAGCGTCGGCCGGCGCGGGTGAACAAGGCCGCAGCCGGGCATTTTGCCAAGGCGGGTGTGATTGCCGGCCATACGCTCAAGGAGTTCCGGGTCGATCCGGGCGAGCTGGCGAGCCTCAAGGTAGGCGGCGCGGTCGGCGCGGATATCTTCAAGGTCGGGCAAATGGTGGACGTCTCCGGCACGTCCCAGGGCAAGGGCTTTGCCGGCGTTATCAAGCGGCATCATTTTTCCTCCAACCGCGCGAGCCACGGCAACTCCGTATCGCACAACAAGCCGGGGTCGATCGGCCAGAACCAGGACCCCGGGCGCGTCTTCCCCGGCAAGCGCATGGCCGGACACATGGGTGCAGCCCACAGCACGGTGCAGAACGTCGAGATCATCCGTGTCGATGCGGAGCGACAACTCCTGCTGATCCGGGGCGCGCTGCCCGGCTCCCGCGGCGGCGGCGTGACGGTAAAGCCGACCACCCGTGCAGCGAGGAAGGTGGTCGCGGCACCAAAGCCGGCTGCCAAGCCCGCCGAAGCCAAGGCCGCATCCGCCAAACCGGCGGCGAAGCCGGCGAAATGAGGGCAACGTGGAACTTCAGTTGATCAACGACCAGGGCAAGCCCACCGCGAAAGTCGCTGCCTCCGACGCAGCATTCGCGCGAGAGTACAACGAGGCGCTGGTGCACCAGGTCCTCAACGCTTACCTCGCCAACGCGCGGCAGGGCACGCGGGCGCAGAAGACGCGCGGCGAGATCAACAAGTCGAACAAGAAACCGTGGCGGCAGAAGGGCACCGGGCGTGCCCGCGCCGGCAGGGCCTCCTCGCCCTTGTGGCGCGGCGGCGGCAGGATCTTTCCCAATCTGCCGGACGAGAACTTCTCGCAGAAGATCAACCGCAAGATGTATCGCGCCGGGGTGTGTTCCATCCTCTCGCAGCTCGCGCGCGAGGAGCGGCTCGCAGTGGTCGAGAACTTCACGGTGGACGCCCCCCGGACCAAGCTCCTGGCGGAAAAGCTGCGGGGCATGGGGCTCGACGACGTGCTGATCATCACCGACCGCGTCGACGACAACCTGCGGTTGTCCTCGCGCAACCTGCCCCATGTCGAGGTCCTGACGGTGGGCGAGGCCGATCCCCTGAGCCTCATGCAGTTCGCCAGGGTGCTGGTGACCAGGGGTGCCGTGGCCAAGATCGAGGAGCTGCTCAAATGAGCGTTGCCGCGAATTTCCAGCAGCAAGCCCGGCTGATGCAGCTCGTGCTGGCGCCGGTGATATCGGAGAAGAGCACCTTCGTCGCCGACAAGAACAATCAGGTAGCGTTCCGCGTCGCTGCCCATGCGACCAAGCCCGAGATCAAGGCCGCGATCGAGCTCATGTTCAAGGTCCAGGTGGATTCGGTGCAGGTCGTCAACGTGCGCGGCAAGGGCAAGCGCTTCGGCCAGTCCGTCGGGCGCCGCCGCCATTGGAAGAAGGCCTACGTCTGCCTCAAGGAAGGCCAGGAAATCAATTTTGCCGAACAGGCGGAGGCCAAATAATGCTGGTCAAGATCCGACCCATCACTCCCGGCCAGCGCCAGCACGTCAAGGTCGTCAATCGCGAGCTCCACAAGGGCCGGCCGGTGCCGCAGTTGGTCGAGAGCAAAATCCGCAGGGGCGGCCGCAACGTGCACGGCGAGATCACGATGCGCCACCAGGGGGGCGGCCACAAGCAGCATTACCGCAAGGTCGATTTCAAGCGCAACAAGGACGCCATCACGGCGAAGGTCGAGCGCCTCGAATACGACCCCAATCGCAGCGCTTTTCTCGCGTTGCTGTTGTATGCGGACGGAGAGCGGCGCTATATCATCGCGCCCAAGGGCGTATCCGCGGGGGCGCAGCTCGTCTCCGGTCCGGAAGCGCCCATCAAGTCCGGCAACACGCTTCCGCTCAAGAACATCCCGGTCGGCACCACCGTCCACTGCGTCGAAATGCTTCCCGGGAAGGGCGCGCAGCTCGCGCGCGCCGCCGGCGCCTCGGTGCAGCTGCTCGCGCGTGAAGGCGAGTACGCGCAGGTCCGGCTGCGTTCGGGCGAGATCCGCAAGGTGCACATCAACTGCCGCGCGACCATCGGCGAAGTCGGCAACGAGGAACATTCGCTCGAGTCGATCGGTAAGGCGGGGCGCGTGCGCTGGCGCGGCGTGCGCCCGACGGTGCGCGGCGTGGCGCAGAACCCGGTGGATCACCCGCACGGCGGCGGCGAGGGCAAGAAGGCGGCAGCGCGCGACCCGGTTTCCCCGTGGGCAGTGCTGACCAAGGGTTACAAGACGCGCAAGAACAAGCGCACCGACGCCATGATCATCCGCCGCCGCAACGCCAAGGTCGTGGGAGCTTAGCCATGGCACGCTCGATCAAGAAGGGGCCGTTCGTGGACCTTCACCTGCTGAAGAAGGTGGAGGCGGCTCAGAAGTCGAACGACAAGCGCCCGATCAAGACCTGGTCGCGCCGCTCGACCATCCTGCCCGATTTCGTGGGCCTCACCATCGGCGTGCACAATGGCAAGCAGCACGTGCCGGTGTACGTAACCGAGAACATGGTCGGCCACAAGCTCGGGGAGTTTTCCCACACGCGGATATTCAAGGGCCACTCCAAGGCCGGCTCGGCGCAGGCCGCTGCTGCTGCCGCCGCCGCCGCCGCAGGCGACCGGAAATCGGCCCCGACGCCGGCCCCGGGAGCGGCGCCGGCTCCGGGAGCGGCACCGGCTCCATCGGCGCCGGCCAAGGCTTAGGCGACGAATATGAATACGACTGCAACGCTCCGCGGGGTGCGTCTCTCGGCCCAGAAGGGCCGCCTGGTGGCGGACCTCGTCCGCGGCAAGCCGGTGGAGCAGGCGCTCAATATCCTGCAGTTCGCGCCGAAGAAAGGCGCGGTGATCATCCGCAAGGTGCTGGAATCCGCCATCGCCAATGCCGAGCATAACGACGGCGCCGATATCGACGAGTTGAAGGTCACCCAGATCCTCGTCGAGCGCGGCACCTTCCTGCGCCGCTTCCGCGCCCAGTCCAAGGGCCGCGGCGCGCGCATCATGAAGCCGACCTGCAACATCTTCGTTACCGTCGGCGACGGGAGAAAGTAGGAATGGGACAGAAGATCAACCCGATCGGCTTCCGGCTTGCGTTGAACCGCAACTGGGCGTCGCGCTGGTACGCCAACAACAAGAACTTTCCGGGCATGCTGCTCGAGGACATCAAGGTGCGCGAGCACCTGAAGAAAAAGCTCGCGCACGCGGCGGTGTCGCGCGTCGTGATCGAACGCCCCGCGAAGAACGCGCGCATCACGGTCTACAGCGCGCGCCCGGGCGTCGTGATCGGCAAGAAGGGCGAGGACATTGAGTCGCTCAAGGTGGAGCTCCAGAAGATGCTCGGCGTGCCGGTGCATGTCAACATCGAGGAAGTGCGCAAGCCCGAGATCGACGCGCAGCTGATCGCGGACTCGATCTCCCAGCAGCTGCAGAAGCGCATCATGTTCCGCCGCGCGATGAAGCGCGCCATTACCAACGCCATGCGGCTGGGCGCCCAGGGCATCAAGATCATGAGCGCGGGGCGGCTGAACGGCATCGAGATCGCACGCACCGAGTGGTACCGCGAAGGGCGCGTGCCGCTGCACACGATGCGGGCGGAGATCGACTACGGCGTCTCCGAGGCGAAGACCAGCTACGGGGTGATCGGCATCAAGGTCTGGGTGTTCAAGGGCGAGGTAATGCACAAGAGCGAGCAGCCTGCCGCCGCCGTTGCCGCGGCGCTGGCGGCACCGCCACCCCCGCCCCCGGAGAAACCGGCGCCGTCAGCCGCACCCGACGGCAAGGGCAGGGCAAAGAAGCCACGGGCGCCGCGCAAGGCCCCGGCGAAGTCAGGAGCGAAGAATGCTGCAACCCGCAAGGCGTAAGTACCGCAAGGAGCAGAAGGGGCGCAACCGCGGAATCGCGACCCGCGGCAACAAGGTGAGCTTTGGCGCATACGGGCTCAAGGCGATTACCCGCGGGCGGCTCACGGCGCGCCAGATCGAGGCGGCGCGGCGCGCGATGTCGCGCGCCATCAAGCGCGGCGGGCGCATCTGGATCCGCATCTTTCCGGACAAGCCGGTGTCGCAGAAGCCGGCGGAAGTGCGCATGGGCAACGGCAAGGGCAACCCCGAGTTCTGGGTTTCCGAGATCAAGCCCGGCGCGGTACTCTACGAGATGGACGGCGTGGACGAGCAGGAAGCGCGCGAAGCCTTGCGGCTCGCGGCATCCAAGCTGCCGCTGCGGACCACCTTTGTTTCGCGGTTGCTGGGAGGGCGGCAATGAAGTCCTCCGAGCTGAGAGCGAAGTCCCCGCAGGAGCTGCAACAGGAGCTGAACGCGCTCCTCAAGGCGCAGTTCGGGCTGCGCATGCAGAAGGCCACCCAGCAGCTCACCAACACCAGTCAATTGAGCAAGGTGCGGCGCGACATCGCGCGAGTGCGCACCGTGATCGAAGAGAAGGGACGCATTACCGGGTCAGAGGGAAGATCATGAGCGAGGCAGCGAACAAGCGCCGGCTGGTCGGCCGCGTGGTCAGCGACAAGATGCAGAAGACCGTTACCGTACTGGTGGAGCGGCGCGTCACGCACCCCCTTTACAACAAGGTCATCACGCGTTCGAGCCGCTATCACGCCCACGACGAGGCCAGATCGTGCAAGGAAGGCGACCTGGTGCGGATCGAGGAATGCCGGCCGATCGCGCGCACCAAGAGCTGGCGCGTGGTCGAGCTGATGGAGAAGGCAAAGATCGTATAACGCCATGATTTTGCGTTGCGCAATCAGCAGGATGGACGTATAATCCGCAACCTTTTCGGCGCGCCCCCATGACGTAAATGAGGGCTCGGCGACCGACCCGGACGGGCTCCAATACTGGCCGAGCTGAGGAAACTGAGCGGCCAAGTTGGGGAAGCGAGTTTAGCGAGAGATCGATGATACAGATGCAGTCCATATTGGACGTGGCCGACAACACCGGCGCGCGCTCCGTGATGTGTATCAAGGTGCTGGGCGGCTCGAAGCGCCGCTATGCCGGCATCGGTGACGTCATCAAGGTGAGCGTAAAGGACGCCGCTCCCCGCGGGCGCGTCAAGAAGGGCGAGATCTACGACGCCGTGGTAGTGCGCACCGCGAAAGGCGTGCGCCGCAACGACGGCTCGCTGATCAAGTTCGACTCGAACGCGGCGGTGCTGTTGACGCCCAAGCTCGAGCCGATCGGCACCCGCATCTTCGGGCCGGTGACGCGGGAGCTGCGCACCGAGCGCTTCATGAAGATCGTCTCGCTCGCGCCGGAAGTGCTGTGAGGGGAACGGCCATGCACAAGATCCGCAAGGGCGACGATGTGATCGTGACAAACGGGCGCGACAAGGGCAAGCGCGGCACCGTGTTGAAGATCGTCGACGCGGAGCACGTCGTGGTAGAAGGCGCGAACCGGGTGAAGAAGCACCAGCGCCCGATCCCCATGAAAGGTGTGACCGGCGGCATCGTCGACCGGGACATGCCGCTGCACGTCTCGAACGTGGCCCTCTACAACCCGGCGACCAAGAAGGGCGACCGCGTCGGCATCCGCGTGCTGGAAGACGGCCGCCGCGTTCGTTATTACAAGTCCAACGGCGAAGTGATCGACAGATGAGCGCAGCCAAGAGCAGGGACGCCAAGGATCCCAAGCCGGCCCGGGACGCCAAGGGCCAGAAGGACGCCAAGGGCGGCGCGGCAGACGCCCGGGCTCCGAAGGACGCCAGGCCGTCCGCTTCGCCTAAGGAGGCGAGGCAGCCCAGGCCCGAGTCGAAGGAAGCCCCGGCTCCGAAGGAGCAGAAGGAGCGCAAACCCGAGCGGCCCGCCCCGGTGCCGCGCCTGCAAATCCTCTATCGCGACACCGTGGTGAAGCAGCTGATGGAGCAGTTCGGCTACAAGAGCTCGATGCAGGTGCCGCGCATCGAGAAGATCGTGCTCAACATGGGCGTAGGCGAGGCGGTGGCGGACAAGAAGATCATGGACAACGCGGTCTCTGACATGACCAAGATCGCGGGGCAGCGGCCCATCGTCACCAAGTCGCGCAAATCGATCGCCACCTACAAGATCCGCAGCGGCTACCCGATCGGCTGCAAAGTAACGCTGCGCGGCAGGCGCATGTACGAGTTTCTCGACCGGCTGGTCAACATCGCGATGCCGCGCATCCGGGATTTCCGCGGCATTTCCGGCAGGGCCTTCGATGGCCAGGGCAACTACAACATGGGCGTCAAGGAGCAGATCATCTTCCCCGAGATCGAGTATGACAAGATCGACGCGATCCGGGGAATGAACATCACCATCGCCACGACGGCGAAATCGGACAACGAGGCGAAGGCGCTGCTCGGCGCCTTCCGCTTCCCGTTCAGGAACTAGGAGCCCGCGAGGCAGACTCTATGGCAAAAACGGCCCTGATCAACCGTGACAAGAAGCGCCGCGAGACCGTCAAGAAATACGCGGGCCGGCGCAAGGAGCTGCTCGCAACTGCGGGCAACCAGAAGCTCTCGTCCGAGGAGCGCTATGCGGCGCGCGAGAAGCTGCAGAAGCTGCCGCGCGACTCCTCGCCGGTGCGGCTGCGCAACCGCTGCGCGCTGACCGGGCGGCCCCGCGGCGTCTACCGCAAGTTTGGGATCGCGCGCGGCAAGCTGCGCCTGATCGCCCTGCACGGAGAGATTCCGGGCGTGATCAAGGCGAGCTGGTAGGAGACCGACCCACATGCCGATGACCGATCCCATAGCCGACATGCTGACGCGCATCCGCAACGCGCAGCATTCAGAGAAGCAGTCGGTGGCGATGCCCGCGTCGAAGCTCAAGAGCGCGATTGCCCAGGTGCTGAAGGACGAGGGTTATATCGAGGACTTCGCGGTGCGTGAGCAGGAGGGCAGGCCCCAGCTCGAGATCAGCCTCAAATACTACGCCGGCAAGCCGGTAATCGAGCGCATCGAGCGCGTGAGCCGCCCGGGGTTGCGGATCTATCGTCCCAAGGACGAGCTGCCGAAAGTCATGAACGGGCTCGGTGTCGCGATCGTCTCGACCTCGCGCGGGGTGATGACCGATCGCAAGGCCCGCGGCATGGGGGTCGGCGGCGAAGTGCTGTGCATCGTCGCGTAAAGGAAAGCGAGACATGTCGAGAATCGGAAAAGCCCCCATCGTTCTGCCGCAGAAGGTCGAGGTGACCCTGACGCCGGGCGAGATCCAGGTGAAGGGCCCGCTCGGGAGCCTCACCCAGCGGATCGCGCCCGAAGTCCAGGTCGAAAAGGTGGATAACAGCATCCAGTTCAAGTCGGCGGGCAACTCGCGGCACGCCAACGCCATGTCGGGCACGCTGCGGGCGCTGGTCGCGAACATGGTGACGGGTGTCACCCAGGGCTTCGAGAGACGGCTGACGCTCGTCGGCGTGGGCTACCGCGCGCAGGCACAAGGCGACAAGCTCAATTTGACGCTCGGCTACTCCCACCCCCTGTCCCATCCCATGCCGAAAGGCGTTAAGGTGGAGACGCCGACTCAGACCGAAATCGTGATCAAGGGCACGGACCGGCAGCTCGTGGGCCAGGTGGCGGCCGAGGTGCGCGCCTATCGCAGCCCCGAGCCCTACAAGGGCAAGGGCGTGCGCTACGCAGCCGAGCAGGTCGTGATCAAGGAAACCAAGAAGAAGTAGCGGGAGCGGCGAGCCATGTTCGACAAGAATACTCAACGGCTGCGCAGGGCGCGCAAGACCCGTGCCCGCATCGCCGAGCTCGCCGCGGCGCGCCTCACCGTGCACCGCTCGAACAGCCATATCTATGCGCAGCTGATCGATTCGAGCGGCGCGAAGGTGCTGGCGGCTGCCTCCACGGTCGAACCCGAGCTGCGCAAGGGCGTCAAACACGGGAGCAATGTCAAGGCGGCGGCCGAAGTCGGCCGGCGCATTGCCGAGCGGGCAAAGAAGCTCGGCATCGAAGCGGTCGCGTTCGACCGCGCCGGCTACAGATTTCACGGACGCATCAAGGCGCTGGCGGAAGCCGCGCGCGAGGCGGGCCTCAAGTTCTAGGACCTCCAGGGATCCAGATTATGGCGAAATTGCAGGCATCCAAGATGCAGACGGGCGAGGATCGCGGCGACGGGCTGCGCGAGAAGATGGTCGCGATCAACCGCGTCACCAAGGTGGTGAAGGGCGGCCGCGTGCTCGGCTTCGCCGCGTTGACCGTGGTCGGCGACGGCGACGGCGGCATCGGAATGGGCAAGGGCAAGGCGCGCGAAGTGCCGGTCGCGGTGCAGAAGGCGATGGAGGAGGCGCGCCGCAGAATGGTAAAGGTCAATTTGAAGGGCGGCACGCTGCAGCACGCGGTGATCGGCCATCACGGCTCCTCCCGCGTCTACATGCAGCCTGCGTCCGACGGCACCGGCATCATCGCCGGCGGTCCGATGCGCGCGGTGTTCGAGGTGATGGGCGTGCACAACGTGCTCGCCAAGTGCCTGGGCTCGACCAACCCCTACAACGTGGTGCGCGCCACCATCAACGGACTGACGGAGATGACCACGCCGGCCGAGATCGCCGCCAAGCGCGGCAAGAAGGTCGAGGAAATCACGGGATGAGCATGACGAAATCGAGTACGGGAAGAATCAAGGTGACGCTCATCCGGAGCCCGATCGGGACCAAGCAGTCGCATCGCGCCTGCGTGCGCGGGCTGGGCTTGCGAAAGATTCGCCAATCCGTGGAGCTGCCCGACACGCCCGCCAATCGCGGGCTGATCAACGCGGTGGCCTATCTAGTGAAATGCGAGGGCTGACATGCGGCTGAACGAGATCAAGCCGGCGCCGGGCTCTAACCGCGGCAAGAAGCGCGTGGGCCGGGGCTTCGGCTGCCACGGCAAGACCGCGGGGCGCGGGCACAAGGGTCAGAAATCCCGCTCCGGCGGCTTTCATAAGGTCGGATTCGAGGGCGGTCAGATGCCGCTGCAGCGGCGGGTGCCGAAGCGCGGGTTCAATTCGCACAAGAAGGACGAAACCGCGGAAGTTCGGCTCTCCGACCTGCAGCGAATCTCGGACGACGCCATCGACCTCGCGGTGCTCAAGTCCACGGGCGTAGTGCCGCCGCTGGCGTTGCGCGCCAAGGTGATCCTCGCGGGGGAGATCAAGCGCAAGGTCGCGTTGAAAGGTCTGCTGGTCTCGAAAGGCGCGCGCGCGGCAATCGAGGCGGCCGGAGGCAGCGTGGAAGCGCCGGCGCCTGCGCAGAAGCCGGTCGCGCCCAAAGGCAAGGGCGGGCCCGCCGCCGGCGCCAAGCCGGCGCCTGGCGGGGCGACGGACAAGTAGCGACAGGGGACTCGAGACTTGGCTACCACCAACTCACCGCTCGGCCTGGGCAAAATGGGCGACCTCAAACGCCGCCTGCTGTTTCTGCTTGGAGCGCTTGTCGTATTCCGGATCGGCACGTTCATCGCGGTGCCGGGCATAGACCCGGAGCGGCTGGCGGAGCTGTTCCGCTCCCAGCGCGGCGGCATTCTCGACATGTTCAACATGTTCTCGGGCGGCGCGCTCGAGCGCTTCTCGCTGTTCGCGCTCGGCATCATGCCCTACATTTCCGCCTCGATCATCATGCAGCTGATGAGCGTCGTCTCCCCCACGCTGGAAGCGCTGAAGAAGGAAGGCGAGGCGGGCCGGCGCAAGATCACCCAGTACACGCGCTACTTCACCGCCGGGCTGGCGCTGTTCCAGGGCATGGCAATCGCGGTCGGGCTCGAGGCGCAGCAAGGGCTCGTGATCGAGCCCGGGCTCGCGTTCCGGCTGACTACCATGCTGACGCTCGCGACCGGCACCATGTTCCTGATGTGGCTCGGCGAGCAGATTACCGAGCGCGGCGTCGGCAACGGCATCTCGCTCATCATCTTCGCCGGCATCGCCGCCGGACTCCCGCAGGCGGTCGTCGGGACGCTCGAGCTGCAGCGCACCGGGGCGCTCTCGATCCTGATGGTGCTTTTCATCGGGGCACTGGTCGCCGGCGTGACGGCGTTCGTCTGCTTTGTCGAGCGCGGCCAGCGCCGCATCCTCGTGAATTACGCGAAGCGTCAGGTGGGCAACAAGGTCTACGGAGGCCAGAGCTCGCACCTGCCGCTGAAGCTCAACATGTCCGGCGTGATTCCTCCGATCTTCGCCTCCAGCATCATTCTCTTCCCGGCGACGCTGGTGGGATGGTTCGGCCAGGGCGACGGGATGACGTGGCTAAAGGACATTGCGGCGACGCTCTCGCCGGGGCAGCCGATCTATACGCTGCTCTATGCTTCCGCAATCATTTTCTTCTGCTTCTTTTATACCGCGCTGGTGTTCAATCCCAAGGAGACGGCTGACAACCTCAAGAAGAGCGGTGCCTTCGTGCCGGGCATCCGTCCGGGCGAGCAGACCGGGCGCTATATCGAGAAAATCATGATGCGCCTGACGCTGGCCGGCGCGCTCTACGTGACGCTGGTGTGCCTGCTGCCGGAGTTCCTGATCGTGTGGAAGAACGTGCCATTCTACTTCGGCGGCACCTCGCTCCTCATCATCGTGGTGGTGACCATGGACTTCATGGCGCAGGTGCAGGCCTACATCATGTCGCACCAGTACGAGAGCCTGCTCAAGAAGGCCAACTTCAAGGGTGGCATGTTTCCGACGCGCTGATGGCCAAGGAAGAGACCATACAGATGCAGGGCGAGATCGTGGAGACCCTGCCCAACGCGACATTTCGGGTGAAGCTGGAGAACGGGCACGTGGTGCTCGGCCACATCTCGGGCAAGATGCGCATGCACTATATCCGCATCCTGCCGGGGGACAAGGTGACGGTGGAACTGACGCCCTACGACCTGTCGCGCGGGCGAATCGTGTTCCGCGCCCGGTGACGGCGCGTGATTCGCGGATTGTGACTTGAGGATACAGAGATGAAAGTACTGGCATCGGTGAAGAGAATTTGTCGCAATTGCAAGATCGTCCGCCGCAAGCGCGTAGTGCGGGTGATCTGCAAGAACCCGCGCCACAAGCAGCGCCAGGGCTGATTGACAGTGATGAGTGATCAGTGACGAGAGGATAGAAGCATGGCACGAATCGGCGGAGTGAATATTCCCAACCATCAGCACGCGGAGATCGCGCTGACGGCGATCTTCGGCGTCGGCCGCGCGCGCGCGCGCGCAATCTGCGCTGCCGCCGGCGTCAACCATTCGATCAAGGTCAAGGACCTCTCCGACACGCAGATGGACAAGCTGCGCGAGCAGGTATCCAAGGTCACCGTCGAGGGCGAGCTGCGGCGCGAAGTCTCGATGAACATCAAGCGCCTGATTGACCTCGGCACCTGGCGCGGCAAGCGCCATCGCCTGGGGCTGCCGGTGCGCGGCCAGCGCACGCGCACCAATGCACGCACGCGCAAAGGCCCGCGCAAGGCCGCCATCAAGATCATCCGCGCGGTCACCGCATAACGAGGAATCCAGACATGGCCAAAGCCAGCACCCGGGTACGCAAGAAGGTCAAGAAGAACGTGGCGGAGGGCATTGCCCACATCCACGCCTCTTTCAACAACACCATCGTCACCATCACGGACCGCCAGGGCAACACGCTCGCGTGGGCGACCTGCGGCTCGAACGGCTTCAAGGGCTCGCGCAAGAGCACGCCCTTCGCCGCGCAGGTAGCCGCCGGACGTGCGGGCGCGCTTGCCCAGGAGTGCGGCGTGAAGAACCTCGAAGTGCACATCAAGGGCCCGGGACCGGGGCGCGAGTCGGCGGTGCGTGCGCTCAACGCGGCCGGTTTCAAGATCACGCAGATATCCGACGTGACGCCGGTGCCGCACAACGGCTGCCGTCCCCCGAAGAAGCGTCGCGTTTAAGATCCCCAGGAGAACCCACGTGGCCAGAAATCTCGACGCGAAGTGCCGGCAGTGCCGCCGGGAAGGGGAGAAGCTTTTCCTCAAGGGCGAGAAGTGCTTCACCGACAAATGCGCCATCGAGCGCCGCAACTATCCGCCGGGGCAGCACGGCCAGAAGAACACCCGGCTCTCGGGCTACGGCGTGCAGCTGCGCGAGAAGCAGAAGGTGCGGCGCATCTATGGCCTGCTCGAGCGCCAGTTCCGCAAGGTCTACCACGAAGCGGAGCGGAAAAAGGGCATCACTGGCGAGAACCTGCTGCAGTTCCTGGAGAGCCGGCTCGACACGGTCACCTACCGCATGGGATTCGGCTCGTCCCGCACCGAGGCGCGCCAGATCGTGCGCCATAACGGCATCCTGGTGAACGGGCGGCGCGTCAATATACCTTCGTTCATCTGTCGCCCCGGCGACGTGATCGAGGTCGCCGGCAAGGCGAAGCAGCAGCTGCGGGTCAAGGGCGCGGCGGAAGCGGCGGAGGGACGCGGCTTTCCGGAGTGGCTCGAAGTCGACGCCAAGGCGCTCAAGGGCAAGTTCAAGGCACGGCCGCAACGCACGGAGCTCCCGTCCACCATCAACGAATCGCTGGTGGTCGAGCTCTACTCGAAATAATCGTCGCAAGAGGTCATCGAACCATGGCAAGCAGCAGCTTTCTCAAGCCCCGCATCATCGACGTCCAGAACATCTCGCCGTACCACGCCCGGCTCACGATGGAGCCGTTCGAGCGCGGCTACGGACACACGCTCGGCAACGCGCTCCGGAGGACGCTCCTCTCCTCGCTGCCGGGCTACGCGGCGACCGAGGTCAAGATCGGCGGCGTGCTGCACGAATATTCCACCATCGACGGCGTGCAGGAGGACGTGGTGGACCTGCTGTTGAACCTCAAGGGCGTCGTGCTGAAGATGCACAATCGCGAGGAGGCGCTGCTCTCGCTCAAGAAGTCGGGCGAGGGCGTAGTCACCGCCGGCGACATCGAGCCAATGCACGACGTGGAGATCGTTAATCCCGACCACGTCATCGCTCACCTCGCCGCGGGCGGCAAGCTCGACATGGAGATCAAGGTCATGCAGGGGCGCGGCTACATCGCGGCGACGACGCGCAAGGCGAGCCCCGAGGAAGGGCGCGCCGTCGGCAGCATCCTGCTCGATGCATCATTCAGCCCGGTGCGCCGCGTGAGCTACGCGGTGGAGGCGGCGCGCGTCGAGCAGCGCACCGACCTCGACAAGCTCGTGATCGACGTCGAGACCAATGGCGCGATCGATCCCGAGGAATCGGTGCGCTACGCGGCGCGCATACTCGTCGAGCAGCTCACCGTATTCGCGGACTTGAAGGGCCTGCCGACGCAGATCGAGGAGAAGAAGGCGACCCAGATCGACCCGATCCTGCTGCGGCCGGTGGACGATCTCGAGCTGACCGTGCGCTCGGCAAACTGCCTCAAGGCCGAGAACATCTACTATATCGGCGACTTGATCCAGAGGAGCGAGACCGAGCTCCTCAAGACCCCGAACCTGGGCCGCAAGTCGCTCAACGAGATCAAGGAGGTCCTCGCCACGCGGGGCCTTACCCTGGGCATGAAGCTCGAGAACTGGCCCCCGGTAGGACTGGAGAAAATGCAGGGATGAGGATCGAGTCATGCGTCACCGTCACGGATTAAGAAAGCTCAACCGCACCAGCAGTCATCGCCTGGCGATGTTCCGCAACATGGCGAACTCGCTGCTGCGGCACGAGGCGATCCAGACCACGTTGCCCAAGGCAAAGGAGCTGCGGCGCGTGGTCGAGCCCATCATCACGCTCGGCAAGAAGCCCTCGCTCGCGAACCGCCGGCTCGCCTTCAATCGGCTCCGCGACCGCGAGGTGGTGGTGAAGGTATTTGACGAGCTGGGGCCGCGCTACGCCAAGAGGAATGGCGGTTATCTCCGCATCCTCAAGTCCGGCTTCCGCAAGGGCGACAACGCGCCGATGGCGTTCGTCGAGCTGATGGATCGCCCGGAGGAGAGTGCGCAGGGCGCGCAGAGCAAGGATGCGAAGGCGGCAACGGACAAGGAGGGGGCCCGCAGGGGGGCGAAAGAGAAGGCCGCAAAGGCCGCATGAACCACACCAGGCATCATCTTCAAAGCCGGCCGCAAGCCGGCTTTTTCTTTTGGTGCGTATAAAATCCTCGCATGATCTTCCTGTTCACGGACTTCGGCGCTACAGGGATCTACGTCGGGCAGGTGAAGGCGGCCCTGCATAGCCACGCGCCGAAGGAGGTCGTGATCGATCTCCTTCACGATGGGCCCGCATTCAACGTCAGGGCAGGAGCGCACCTTCTCGCGGCGCTTGCGGCGCGGCTTCCCAAGGACAGCGTCACGGTGGCCGTGGTGGACCCCGGCGTGGGCGGGCCGCGCGCACCGGTGGCGGTGCTCGCCGATGGCCGCTGGCTCGTGGGGCCCGACAACGGCCTGATCTCGGTGGCGGTGGCGCGCGCCAGGAATTGCGAGGCGTACTCGATCGGGTGGCGGCCGAAGGAGCTCTCCGCCTCCTTCCACGGAAGGGACCTGTTTGCGCCGGTCGCCGGCATGCTGGCGCGGGGCGAGCGCAAGCGCGCCGCGCTGAAAAAGGCTGCGCTCGTAGCCAGCTTCGGGCCGGATGATCTCGCCGAGGTCGTCTACGTGGATCATTATGGAAATGCGGTGACGGGGCTGCGCGCGAGCGGCTTGCCGCGCACGGCGCAGCTGGCGGTCGGGGGCCGCCGGATCGTGCGTGCACGGTTCTTTTCCGACGCGCCGGCGGGGGAGGCGTTCTGGTACGAGAACAGCGTTGGTCTCGCGGAAATCGCCGCGAATTCCGACAGTGCGGCGGCCAGGCTCGGCTTGCGGATCGGCGATGCCGTCGATATAGCGGGTGAGCGGTGATCTATACGGTCGGCCACGGCAATCGCTCCATCGAAGAATTCGTGGGGCTGCTCAGGGACGCGGCGATCGAGTGCCTGGTGGACGTCCGCGCCTACCCCGCATCGCGCCGTCACCCGCAGTTCGCGCGCGCGTCGCTCGAGAGCTCGCTCGCAGAGGCGGGGATCTGCTACGTCTGGGAGGGGACAGCGCTCGGCGGCCGCCGCAAGCCCGAACCGAACTCGCCGCATGTCGCGCTCAAAAACCCGGGCTTCCGCGCCTATGCCGGCCACATGGCGTCGGAGGAATTCCGGCAGGCGCTCGATCGCCTCGCCGCGAACGGCCGCGGCAGGCGCACCGCGATCATGTGCGCCGAGCGGCTGCCGTGGCGATGTCACCGCTATCTGCTTGCCGACAGCCTTGTCGCCCGCGGCGTCCGCGTGCTCCACCTCGTGAACCCGGGGCAGGGCAAGGAGCACGCGCTCAACCAGCTTGCGCGAGTCGATGGTGAACGGCTCGTTTACGATACCGGCGAACAACCGCCGCTCGCGCTGTAGCGACGCCCCGGGGACGCGCTGCCGGCTCAGGAGGCGCTGAGCCGCAGATCGGCGGCGACCGGCCTGGCGGGGTAGTGGAACGCCACCGGTCCGTCGGGGAGGCAATCCACGAACTGCCGCACGAAGGGATCCCGCGAGGTCTTCACCTCCTCGACGGTGCCGCGCGCGGCGACGACCCCGTCAGAGATGAAGTAGATGTAATCGGCGATTTTGAGCGATTCCACCACGTCGTAGGTGACCACGATGGAGGTCACTCCCAGCGCGTCGTTCAGACGCCGGATCAGATTCGCGATCACGTTGAGCGAGATCGGGTCGAGCCCGGCAAACGGCTCGTCGTACATGACGAGCATGGGGTCGAGCGCGATCGCGCGCGCCAGCGCGACGCGCCGCTGCATTCCGCCCGACAACTCGTTCGGCATCAGCTTGTGGGCGCCGCGCAGCCCCACGGCGTGGAGCTTCATCATCACCAGGTCCCGGATCATCGAGTCAGGCAGCGCCGTGCGCTCGCGCATGGGGAAGGCGATGTTCTCGAAGGTCGAGAGATCCGTGAACAGGCCGCTTTTCTGAAACATCATGCCCATCTTGCGGCGCATGCCGTAGAGCTCGTCGTCCCCCATGTCGCGCACGACCCGGCCTTCCACCTCCACGAAGCCGCCGCGGGGCTTCAGTTGCCCGCCGATCAGGCGCAGCAGCGTGCTCTTGCCGCAGCCGCTCGCGCCGAGGATCGCGACGATCTTTCCGCGCGGCACCTCGAGATCGATGCCCTTGAGGACCACGTTCCGCCCGTAGGCGAACCTGAGGTACTTGATCCTGATCAGTGGGTCGCCCGCATTCGGCATGGATGCAAAGTTCCGGCCCTGTATCGCCCGGCGCGGAGTGTTCGATTTTCGGAAAACGCTCCCGCCACATTCTTCGTGGCTTGGGGCGATTATCTCACGAGGGCGTGGCCCGGTCTGCGGGCATGTGCGCGAATCGCCCCGGCGAGCTGAAGACGGCTCGATCGCGTCCCGCACCCTTCGCCTCGTACAGGGCCGCATCGGCCGCATGGATGAGGGATTCCGGATCATTTACGTGGTCCGGAAAAAGTGCAATGCCGAGCGAGGCCGTGATCGGGCCGAGCGGCACACCGTGATGAGTGAGTTCAAGATTCTTGATCGACTTCCGGATGTCCTCCGCCCGCAAACGCACGCTTTCCAGCGTGGCTTCGGGTAGGACGAGAGCGAACTCCTCTCCCCCATATCGGCAAACGATATCGCTGCTGCGGATCCGGTTCCTGAGCAGCGCGGCGACGGCGGTCAGCACGAAGTCTCCGGCCTCGTGACCGTGGGCGTCGTTGATGCGTTTGAAATGATCGAGGTCTATCATCATCACGGCCAGCGGGTCGTCCTTGCGTTTGGCCCGGACCCACTCGCGGCGCAGGAACTCCCACAGGTAGCGGCGGTTGTAGAGACCGGTCAGCGGATCGGTGACCGCCTGTTCGCGGAACTCGGTTAGAAGCCGCTCGAGCTGTTCCACGGCGCGGCCGCGCTCGATCTTCAGCGCGCTCAACGCCAGGCTGGTGATGACCACCGTGCTGATGAACGCCAGCAGGATGAGCAGCGATTCATTCATCGACCAGAGCGAGAATGGACCGATGCCATGGATCGTATAGTCGATGGCAAAGGCGCTGACCACCGCCGTCGCCGTCGTCACCACGCGCTGGCTGAAACGCAGCGCCGCCCACATCATGAGTGGCAGGATCGCAAATGTCAGCGGGAACGGAGAGAGAAACTCCGTGGCATCGCCGAAAACGAAGTGAGTGACGATCAGCAGCAGCCCGCCCAGGCAGAATGCTTCAAGCTTTTTTCCGCGTGACCAGGGCGCGGCCCTGCGCAGGCGCCAGCTCAGGATGAGCGGCGTGACGATGATGATCCCGCTGACATCGCCCTGCCACCAAGTCCACCAGTTGGCAGGAATATCCGTCCAGGACACCAGACCCAGGGTGCCCATCGACAAGACGGCGACCGTGGACGCGATCGTGCAGATCAGGGCGGCGATGGCGACGAATATGATGACGTCTCTACAGTGCTCGAAACGGCGGGGGACGCCCATGTAGCGCCGGATGAGCGCAGCGCCGGCGAGCGCCTCCAGGGCGTTGCCGGTGCCCAACAGCACTGCCAGGATCGGGGAAGAACTAACGGTGTAATTCACCAGCGCGGCGCCGAGCCAGACGCCGGGCCAGAGGCGGTTGCCGATCAGGAGCGTGGCTGCGAGCGCGATTCCGGACGGCGGCCAGACAGCGGTGGCATGACCGGGCGGAATGGCGAAGTACAGGGAGAGCTTTGCCGCGAAAAAATAGACTACAGCGAGCAGGCTGATCTGCGCGAGATGGACTAGCCGTCGATTGGGACCTGCTGGTTCCTGCATGTCGTCCCCGGATCACCTTTTTTCCCGACGCCTGCAAACTGCTTCGACCTGCCGGAACACCCCGGCGTTCAAAAATGCTGTAAGCATACATCCGTGACCGCCGGGTGCGCGTGATTATCTCCACAGATTCGACGGGCTCGAGCGCCACATAAACCCCGTATTTGTTAGGAGAACGACTTGGCGATTGCTCGATTCGCCTACAAGCCCTGCAGGCCATCGCGCCGGATGAACTCGAGTCCAAGCAGCGCCGGCATGTAGTAGGGGTCCTATTCGAGCGCGCACTCGAACGATCACCTCGTCGATGCGGCCGAGTCAGTAATAGTAGGCGATGAAGTAGGCAGTGGCGCTCGCGGCGAGAACCGCCACCGCGAAGAGTAGGCGTCCGGGATACCGCCACAGGCGGGCGAAGACGCTGCGGCGGGGGGTAGAACCCTGCTGATCAGCCCCATCCGCGCCGCTTGCTTCCGCGAGCTTCGACAGCCGCTGCAAGGCTGCCGCGGAGTCGAATTTCCGGGATAGGGCAAGATGCGTTGCGGCGTCGGCTACCGTGGACGTGGCGGTCCTGGTTGTGGGCTCGCTGGCAGCGGCGGTCTTTTCCAGCGGCACGCCGGCCTGTGCAACCGTCGCCGCGCCGGCTTTTGGGGGGGCCGGTGCCGCCCCCGCAGGCTGCGGGCTCCGACCGCCGGTAAGCTCGGCCAGGCAGGAGCGCAGGTCGGAGGCGAACTCCGCCGCGCTCTGGTAACGCTCGGCCGGCAACTTCTGCAGCGCCCGGGCGACGATCAGGTCGAGCATCGCAGGCACCGCGGGATTGGTGGCGCTCGGCGGGCGGGGTGTCGCGGTCGCGACCTGGTGCATGAGCTGCGTGACGGTGGGCGCGGTGAACGGAGGCTCACCCGTCACCAGCTCGTACAGCACCACGCCGAGCGAGAAGATATCGGACCTGAGATCCGCCGGCTGCCCGGTCACCTGCTCCGGCGACATGTAGCGCGGCGAGCCGAGTATCGCCCCGGTCTGCGTCTTAACGTCGGATGCGCGCACCCGCGCGATCCCGAAATCCATGATCTTCGCGATGCGGTCGTGCACGACCATGATGTTGCCGGGCTTGATGTCGCGGTGGACCACGCCGTGCTCGTGCGCGTGCGCGAGGCCGTCCGCCGCCTGTGCCAGGACGTCGAGAGCGAATGGCAGCGGCACGCGCCCGCGCGCCATCAGCGCGCGCAGCTCCGTCCCTTCGAGCAGCTCCATCGCCATGTACGCGACATCGCCCTCGCGCCCGACGTCGTGGATCGTGACCAGGTTGGGGTGGTTGAGCCCGCCCGCCGCCTTGGCTTCCTGGAGGAAGCGCGCCTCGTAGTCTGAGCGCGTTGTCGGGTCGTCCATCAGGATGATGCTCTTGACCGCAACCGTACGGTTGAGCGACGGGTCCTGCGCCCGGTAGACGATCCCCATTGCGCCGCGCCCGAGTTCCGCGAGGAGGCGGTAGCGACCGAGCCGCTTGAGTGGCGCCTTGCTCATCTGCTAGAACCCTATGTCGCGGCGGAACTGGCGCCAGTAATCGCCCGGAGTCTTCCGCCGGGGTTCTACTGGTTTCTTCTCCACCTTCTTTTCCGGGCGCTTCGCGACGCTCTTGGGCGCGCTCTTCGGGGCGGGTGGGGGCGCGGTGAACGTGTGCGTTATCGTCATGCCTTGTCCGGGACCCAGGTTGACCTCGAGCACGAGCGGCGGTCTCGGCCGGTTGCGCACTTCGATCGTATGGGAACCGGGGTCGACCTCGATCTGGGTGAGGGGGGGACTCGCGCCTTGCCACACGCCGTCGATGAACACGTCTCCGCGGGGCTGAATCTGGAGCAGGATGACCGCGGGCTTCACCGGCGGCGGCGGCGGGGGTTCGTATGCAAGTCGCGTGAAGCGCGCTCCGAAACCAGTCCCGACGATGGCGGCGATGGTGAGGGTGCCAAGCGCGAACAGTCGCCAGCGCCGCGCCCGCGCCGCGCGCTGGTCGAACGTGAACAGCTCGTGGGCGCGCAAGTTCGCGTCGGTAAACGTTCCGGCGGCCCTCAGGTCCGCCGCGCGGGCCGGGGAGTCGGCTTTGAGGGCCTCGCGGAACGAGCGCGAGGCGACGAGACGGCCGGGCGTCGCGGCGTTCGCCAGCGTCAATCCCGAAGCGAGCGCGTCGCCGACCACCCCCGGCCCGCGCAGCGCGTCGATCACCGGCTTGACGGGACCATGGTTGACGCCGATGCATAGCGGAATGTCCGCGGCCGCCAGGGAGCGCGCGGCGAGCGCGAGCGCCGCGCGCGGCCTGGCGGGCACCACGACCGCCAGGCCATCGAAGGTGTCGAGCACGATGCGCGCGGCGACCGGCAGCGTCTTGATGGCTGATCCCACCAGCGACTCGAGCCGCGACTTGAGCTTGACCTGGTCGGCGACCGGCCTGCGCGCGAAGTCCGGTATCTTGAGGATGATCACGCTCGCCAGGGCGGGCGCGTTTGCGGTGGTGTTCATTTCGGCGGCAGTCGGAAGGCTGGCGGCATACTAGCGGTGCCGCTCGCGCACCGCCGGCCCGGAGGCTCGCGGCCGGCTGGCGCGGCAATCAGGAATGAAGGGTGAGAGATGAGGGATGAGCAAAGACCTCCAGTTGCCGTCACTGACTCTTATAGATGCCGGCCGCCTTCGATACGCGCATTGCGGCTGGTGATTCGGCCGCCGTTTGCCCCGTTCTTCATATTTCCCTCCCCGGCGTTAGTGCCTTGATCCTCGTTCCCTTGCCGGTCACGCAGACCGGCGGGCGCGCGTCACATCACCCACCCTCAGCAGATCCATCAGCCGGCGCACCGACTTCAGTTCCTCGAGTCTCGCGATCGCCCCGACCGCTTCCTCGACGGCGGGCCCGGGCAGCAGCGCCCCGGCGTATGTCCGGAATTTTTCCTCGATCTGAGCACGCGTAAGCGGATTCTCGGGCGAGCCCCGCGGGTGATCGCAGCGGATGCTGACCGTGCGACCGTCCACGGTTTCCGCCTCCACCACGCACTGGACTCCCGAGAGCGCGGGGTCGGCCTTCATTTCCACCCGCTCGGCCGCGAAGCGCGCGAGCACGGGATCGTTGTAGCGCCCGGGCTCGAACTGGGCGAGCGTCAGCGCCCGGTCATGAAGGATCGCGGCTGCGCAATAATGGGTCGAAAGCAGCGCTTCGAATTTGCCCTGGTAGCGCGGGAAAATTCCGTGCATGTCGACAGCGGTCTTGTTGAGCGACACGCGCAATTTCCGCACCTGGTCGAAACCCACGCGGTGCTTTTCCACCAGGTCGAACATGGCCGTGACGAATCCCTGTATGGTGGAGGCGGAGGGCCACAGGCGCAGCGCGATGTTCTCGAGCTCCCAACGCCTGCTCAGGCCTTCGGTGAGTGCTTCCGGCCGCCCGCCGTTCGAGTAAGTGCTGAACAGCCCCCCGTCCGGGGCGGTCAGGAACTCGCGGGTCGCCACGAATTTCTGCTGGGCGAGCAGCGCCGCCATCAGGCCCGAGAGCGCGCCTCGGCACTGGTGGAATTTGACGGTCGGCGTGCCCCACGCCGCGAACGTGCCCGCGGACTGGCTGCCCGCAAGGCCGAACGCGCGCGCCATGGTTTCCTCATCGAAGCCTAGCAAGCGGCCGACCGCCGCGGCCGCGCCGAAAGGCCCGAGGACGCCGGGGCCGTGCCAGCCCCTGGCGCGCGCAGCGGGCCAGTCCATGGCAGTCCCGATGCGGGTCATCGTCTCGCTCCCGGCGGCGAGCGCGACCAGCAGCTCGCGCCCGGAGAGTGCATCGCGTTCGGCGATTGCCAGCGCCGGCGGCATCACTTCCGGCGTGATGTGGGTGAGCGTCGCGCGGTGCACGTCGCACATCGTGACTGCGGTGATCAGGTAGCCGTTGAGCAGCGTGGCGCCGGCGAGCGAGAGGCGGTCGCCTCCCATGACGCTGCTTTCCCGGGATTGGGCGAGTCCCGCTGCAAACGCCGCGACCTGGTGTGTTTCCTCGCCCCGGTGCCCGGCTAGCGCACAGGCGACGGCGTCAAGCAGCAGGTTCTTGCAATGCTCCCGGGCGCGCTGCGGTATCTGGTCGTAGGACAGCCCAGCCGCAAACCGCGCCAAATCCTGCGTAACGTTTCCGGCCATCGGTCTCTCCGTCTCGCCCCAAAGGGGGACAGGGGCCATTGTGAGCCCCTCGTCGCTGGAAGAATACCAAGAAAGTGCGCGCTCAGTGGCGCGCGATCGGCGAGGTTCCGTCTTATCACCGATTGCGGTTCACGGATCGCGCCCCCGGTGGCAGAATCGAAGTCTGTCCGGACCGGACAGGCTCATTGGAGATACACCGTGGTCACCATCCGCACCGCGCGCATGCTTGCGCGCTACAACGCCTGGGCCAACCGCCTCATCTTCGACGCGGTCGCCGTCCTGCCCCCCGGCGAGGCGACAAAGGAGCGGAAGAGCCTGTTCCGGAACATGGTGCACACGCTCAATCACAACTACGTCATCGACCGCATCTGGCAGGCACACCTCGAAGGACGCGAGCACGGTTACGCGGCGCGCAATACGCCGGACCATCCTTCGCTCACCGAGCTGTGGCGCGCTCAGCAGGAGATCGATGCCTGGTATATCGCCTGGAGCGATGCGCTGTCCGATGCAGCGCTGGACGAAAGCGTGAATTTCACGCTCATCGGCGGCAACCGGGGCGTGATGACGCGCGGCGAAATCCTGCTCCACGTCGTAAACCACACGTCCTATCACCGCGGCTTCGTCGCCGACCTCTTTTACCAGGTCCCCGCCCGCCCCCCGACGACGGACCTGCCGGTGTTCTTGCGGGAGGTGCCCGCCGCCGGATGACGCCGGCGCGCAAGGCAGAATTACTATTTGGACTCCGAGGGTTAATCAGTGCAACGGTATGTGTTTTTGCACTGGCCATCAGTCACGACATGGACTCTCTAAGTCAGCGTGGCGTAAGCCTGGCGTAAGATCATGGGCGTGCCGGGTTGAGGGTTTCAACATGCCCGCGTTCCCGGCGCCTGACCAACCAGCGGGTTACCGCTCTGGAGACTTATGTCCAAGTTCCTGTCCGCAGTTATGCTGTTTCTGATGTCAAGCCCGTTGTTTGCGGCCGCAAAAGAGATGGAAGCGGCTACTCCGCCCTCCGAGACCGTCGACATGATCTGGGTCATCGCTTTCGGTGTCATTTTCATCGGCTCGATCGTCGGCTTCTTCGTCTACCTCTGGCACACCGAGAAGAACCGTAAGCCGGGAGAGTAACTTCCCTGGTTTATGGCGGGGGCTTTGGTCGTCCCGCTTTTTCGGCAGCACATCCCCACTCAGGCGGCCGGCCGCATCGGCCGCATGTCGGCGAGCCCGTCCGCGTCGGTCGCAGTGATCGTGGTGCGCACCACGTGACGCGGCTTGTCGCCGGGCCACGGCCGGCCGCGGTGCAGCACGCAGCGGTTGTCCCACATGATGACGTCGCCCGGCTGCCAGCGGTGCAGATAGGTGTGGCCAGGCGCCGTCGTGTGCTCGATCAGCTCCGCGATCAGGGCCTGAGCCTCCTCCTGCGCCATGCCGTCGATCGCAAAGGTGTGCGACGCCACGTAGAGCGAGTCGCGCCCATTCGCGGGATTGCGCCAGCGGATCCGCCAGCGCACCGGCGGCAGCGTCGCCCGCTCGCGCTCGGATGCGAGATGAGGAGCGATCTTCCCGCGCGAATGCGCGTAATCGTGCCAGGCGTACGCATCCTTCAAGCGCGCCCGCGTCGCCTCCGGCAGCCGCTCCCAGCCGAGCCGCATGGACGCGAACTCGGTCTCGCCGCCGACCGGCGCGATGACGCGCGCCGACAGCACTGAAGCGAGCGCCGGCGGGTCCTTGAAGCAGCTGTCGGTGTGCCAGAGCTGGTTCGCGCGCGCGCGTAGCGCTTCCTTGTGGTCGGGCGGCACGAGGCTGCCGTCCGGCTCAATGTTGGTGAGGACGGAAAATGGCGTGCCCTCGCCGCGCGAAGCGGCCTTGGCGATTTCCAGGGGTCCAAAGCGCTTGGAGTAGGCGATCTGCAGCTCGTCGGTAATCGGCTGGCCGCGGAACACCAACACCGAGTGCGACTCGAATGCCGCGCGCACGCCGGCGTAGGCGTCGTCACGCTCCGCCACCTCGGCAAGCCCGACCCCGCGCACCTCCGCGGCGAAGCCGGGGCCCAGCAGGTTCACGTCCACAGGTCTCATTCTACTGTTCCATCGCGCTCGGCGCGAAAACCTCCTCCAGCTTGACGGGGCGCGGCGTCAGGCCCTGCTCGTGGGAATAACGCGCCGCGGTCTCCAGCGTCTTGCGGTTTGCGCGGATGCCGTGCCGCACGAGCGGCGAGCGCAATGCCTCGGTTGCTCCCGGCGGCAGCAGCCCCGCAGCAACGTGGTATTCGACGTGCTCGACGCGCTCGCGGTCCGCAATTGCGTTGGCGCGGTCGAAGGCCTTGACGAGATTCAAGACCGCCCACGGGTGCTTCTCGGCGATCTCCTTCCTGACCACCATGCCATGGTTGATGGGAAAAATGCCGGTCTTGCGGTAGTAGCGCACGCCCTCGGCGACGGGGTCGGGGAAGAGCGTTCCGATGTCCGGGTGGTTCCACAAGTCGGCGGTGCTGCGATCGACGAGGTTACGGTCCACGATGTAATGAAGAGCTACGTCGAGTTCGCCCGCGAGCATCATGCTGCCGAGGCTTTTCTCGGGCGGGATCGTGTGGATGGTCACCCCGGGGGGCGCGGTAAAGCCGACGGCGCCGGCATGACTGTGGGACGTGCCGCGTTCCATCCAGAATTCCATGTGCCGCGGCTCGACACCGAACTCCTCCTGAAGCACGCCGCGCGCCCAAAGGGCCGCCGTCTGCTGGTACTCCGGCACCCCGACGCGCTTGCCCTTCAGGTCTGCCGGCGCGGCGATGCCCGCGCTGCGCCGCACCAGGATCGCAGCGTGATAGAACTTGCGCGTGGTGAACACCGGAACGCCCACCCAGCGCTCGTCCCCCCTCGATTTCGCCATCATGAGGGAGGAGAAGGACATCTCCGAAATGTCGAAATCCGCGAAGCGCAGCTGGCGCCAGAACAGCTCGGAGGGATGCACGCGGCTCGGGATCAGGTCGATGCCGTCGGGCTTCACGCGGCCGTCGAAAATGGGCCACGTGCGCGGGTTCGACGCTAATCCGATGCTGAGCTGGAGATTCATTTGACCGCAAGGTCGAGTATTCCGGCTTTGGGCGTGAAACCGAGCCCCGGCGCGTCAGTCAGCGTCACCCACCCCTTTACCGGTTTCGGCGTGCCGTCGAACAGCGCCTCGCCGATGCGCCAGCCGCCGAGATGAAACTCGACGCGCCCGCCATTGGGCACGCCGGCGTGCAGGTGCATGTTCAGGTGGGGATAGTTGCCGCCCATCTCGAGCTGGATGTTGAATGCCTGCGCGAGGCCCGCCGCGTAGAGCCCGCCGGTGAAACCGCCGATGTCGCGCACGTTGGGCTGCGCGATGTCGATGGCCTCGTTGACGAAATACTCGCGCAGGTAGGCAAGGTCGTAGGTGCCGCTGCTGCCGGCCGCGATGGGGATCGTGGTCTCGCGGCGCAGTTTCGCCATCAGCCGCGGGTCGGCCTTCAGCACGGGGTCCTCGAACCACGCGAGCCTGCAGTCCTCGACGAGCTTGGCAAGGCGGATCGCCTGCGGCAATTTCGCGTTCTTGTTGGCGTCGATCATGAGCGTTACCTTGTCGCCCAGCGCGTCGCGCACGTGGCGGATGCGCGCGGCGTCCTCGAGGATGTCGTTATCGGTCGGCTCGCCGTACATGTGCGCCGACGGATCGGAGCCGGCCGCGATCGCCATCTTGAGCTGGGTGTGCCCTTCGGCGATCATCAGCTTCGCCGCTTCCACCAGTTGCTCCCGGCTGTAGCGGGGCAGGCCCCAGGTAATGTAGATCGGGCATTTTTCGCGCGCGCCGCCCATCAGTTTCCAGATCGGCTGCTTGAGCGCTTTGCCCCTGATGTCCCACAGCGCGACGTCGATCATGCTTGCCGCGCACGACCACGTACCCATGTAGTGCTTGTTGGAAAGCTTCCAGTAGAGCGTCGTGCGCACCGCCTCGGGCCGGAGCGGGTCCATGCCCGCGATCGTCGGGCCCGCTTCCCGGTTGATGAAATCGGAGATGCTGAAGCGCAGGGGGTAGGCGGAGAAGGCGTGGCCCTTCAGGCCGTCGTCGGTCTCGATCTCGACGAAAGTGACGAGCGCGTGCTGGGTCTCCTTGATCAGCGGGAACTGGAATGGAACGCGCAGCGTATGCGCGGTGGTTCTGGCAATCTTCATGGTATGCCCTTTTTCTTAACGGGTAACGAGGAACGAGTGTCGAGCGACGAGCACCGTGCACCGGGCGGCCACACTGCGGACTGCGGACTGCGGCGGCGGCGGGGCGGGCATAGACTATAGCAAATATGAAGATCACGAAAGTCGAAACGATCGTCCTCAACCTGCCGATGGTCATCGAGGGCGCCGTGGTGCCGACGCAGGCCGGGCGTCCCCGCACCAGCATGGACATCCTGCTCGTGCGCGTCGACACCGATGCGGGCGTCACCGGCTGGGGCGAGGGTTTCGGCCATCGCATCTTCCCGGCGACGCGGGCGGCACTCGACACCCTCGTGGGCCCGATGTGCGTGGGTCGCGACCCGACCGCGTTCGGCGCGCTGGTGGACGATCTGCAGCGCAACCTGGCCGGCGTCGGACGCAATGGGCCCGCGATGTACGCGCTGTCGGCGATCGACATCGCGCTGTGGGATATCGCGGGGAAACTCGCCGGGCAGCCGCTCTATCGCCTGCTCGGCGGCTCGGCGCGGGAGCGGCTCCCCGCCTACGCGAGTCTGCTGCGTTACGGTCAGCCCGGCGCCGTCAAGCATCACGTCGGCAAAGCGCTCAAGCGCGGCTACCGCCACATCAAGCTGCACGAGATCACGGTGTCGCCGATCCAGGCCGCGCGCGACGCCGCCGGCCCTGGCGTGCCCATCATGGTGGATTGCAACTGTTCGTGGACGGTCGCCGAGGCGATCGACATGGCGCGCAAGCTGAAGCCTCTGGACCTCAAGTGGTTGGAGGAGCCGGTGTGGCCGCCCGAGGACCACGCGGGGCTCGCGCGCGTGCAGGCGGAAGGCGGGATCCCGACCGCGGCGGGCGAGAACGCGATGCTGCCCGAGTTCATGGGCCTGCTTGCGGCAGGCGCGGTGAGCTACGCGCAGCCGAGCGTCACCAAAGTGGGTGGCGTCACGCAGATGCGCAAAGTCATGGCGCTCGCCGAGGCCCGCGGCGTGGCGGTTGTGCCGCATTCCGCATACTTCGGCCCGGGCCTGCTCGCATCCATCCACTGCATCGCGGCCATGCCGGGCGAGGGCCTGGTCGAGCGCTACGATGCCGATTTCTTGGTGAATCCCCTGCACGACGCGATCATGCCGGACCGGGACGGCTGCCTCGCGGTGCCGCAGGGACCGGGGCTCGGGGTGGACCCCGATCCCGAGGTCATCGCGAACCTGCGGGTCGGGTGATTCAGGGTGGGGTGATGGCGCCCCCGCCACCGGTTACTGGCTCCAGGCCCTTAGCTTTCATGACCCGTGCCGCTGCGGGGGTGAGAAGGAACTGGATGAAGCTACTGGCCGCCTCCGCTTCCACCGCGCGGGCGAAGACGCCGGCGGAGGAGATAGTGACGAGCTGGATCTCCGCGGGCAGGGGACCGACGAATTCGATTCCTGGTACGGCAAGCAACTCGGGAATCTGCTGGATTGCCACCTCGGCCTTGCCCGCGGCGACCAGCTCGCCGATCAGGCCACCCGGCTGCCTCACGGCCTTGGCTCGCACCTCCTCCGCGATTCCGAGGCGCTCGATCACGCCGGAGAAGTGCATGCCGCTCGCGCCTTCCTCGGTATAGGCGACCGATTTCGCCTCTAGCAGCGCGCGCTTGAGCGCCTCGACCGAGCCGATCCCGGGCTTGCGCGCTCCGGCACGCACGGCGACGCCAACGCTGCAACGGGCGAGCCTCCGGCGACTGTCGGCGAGGACCCGTCCCTGCTTCACGAGCTCATCGATCGCGCCCGAGCCGGTGATGACGAGATCGGCGGTCTCGCCTTTCTGGATGCGCGCGAGCATGACCTTGGCCGGGTCATAGCTCACAGAGACTTTGCGCCCGCTCTCGCGCTCGAACTGCGGGGTGAGCTCGCCCATCACCGCGCGAATGCTGTTGGAGGCGAGAATCTTCACGGAACTTGGTAGCCGAGCTCCTTGCACTGCCTGCGCGCGAACTGCGTTCCGATCGGCCCGTCGCCCGGACCGCCGTTCGCGGCCACCACCTTCCCGTTGCGAATGAAGTAGACGGCCGGATCGAACCCGGTAAAGGCGCCCTGCGTGTTCTTGTCGTTCACCATCGTGCAGACGGCCCACCCGAACTGCAGGTCGCGGAAGGCCGCGTCCTTCTGGTACATCTGCGTCGGCCCCGCCTTGAAGTCAATGATTGCGGCGGTCGGATCGGTCAGCCGGTTTCTCAGGTAATCGCGGATGATTCTCTGGTAGTCGTCGGGCTTGGGACCGTAGTTCACGGACTCCCTCTGTTCCTTGGTGGGCGGGCTGGTGTCGCAGCCGCCGAGCACTGTGGCCACTGCCGTCGCCAGCGTTAACGCCAGGACCTGCGCGAATGTGCTTTGCATGATCGTCTCCATGGCGGGTTCTCGGAAAGGCTGATTCTACTTCAGTCGCGCATCCCGCTGCTAATGAAAGTCCCGGCTCGAGGTTTGCAGCGCCCCCAGCAGCTCGCTGTGATCCACCAGCCGCTTCGCGATCAGGTGCACAACTTCCCCCTCCCGCTCGAGCGTTCCGTGGATCCCCAGCAGGCGTGAGCCCAGCAATTCGCGGCGCTGCCGGTCGGCGAGGTCGCGCCACACGATCACGTTGACGCTGCCGGTCTCGTCCTCGAGGGTCACGAAGATGACACCGGAGGCGGTGTCCGGCCGCTGGCGGCCGACGACGATGCCCGCTGCGCGCGCGAACCGCCCGTGCGGCAGTCCCCGCAGCTCGGCCGCGGTGGCGAGCCGCATGCGCGCGAGCTGCGGGCGCAGCAGGGACAGCGGATGGCGGCCGAGCGTGAGCCCCAGGCTTGCGTAGTCGGCGACGAGCTCTTCCGCCTCGCTTGGCGACGCGAGCTGCGGCAGTGGCTCATCGATCGGGCAGTCGACGAGAACGGGCGTTGCGCGCTCGATCCCCGCGACTTCCCAGTGCGCGAGGCGGCGGTGGTCCGAGAGGGACCGCAGCGCGCCGGCGGAGGCGAGCAGCTTCAAGTCGCGGCGCTCGAGGCGCGCGCGCCGGGCGAGATCTTCGACCGATTCGAAGGCGCGCTCGCGGCGCGCCGCCACGATCCGAGCGGAGACGGCCTCGGCGAAGCCGCTGATCATGCGCAAACCCAGCCGCACCGCCGGCGCGCCGGGGGCGAGGGATGAGGGATGAAGGATGAGGGATGACCCCCTTACGGTTCGATCCTTCAGCGTAGCGTCCAGGTCATCCTTCATCCTTCCGCCTTCATCCTTCCCGGTGGATGTCACTGTCAGCGATTCGAGCACGCAGTCGTAATCGCTGACGGCGGCATCCGCCGGCAGCACCTCGACGCCGTGGCGGCGCGCGTCCTGCACGAGCTGGGACGGCGCGTAGAAGCCCATCGGCTGGCTGTTGAGAAGCGCCGCGAGGAACGCCGCCGGCTCGTGGCGCTTGATCCAGGAGGACACGTACACCAGCAGCGCGAAGCTCGCGGAATGGCTCTCGGGAAAGCCGTACTCGCCGAAGCCGAGGATCTGCTGGTAGATGCGCTCCGCGAACTCGCGCTGGTAGCCGCGCGCGAGCATGCCGGAGACGAGCCGCTGCTCGAAGTGCTCGAGCCCGCCCTTGCGGCGCCACGCCGCCATCGAGCGCCGCAGGTGATCCGACTCCCCGGGCGTGAAGCCCGCGGCGACGATCGCGAGCTGCATGACCTGCTCCTGGAAGATCGGGACGCCGAGCGTGCGGCTCAACACCGCCTTCACCGCCGCGCTCGGATAGGTGACCGGCTCCAGCCCCTGGCGCCGGCGCAGATACGGATGGACCATGCCGCCCTGAATCGGGCCGGGGCGCACGATCGCCACCTCGATCACGAGATCGTAGAAATTTTTCGGCCTCAGGCGCGGGAGCATGCTCATCTGCGCGCGCGACTCGATCTGGAACACGCCGACCGTGTCCGCGCACTGGATCATCTCGTAGACCGCCGGATCCTCCGGCGGCACGTCGGCCATGCCGAACGGCGTCCCGTGCCAGCCGGAGATCATGTCGAGCGCGCGGCGGATCGCGGAGAGCATGCCGAGCGCGAGCACATCCACCTTGAGGAGCCCCAGCGCGTCGAGGTCGTCCTTGTCCCACTGGATGACGCTCCGCTCGGGCATCGCCGCGTTCTCGATCGGCACGAGGCGCGAGAGGAGCCTCTGCGCGAACACGAAGCCGCCGGTGTGCTGCGAGAGGTGGCGGGGGAAGCCCGTCAGCGTCGCGACCAGGGTGATGAGGCGTTGGATTTGCTCGCTCGCTGGATCGAAGCCGGCCTCGGCGAGGCGCTCGCGCACGCTGTCCCGGCCGTCCCACCATGCGAAGGAGCGGGCGAGGCGGTCCACCTGCGGCAGATCGAAGCCGAGGGCCTTGGCGACGTCGCGGATCGTGCTTTTCGTGCGGTAAGTGATGACGGTTGCGGCGAGCGCCGCGCGGTCGCGGCCGTATTTGCCGTACAGGTATTGAATAACTTCTTCACGCCGCTGGTGCTCGAAATCGACGTCGATGTCGGGCGGCTCGTTTCTTTCCCGCGAGATGAAGCGCTCGAACAGCATGTTCATGCGCGCCGGATCGACCTCGGTGATGCCGAGGGCGTAGCACACCGCGGAATTGGCGGCCGAGCCGCGGCCCTGGCACAGGATCCCGCGGGCGCGTGCGAACTTCACGATGTCGTAGACGGTGAGGAAGTAGGGCTCGTAGGCGAGTTCCGCGACGAGCGCGAGCTCGTGCTCGATCAGCTCGCGGACGTTGTCCGGCACGCCGACGGGAAAACGCGCGCGCAGCCCTTCCTCGGTGATCTCGCGCAGGTACGAGGCCGGGGTGTGGCCCGGCGGCGCGAGCTCCTCCGGGTACTCGTAGCGCAGGCTGTCGAGAGAGAAGGTGCAGCGCTCCGCGATCCGCACGGTCTCGGCCAGCAGCGCCGGGGGATAGAGCTGCGCGAGCCGCATGCGCATCCGCAGGTGGCGCTCGGCGTTGGGGTAGAGCGCGCCGCGCGCCTCCGCGACCGTCGTGCGCAGCCGGATCGCGGTCAGCGTATCCTGCAGCGCCCGGCGCGAGCGCACGTGCATGTGCACGTCGCCGGCCGCGGCGAGCGGAAGCTTCGCCGCGCGGCCGAGATCGAGGAGGGCCTCGAGCCGCGCCCGGTCGTCCGGCCCGCAGTGAAGCTCCGCGGCGATCCAGGCGCGGCCGGGGAAGAGACGAGCGATGCGCTGCGCATCCTCGAGGTTCGGCGGCTCATCAGGAACCAGCAACACGAGGCAGCCCGGAACGCCGGTGGCGAGATCGTCCCAGACTATGCGATAGCTTCCCTTCTGGCTGCGGCGCCGCGCCGCGGTGATGAGCTGCGACAGGTTGCCGTAGGCCTCGCGATCGGTCGCAAGCAGCACCAGTTTCGGCCCGTCCGCCAGCTTGAGCTCGGCGCCGACGATGAGCCTCAGGCCGTGCTCTTTCGCGGCGACGTGCGCGCGCACGACCCCTGCCAGGGAGCATTCGTCGGTGACGGCGAGCGCCGCATAGCCCAGCTTCGCCGCGCGCGCGGCGAGCTCCTCCGAGTGCGACGCGCCCCTCAGGAACGTGAAGTTGGTGATGCAGTGCAGCTCGGCGTACTCGGGAAGCATGTCAGCCGAAGATGCCGTGCAGGAACCACCCGCCCGGCTGCCTGCGCTCGCGGTAGATCCAGAGCGTGGCGCGGTCGGCGGTCTCGGCGATGAAGTAGTCGCGCTTCACGTCGTCGCCGTCCCACCAGCCCGACTCGATGCGCTCGGGGCCGGCGACGAGGGCGAGCGGGCCGTCGCGGTAGCGCGGCTTCGAGGCCACCTCGTCGAGCGGGCGCGGCCGCTCGAGTAGCCACAGCGGGCGCGGCGAGCGCGCGGCCTGCGCCGCGCCGGCGCCCGGCGCGGTCGCTTGCCACGCGCGCTCCGGGCGGTGCTCGGCGCGCGGCGCGAGGCCGTGCACGGCTTGCTGCCCGAGCCGCGCGCTCAGGCGCTCGACAAGCCGCGCCCATTCCCCGGCGTCGTTCACGCGGTCGGGGAAGAGGGCGC
>DATICE010000078.1:0-3074 GCA_035456985.1 Burkholderiales bacterium | reverse complement strand
ATATCCGGCGCCGAGCCGTGTGTCGCCTGCGCCATGGCCTGCCGCTCGCCCACGACCAGCCCCGGCGCGAGCCCGAGGCCTCCGACCAGCCCCGCTCCCTCGTCGGTTACGATGTCGCCGAACTGGTTGGTGGTCACTACCACGTCGTACTGCTGCGGCTTCATGACGAGCTTCAGCGCGAAACCGTCGATCAGCACCTCGTTGAACTGGACGTCCGGGTAATCCGCGGCGACCTTGCGGCACTCGCGCGCGAACATACCGCACACCAGCCGGTAGACCGGTTCCTTGTGCAGCGCCGTCACCATCTTGCGCTTGCGGGTGCGGGCGATCTCGAACGCTTCGCGCGCCACGCGGCTCGCGCCCTTGCGGGTTACGACGCGCATGCCGATCGCGATTTCGTCGTTGGGCTGGAATTCGCCGCTGCCCGCCAGCACGACACTGGAGGACATCATGCCCTCGGTGGTCTCGCGCAGGAACACGATGTCGACGTCCTTGTGAACCGAGGGAATGTTGGGGTAGGACTTTACGGGCTTCACGTTGGCGAACAGCTCGAACTTCTTCCGCAACGGCGGCATCACCCAGGTCGGATCGTTGCGCGGGTAGGCGTTGTGGCCAATGGGGCCGCACACCCAGCCATCTGTTTTCGCCAGCGCATCTACGGTGACTGCCGGCAGCGTATGGCCGTGCTGCTCATGCCCCCTCTTGCCGATCGGCAGCTCCTGCCAATCGATCTGCAGCCCGGTCCTGGCCGCTGCCGCCTTCATCACCTTGACGGCTTCGGGCACGACTTCGAGCCCGATGTCGTCACCCAGCAGGATTCCGATTTTCAGCACTTGCTCTCCCTCTCAATACAGGAATACAGCGATTCAGGTGCTTTGCTTCTGCGCCGTGCGCTCCCACGACTGGACCGGACCGGCGACGACTTTGAACAACGGATGCGCCTCTATTCGCCTGACGTTGCGCTGGCTGCGGTACACGCGGGGATTGCGCGCACGAAGCTTGCGTGCGAGATGCCGCCACTCGTACTCGAGCTGGCCGGTCGTGGCGACGATCGGCCGCAGCTCCCGCACCGGGCCCACCTTGCTGCGGTCGAACGCATAGCCCCGGGCCTGCGCTTCCGAATGAATTGCCGCGAGATAGGCGTTGATTGCCGAGCGTGCTGTCCGATGGGTGCGGAAGCGCTCGAGCTGCGGGTGGTGGCGATAGCCGCGCGTGCGGCCGCGCAGGACTTCGCGCGCCAACAGCGCTTCGCGCCAGAGCGCGACGAGCCCCTGCGGATCGAGGTACCTCGGATGGAGCGTCCAGAGCCGCATCGAGCCCGGCCGGCCGTCACGAAGCCGCGCGTTTTGCGCCCTTCCGGGCCGGGACCGAAGCGCGCGCGACTTCGCCCGCATCCTTGAGCTTGCCGATGTCCCAGCACAGCCGTATGAGCTCATCGCTTTCGGGTTTCGACAGAATGCCGTCCGCGAGACCGCGAAACTTGGCCTCGAGATCGGCGTCGCTCATCGGCCGGCCGAGGCTGCCCACCGCATGCTCGACATAGCGCTCGAGCGTCTTGCCGTTCTTGAGCCTGATCGTCACGTGCACCTGGTCCTCGTGCATGCCTTTCTCCACGGCTGCGGTGACCCTGTCCCGCAGTGCCACCACCCTGGGATCGCGCACCGCGTCGTCGCTGTATTGCGCCTCCCCCGCCGCCCCGTGTATGACTGCCACCGCGCACGAGTGATAGACGCTGAATTTCCCCTCGAGGCCGGCCTGCGGCGTCCGCTTCCCGGTCAGCTCGAGCACCAGGGGGTGCACCTTGAGCGCGATGCTCTCGATATCCTCGGGCTTGAGCGTGTGCTCATTTCTCAACTGGATGCAGCCGTCGATCGCCGGGTGCTCCACGATGCCGCAGGCGAACGGCTTGTAGGTATTGAGCGCGATTTCCCAGGTCTCGCCGAGCTTCTCCGTGATCTCGGCGAAGTTGCGCTCGGTGGCAAGCACGTTGGCGAAAGCGCGCCGTCCCTCGATGCCCTCCGCAGCACTGGTGAAGTTCTTCGACGCGAGCAGCGCCGCCAGCAGACCGTTGCGCGCGGCATTTCCCGGGTGCATCGGCTTCACCATGGTGCCGAACATCTCGCGCAGGCCCGAGGATTGGGTGGCGGCGATTCCGAGCGCCCACACCATCTGCTGCTCGCTCAACCCGAGCAGCCGCCCGGCGGCAGCCGCGGCGCCGAACACGCCCGCCGTCGCGGTGATATGCCAGCCCACGTTGTAGTGTGACGGGTAGACGGCGTTGCCGATGCGGCACTCGGCCTCCACGCCAAGGATGAAGGCGTGCAGGAAGTCGTCGCCCTTCACCGGCCGGCGCTCGGCGAGCGCGAGTATCGCCGAGGCGACCGGGCCACTCGGGTGGATGACCGTCTTCAAATGCGTGTCGTCGAAGTCGAAGGTATGCGACGTCGTGCCGTTCATGAGCGCCGCGAGCATGATGTCGAGCCGGTCGCCCCGCCCGAGCACCGTGGCCTCGCGCGGACCGGAGAATTCATTGAGCGCCGCGAGCGCGCGCTCCACCGTCTCGTGGCGCGATGCGCCGACCGCGCAGCCGACCCAATTGAGGAACGACCGCGCCGCCTCGTGCCGCACTTTCTGCGGCAACTCGGCAGCGCGATGATTGACGATAAACCTGGCAAGAGTTCTTGTGACTTCCATATTCCGCCTTTACCGAAGGTATTTCCTCTCCCACTCCTCTACTTCGCCGAGCCCGAGCGCGTCGTTGTATTCGCGCAGCCCCAGCATCCGGCCGCGCAGCGCCCGGGTGCTGCCGTCCTTCTTCAGAACCGCGAGCGCCTCGCGGATCGCGAAGCCTGCAGCGGCGCGCTCGATCCCGGGGTAGATCGCGATGCGCAGCCCGAGCCGGCCGATCCCGTCCGGGTCGAGCTCGTCGAGCCTGCCGCCCGCACCCATGTTGACGAGGCACGGTGCGTCCACTTCCGACGTCACGCGCTTGAGGTCTTCCAGTATTGCCGGGCCGCTCTTCATCTCGACGAAGATCACGTCGGCGCCTGCCTTGCGAAACGCCTGCGCGCGCC
>DATICE010000077.1:0-5140 GCA_035456985.1 Burkholderiales bacterium | reverse complement strand
ATGCTGGGCTGCGCCTACGTCCTGCTCGAGGGCTTCCTGCTCACCGCGCGCCGCCGCCCGAAACCGCTGACCAGTGACTCGTGACTGGTGACCTGCCGAACAGTCCCGGGACACATTTATTGCACCCTCAGGCGGCGAACGCCTTGCTGAACTCGGCGAGAAAGCGCGGGTAATCCGCCTCGGGCAGCCAGTTGATGCCGCCCGCTGCTTGCCGCCCGCCGCCAGTCTCGAACTTGAGGCAGAGCGTGTCCGCGCCGTGCGGGCGCTCGAGCGGCGCGCGGACGCTCACGGTATAGCCGCCGTGCCGGGCGACCAGCAGGGCGACCGCGCGCCGCGGACGCGCGCGCGCGAGCTCGTTGGCAAAAAAGCCGTGGATGCGCCGGCTCCAGGCCGCATCCGGCAGCACGTAGAGCTCAGCATGCGCCGACGCCGCGCTCGGCGTAAGCGCGCGGGCGCGGTCGTTATCGTCGGCAAGTGCGTTTTTCAGCACCTCGAACACCGGCTCGCCATCCACAAAATCGCGCGGGTCGCGGTAGCGGCTCACGATCTCGAAGAGGTCGGCCGGATGGTAGTGGAGGTCCTCCACGCTGTCGCCGTAGGCGTTGTAGTTCATGCACTCGCCAAGCTCGCGCAGGCGCTCGAGGTCGGCCGGGTCGAGGTCGAGCCCCGCCGCAGCGCGCTGCGCCGGTCCCTGGAGGTTGTCGCCAAAGGCCGCCACGACCGCCCAGATTCTCTGGCGGCCGCCCAGGTAGCGGTCCACGATCAGGCTGGTGCAGGTGTCCGGCGCGGTATCAATGAATGCCTTCAGGTTTGCGTGCTGCGGCAGCTCGCCCGCGGCGTGGTGATCGAAGCAGCGCAGCCGCGCGCCGGCGCCGAGCAGCCGCTTGAGGTCGCCGGCGTTGGACTTGAGCGAGATGTCGAGCACCGTGAGCTCGTCGCCAGCCGCGGCGTTCACCCGCTCGAGCAGCCGCACGTCGCGCTTGACGCCCGTCACCAGCACGCTTGCGCGCGGCTCCTCCAGGCGCAGCTGCTGCAGGGCGCAGATGCCGTCGGCATCACCGTTGAAGATGTCATAAAATTGCATGACGTTACGCGCCGCGAGTTCGAAAGCAACGCCCGTCGCGGGGCGCGCTTCGATTCGCCTCAATGAGCAATGTCAAGCTCCATGCCGGACCGCAAGCAGGATCAACACGAAGCGCGTGAAGGATTCGCGCCGCATTTCGTGCGGCTGGCGTGGATACTCGCATTAGCTTATCTGCTCGTCCTCGGCTACGCCAGCCTGCAGCCGTTTCGCGGCTGGCGCTGGCCGCCGGAGGAGATCCTGCATTTCCTTTCTGCGCCGTGGCCACGCTATATCACGTTGCAGGACGTCGCGGTGAACTTCGGCGCCTACGTCCCGCTCGGCCTGTTGCTCTCGATCGGCTGCGGTGCGCGCTACGGTGCCGCGCGCGGGGCGGTCGTTGCCACGCTCACCGCCGCTGCATTCTCCGTCACCATGGAGGTGGCGCAGATGTTCCTGCCCGCCCGCATCGCCTCCAACGTCGATCTGCTTGCCAACAGCCTGGGCGCGTTGCTCGGCGCGATGGCGGCCCCGTTGCTGGCTCCCGCGCAGCCGATCGGCGGCAGGATCCATTCTGCGCGCCGCCGCCTGTTCCTCGATGGCATGCCGGCCGACGCCGGGCTCGTGATCGTCGGATTGTGGCTGGTCACGCAGTTTCATCCCACCGCGCAGCTGTTCGGCACGGGGGCACTGCGCGCCACGCTGGACCTCCATTCAACCTTCATCCACACGCCATTGCTCGCGCTGAGCGGCGAAGCGGCGGTGGTCATGTTCAGCCTGCTCGGCATCGGGCTCATGCTGTCCGCGTTCATGCGCGACCACGATCGGCCCATGCCCGTGATCGCCGCCGTGATCGGCACGGCACTCGCCTTGAAGATCGTGAGCGCCGTCGCCGTCGTGCGCGTGTCCGCCCCGCTCGCCTGGCTCACGCCCGGCGTCCTGTTCGGGCTCGCCGCGGGCTCGCTCCTGTTGTGGGGCGCGGTGCGGATGCCGCGCCCCATGAAGCTCGCTGCCGCGGCCGCGTGCATCCTCGCCGCAACGGTTGCGATCAATCTTGCCCCCGACAACCCCTATCAGAGCGTGTCGCCGCGTCTGCTCGCGCGCGGCGCCAGCCACTTCCTGAATTTCTCCGGCATCGTGCGCGCGCTGTCCGAGCTGTGGCCGCTGCTGGCGACCGGCTACCTGCTCTACGCGCTCGGCGCGCGCCGCCATCGTCTATAATTCCAATCGCGGCGTCGCAAAGGACGGCGGCATCACTCCGAATTCGAACGGACGCCGCGCGCACGGGCGCCGTTCAATTCGGGAAACGCTTGAATTCACTATGAGCTACTACGCCAGGCACGTATTCTTCTGCTGCAACCAGCGTGAAAACGGCGAGCAGTGCTGCAACGACCGCGGCTCGCAGGAGATGCGCGATTACGCCAAGGACCGCGTCAAGGCGCTGAAGCTCTCCGGACCCGGCAAGGTGCGGATCAACCAGTCGGGCTGCCTCGATCGCTGCAAGGAAGGGCCGGTCATGGTGATCTATCCCGAGGCCGTGTGGTACACCTACGTCGACCGGGACGACATCGACGAGATCATCGATGAGCATCTCGTCCACGGCCGCATCGTCCAGCGGCTCCGCATCTAGCGGTGTCAGTCGTAGTCCGTCCCATGCCGGCGTCGTCGCTGGCGAGGATCATGGTGGAGGGACCGGCGGGCGCGATCGAGACCGACGTCAACGATCCCGGCGGGGCGCGGCGCGGCATCGCGCTGATCGCGCACCCCAATCCGCTGCATGGCGGCACCAAGGACAATAAGGTGGTGACCACCCTCGCCAAGGCGCTCTTCGCGCTCGGCTACGTCGCGGCAAGACCCAACTTTCGAGGCGTCGGGGCCTCCGCAGGCACCCATGACGAAGGCCGCGGCGAAACCGAGGATCTGATAGCCGTCGCGAGCCATCTGAAGCGCCAACGGGGAGAGCTGCCGCTTCTCCTTGCCGGCTTCTCCTTCGGCGGCTTCGTGCAAACGCGCGCCGCGAAGCAGCTGCAACCCCGGCTCATGGTGCTGGTCGCGCCGGCCGTCAGCCGTCATTCCGCCGAGAAGGTGCCGCGCGAAACGCTGGTGGTCCACGGCGAGCGGGACGATGTTGTGCCGCTTGCCGCGGTGCTCGACTGGGCGCGCCCGCAGGATCTCCCGGTCGTGGTGGTCCCGGGCGGCGACCACTTCTTCCATGGGCGCCTCAACCTGCTCTCGGATATCGTCACCCGCTATCTCCACCGCCCGGCGGCGGAGGCGTGAGCGGTGCAGGGCTGGATGAACGCTCGAAATACCTTGCATCTGCGTGCTGCGGGACTGCGCAAGCGCTACGGCGAGCAGGAGGTGGTCGCCGGCATCGACCTCGCGCTCAAAGCGGGGGAATGCTTCGGCCTCCTCGGGCCCAACGGTGCGGGCAAGACCACGACGCTGCGGCTGTGTCTCGGGCTGATCGACCCCGACGGCGGCGAGATCGAGGTGCTCGGGCTGCCCGTTCCGGCGCAAGCCCGGGAAGCGCGGCGCCGCATCGGGGTCGTGCCGCAGGCGGACAATCTCGACCCCGACTTCACCGTGGAAGAAAACCTCCTGGTGTACGGCCGCTACTTCGGGTTGAGCGAGCCCGAAGTCCGCGCGCGCATCCCCGCCCTGCTCGAGTTCGCGGGTCTCGGCGCGCGCGCCGAGTCCCGGATCCAGACGCTGTCGGGCGGCATGAAGCGGCGGTTGACGCTCGCTCGCGCGCTCGTCAACGATCCCGATCTCATTTTTCTCGACGAGCCCACCACCGGCCTCGACCCGCAGGCGCGGCACTTGATCTGGGAGCGGCTGCGGCAGCTGCTCGCGCAGGGCAAGACCATCTTCCTGACCACGCACTTCATGGAGGAAGCCGAGCGCCTGTGCCACCGCCTCGCGATCATGGACCGCGGCCGCATCATCGCGCGCGGCGCCCCGCGCGAGCTGATCGCGGGCAACATCGAGCCGCAGGTCGTCGAGGTCTACGGCGACGGCGCCGGGCTCTGGGCGCGCGAGTTCGGCCGGGCCCGGGCCGAGCGCTGCGAGCAGGCGGGCGAAACCGTCTTCTGCTACGCGCGCGATGCCGCTTCGCTGGTCCAGGATCTCGAGCGCCGCGAGGACCTGCGTTACCTGCACCGCCACGCCAACCTGGAGGACGTCTTTCTCAAGCTGACCGGCCGCGAACTGAGAGACTGAGGAACTGACATGAACGCGAAAACACTGGCAATCCCTGCAATCAGCCTGCGCCCTATCCACGTGTGGCGCCGCAATTCCCTCGTGTGGCGCAAGCTCGCGATCCCCTCGATGCTCGGCAACCTCGCCGATCCGATGCTCTACATGCTGGGGCTCGGCTATGGGCTCGGCGCGCTGATGTCCGAGGTGGACGGCAGGCCCTACATCGTGTTCCTCGCCGCCGGCACGGTCTGCTCGAGCACGATGATGAGCGCCTCGTTCGAAGCGATGTACTCGGGCTTCTCGCGCATGCACGTGCAGAAGACCTGGGACGCGATCATGAACGCGCCGGTGACGCTCGACGACGTGGTGCTGGGCGAAGCGGTGTGGGCGGCCAGCAAGAGTCTGCTCTCGGGCATGGCGGTCCTGTTGGTGGCCTGGGCGCTCGGCGTCGTGCACTCCGCCACCGCGCTGTGGGTGATCCCGGTCGTGTTTCTCACCGGCCTCGTTTTCGCCAGCCTGGGGCTGGTGATGACCGCGCTCTCGCCGAGCTACGACTTTTTCATGTACTACTTCACGCTGGTGATCACACCGATGATGCTGGTGTCCGGCGTCTTCTTCCCTGTGGGACAGCTGCCGGGCTGGCTGCAGGCGGTGACGCAGTTCCTGCCGCTGACGCATGCCGTGGAACTGGCGCGCCCGCTGATGGGCGGCGCCGCGCCCGCCCAGATTGCGCTGCACCTTGCCGTGCTCGCCGCCTACGCGATCGCGGGCTTCTCCATCGCGCTGGTGCTGACGCGCCGCCGCCTCCTGCAGTAGAGTGGCGCCATGCTCTGGGTAAAGGCTTTTCATGTCATCTTCATGGTGACCTGGTTCGCAGGC
>DATICE010000076.1:0-15354 GCA_035456985.1 Burkholderiales bacterium | reverse complement strand
TCGCGACGATCTTTCCCTTCTCGTTCAACGCAACGACCTCATCGGCCTGATTCGCCGCCACCCACAGGCGACCGCGCTTGTCCATGGCAAGGCCATCGGCCCCGTTGATGCTCTCGGCAAATTCGCTGACCGAATTCGGGGCCATCGGCGCGGTCAGGTCCAGCTTAAGGACTCGATCGTCGCCGGTATTCGCGATGAAGAGCGTCCTCTCGTCGTGGCTTAACGCCAGCCCATTCGCGCCGAAGGGCGGGAAGCCAGCCGTGGCCAGCAGTGGATCATGATTGATCATCACGATATTGCAGGGATTGCAGGTCGCCGGGTTGCTGATACTGAAGATTGCGCCCTGGAACGAATCGGAGACGTAGAGGAGATTTCCGGCTCTGTTCAGAACCATCGCATTGGGGACGCGGGCGCCGGTACCGAAAAATATCTGATCGGAGCTGCCATCCGGGTTGCCCACAGTGCGTGGCGCCGGTGCGTTGACCAACGGGATCTCGGCGATATCCTCAATATCGGTGCTGCCGTTGAAATTGGCCGCGATGCGTTGAATCTTGGATGCCATCCCGACGAAGTTGCCGACGTTGGCGACGTAGACCTTCCTGTTGACGCGATCGAATTCCAGCCCGAGCAATGGCGTAATCCCGAATTCACGCGTGGCCTCGAGATGGCCACGCCGGTCGAACCGCAGCAACTTGTTCTGGGCCCCGCCCTCGAACGTGCCGACGTAGATGTCCCCGTTCCTCGGGTTGGCGGTAATCCCTTCCGGGAACTTCACGCCTTTCGGAAGCACCGCGAACGTGTCGACGTCGCGATCGATGAACAAGCGCCTGGAATGGTCGTCGTCCGCCATGGCCACCCCATTCGCGCCGGCGACGGCGGCAAGCAGCATGAGCACGCAAGCTTTCAGGATGTTTTTCATGTTCTCCCCCTTCACGTCGATGATGGAACGGACCCTTATGATGCGCAGGAGAGCAATCGAAATCAACCTGCTCTATTGCGCTGCGGGCGGATCCGCCGCGCGACCGGGTTACCTGAAGACGTTGCAACGGGTAAAATGCGAGTTCGTTATGAGTGCCTCCCTGCTATCCGGCGTCGAAATGGCGCCGCGCGACCCGATTCTCGGCGTCACTGAGACGTTCAACGCTGACACGAACCCCAAAAAAGTGAACCTGGGCGTCGGCGTCTACTACGACGACAACGGCAAGGTCCCCGTGCTCGAATGCGTCCGCCGCGCCGAGCAGAAGCTCGCGGAAAGCCCGCTGCCGCGCAATTACCTGCCGATTGACGGCCTCCAGTCCTACGACCGCGCCGTCCAGGAACTGCTGTTCGGCAAGGACAGCGCGGCGGTGCGAGAACAGCGGGTCGTGACGGTACAGACCCTGGGTGGAACCGGCGGGCTCAAGGTCGGGGCCGACCTCCTGCATCGGCTCGGGGCAAATGCCGAGCTGTGGATAAGCGACCCGAGCTGGGAGAACCACCAGGCGGTATTCGACTACGCGGGATACAAGGTCCGGTCATACCCTTATTACGACGCGGCCACCCATGGCGTGAGGTTCGACGCGATGGTGGACGCGCTAAAGAAGCTCCCCGCGGGGTCGGTCGTGGTGCTGCATGCATGCTGCCACAATCCGACCGGTGTCGATCTCTCGCCCGAGCAGTGGGAGCGCGTCATCGAGGTGGTCAACGCGCGCGGGATCGTGCCCTTTCTCGACATGGCCTACCAGGGTTTCGCGGAGGGGCTCGATGCCGATGCTGACCCTGTGCGGCGTTTCGCACAGGCCTGCCCGGTGGTTTTCGTATCGAGCTCGTTCTCGAAATCGCTCTCGCTATACGGGGAGAGGGTGGGCGCCCTTTCCGTCGTCACCGAGAGCGCGGATGTCGCGGCACGCACGCTCTCGCAGCTGAAGCGCGTGATTCGGACCAACTACTCCAATCCGCCCACCCATGGCGGGCAGGCCGCCGTCCTGGTCCTGACGACGCCCGAATTGCGCGTTCTGTGGGATCGGGAGCTGGGCCAGATGCGCGATCGCATCAAGTCCGTGCGGCGCGAGCTGGTCGACAGGATTCGCGCCGCTCGCGCGGACTTCGACTTCAGTTTCGTCATCCGGCAGCGCGGCCTGTTCTCCTACTCGGGTCTGTCCCGGGAACAGGTGAAACGGCTGCGCGAGCAGTACTCGCTCTACGCCATTGACAGCGGCCGCATCTGCGTGGCTGCGCTCAACTCAAAGAACATCGACTACGTTGCCAGCGCGATCGCCAGCGTCCTGGTGTAGTCACGCCGCCTCTTCTAACCGATTAATAGAATTGGAAATTTCGGCAATTTTCGTTGACCCGTCGGGCGCCAGCCGCTAAAATGCGGGGCCAGATTTTTCCCCGATAGCTCAGCCGGTAGAGCGACGGACTGTTAATCCGCAGGTCGCTGGTTCGATCCCAGCTCGGGGAGCCAACAGCAAATCGGCCACGCCACCAGCGTGGCCGATTTTTATGTCAACGCGTCAAGGAGGGCAATCGATTGAGCCGTTGCGAGGCCTAGCTTGAGCGGCATTACGGATGCCTTGCTCTCGAACTTGGAGAGCTCGCTGTAGCCGAACGCCGGTGCATCGCGCAACTCAAAATCACGCACTCGCTCAATGTCCCTGAGAAACAGCACCGCCGCCGCGGGCAGCGGCGGCGCATCAGAGTGGACCAGGCACCATGTGCGCTCGAGGCTCGGCACCTGCGCATCCACGGCGACCAGCGATCCCTCCGAAACATAAGGTTTCGCGACCGCGATCGGCAGCAGCGCGACGCCCAGCCCGGCGCCCGCGCCCTCGGCAACCGCCTCGTCGCTTTCCAGTTCCGCGCGTATCCGCAATTCGCAATCCGCGCGCTTGAGTAGCTCTTCGAGCAAGCCGCGCGTTCCGCCACCGGCTGCCGGCACCACGAAGCACTCGCCGCCGAGCATGGACATTGACACCCCGGCTCGTCCGGCGAGGATATGCGCCGGGCTGCAGTAGAACCGAAGATATTCGGTTATCAGAGGATGGGCTTTCATGCCGGAGGCAACGTCGGGCAGCGTCAGGATATAGAGGTGGTCCTCCCGCGCGGTATGCCGCTGCCTCAGTTCGGTGCAGTTTCCGACATGCAAGCTCGCCTGTACGCCCGGGTGACGCGCGCAAAAGGATGCGAGCATGCGCGCGGCGAGCTTGCGCGCCCCGGTCAATGCCGCGATGCGCAGCGTGTCGGCGTGGTCGGCGCGCAGGACCGCGAGCCGCGACTCCGTGCGCAGCAGCAACTCGATGAGTTCTTCGCACCGTGCGAGCAGTTCGCGCCCTGCCGTCGTAAGCTGAAGCTGGCGGCCGCGCTGCTCGAAGAGCTGCAGGTCCAGCGTTTCCGCGAGCTTCTTCAGCTGAATTGAAACGGTCGGTTGCGCGAGATGCAGCGTTTCGGCCGCCCTGGTGACGCTCCCTTGACGCGCGACCGCCTCGAAAACCATCAATTGCGGAAGTAATCCGTGCCTGAAGTACCGGCGCAGCGCGGTGCGAGGCATCCTGTTCCTCCAGTTGACGCTTGAGTCCGGCGCACCATGCGCCGGGCCCGAGGTCTCGCTTGCAGCATTGCGCTGCCGGGAAAACCGGAGAGCCAGGGGCTCTCGAATTGTCGGCTCACCCGCGGAGGAAGCTACTCCCCACCGGGACATTCAGATCGTACTAGCGCCGGAACTGCACTACAAGGGCACATTCATTGCCTTTTGCAATGGATTCCCGACCCATAGCTAAGTGCGAGTCGCCCTGCAAATTATTGCGTCGGGCAATGACTCGATCACAAATCATCATTTTTCATCTCTGCCGTGGAAGCTGCACGATTCGGCCAACGATAACAGGACCGACCGCGCATGGAAGTCGTGAAGGTACTGCTCCCGATCGATGCGTCGCGCGCTTCACTCGAGGCCGTCAGGCACGTATGCGGCGTCAGGCAGCGCGGCGCGGACATCGAAGCCGTGGTGCTCAATGTTCAGCCGTACTTCAGCCGGCACATCGCCCGCTTTTCGACCAGCGCGGCGCGGAAGTCGCTGCGCGCGGCGCGCAGCCGTGCCGCGGTCGCCCAGGCAATCGACGAACTGGCGCTCGCCCATGTCCCGTTCCGATTGATCGTGGAAGTCGGGTCGCCGGCGGCCCGAATCGCCGAAGTAGCCGACCGGGAAGCCGTGGACGAGATCGTAATGGGCGTCGGCCGTCACCCCGAGTGGCTGCGCTGGCTTAATCCCTCCATTTCGCGCGGAGTGATGGCGCGAACCGATATCCCGGTGACGGTGCTCAACCGGGGCCGCGTGGGCCTGCTCGAACGCTACGCCGTTCCGGCTGGCGCGGCAGGCCTCGCCGCCCTGCTCATGGCCTCGGAGTGAGCTGCCCCGCCTCGACGATCTCAACCAGGAGAATCGCCAACTTGCTTAAGCTCCTGATACCCATCGACCGCTCCGACGCCTCGAAACTGGCGATCCGGCACGTTATCCGTCGCTCATGGGGAGGCGAAGCCGTGGAACCGCACCTGCTTCACGTGCTCGCTTCGCGCGAGGAGGATGGCATCGAGGTGCTCGAGGCGGCTGGCGAGCTGTTGGAGCGCGGGGGCCTGCACTTCGTGGCACACATCCGCTACGGAAGTCCCGCCGTGGAGATCGTGCAGTTCGCGGAATCCAATCGCTTCGGCGGCATTGTCATGGCTTCCTCCGGCCTGGGATCCATCTCCGAAATGCTGCTGGGATCAGTCACTGCCCGGGTGCTGCGCACAAGTCGCATTCCGGTCGAAATCGTCCCGGTATCGCCGCGCTCGCGGCTCCGCGCCTATACGGGACCCGCAGGGGTCGGCGCGAGCCTCGGCGCCCTGCTCTACAGCGCTCTCGATTAATCACGAACGAAAGGACCACCTGTGCACTGGCACTCCGCCGAAGTCGAAGCCGTGCTCGAAAAGCTCGACGCGCATCCGGACCGGGGCCTGACCTCGACGGAAGCAGCTCGCCGGCTTGCCGAGTTTGGCGCGAACGAGCTTGCGCAAAAACGCCGCGCCTCGCCGCTCGGCCTCTTTTTCTCCCAGTTCAAGAACACGCTGGTCATCATCCTCGTCGTCGCGACGGTGCTGTCCGCCCTCCTCGGCGAAGTGATCGATGCGGCCATCATCGCGGCCATCGTGCTCTTCTGCGCAGCGCTTGGTTTCATCCAGGAGTACCGCGCCGAGCGCGCGCTCGATGCGCTTAAGCGGATGTTGGCACCGACCATCCGAGTGCTGCGCGACGGCGACGAGGTTTCCATTCCGTCGCGCGAGCTCGTGGTGGGAGACGTCATTCTGCTCGAGGCCGGCGACCGCGTACCGGCGGACGGCCGCCTGGTCGAAGCGCATTCCCTCAAATGCGACGAGGCCCCGCTCACGGGCGAATCCTTTCCCGTCGACAAGACGACACAATCTCTCCCGGGTGACACTTCGACTGCCGATCGCCGGAACATCGTTTTTAGCGGCACGACCGTGACCTACGGTCGCGGCCGGGCGGTGGTTATCGGCACCGGCGCCGGCACGGAGTTCGGCAAGATCGCTGAGCAGGTGTCGAGCGCGCGCACGGAGCCCACGCCGCTCGAGAAGCGCACGGCGGAGATCGGCCGCTGGCTCGGCGTGATCGCCCTCGCCGTGTGCACGCTCGCCATCGTGGTCAGCGTGGCGAGAGCCTGGCTCGGCGGCCAGCTCGATCTCCAGCTCGTCCTGACGATGACGATCTTCGCAATCGCGCTCGCGGTAGCGGCGGTACCCGAGGCGCTCGCGGCCATCGTGACCGGCGCGCTCGCCGTCGGCATGCATGAGATGGCCAAACGCAACGCCTTGGTACGGCGCATGCCGGCAGTGGAAACGCTCGGCTGCACGACCGTCATCTGCACGGACAAGACCGGAACTTTGACCAAGGGCGAAATGACCGCGCGCCGCATGTTCGTCGGTGGAACTACCTATGAAGTGAGCGGCGCTGGATACGATCCCACGGGAGGCTTTGCGCCGCCGCTCCGGACGAACGGGGAGGCGATGCGCCTCTTTCTCATGGGCGGCGTTCTCTGCAGCGACGCCGTCCTCCGCGAGGAAGGCGGGCGCTGGACGCTCAAGGGTGATCCCACGGAAGGCGCGCTCGTGGTCGTTGCTCAAAAAGCCGGCCTCGACCCGGAACAATTGCGGCGAGATGGCCCCAGAACGTCGGAACTGCCGTTCAGCTCCGAACGCAAGCGCATGACTACGGTGCACCGCGTGACCGGCGGCCGGCAGCTCGCTTTTGTGAAGGGCGCTCCCGAGGTCGTGCTCGAGCGCTGTGCGTCCGTCCAGCAGGAGGAGGCAGCGCAGCCGCTCGACGAGGAGGCTCGTGGCCGCATCCTCGCCGCCAGCGAACAAATGGCGAATGATGCGCTGCGCGTACTCGCGATCGCGTACCGTGAGGTCGACGAAGCGGTGCAGCCGGACGAAGAGGTGCTCGAGCGCGGACTAATATTCCTCGGCCTCGCCGGCATGATGGACCCGCCGCGCGACGAAGCCAAGCAGGCGGTCGAGGTATGCCGCCAGGTCCATATCCGCCCGATCATGATCACCGGCGACCATCAACTGACCGCAGTCGCCGTCGCCCGCGAGATCGGCATCTACCGCAAAGGCGATCAGGTGCTCACTGGCGATCAGCTTGCCCGCCTGACCGACGATGAATTCGCGCAGGTCGTCGATCGCGTGAGCGTATACGCGCGCGTCTCGCCGCTCGACAAACTCAAGATCGTACGCGCCTGGAAGAGCCGCGGTGAGGTGGTTGCTATGACGGGCGACGGCGTCAACGATGCCCCGGCGCTGAAGCACGCCGACATCGGCATCGCCATGGGCATCGCCGGCACCGATGTGGCCAAGGAGGCCGCGGACATGGTGCTCGGGGACGATAACTTCGCGACCATCGTGCGCGCGATCGAACGCGGACGCTGGATCTACGACAACATCCGCAAATACCTCACGTACCTGCTGCGCGCCAACATCACCGAGGTCGTAGTGCTCGGCGGTGTGGTGATCGTCGTCGGTCCGGAGCTGCTGCCCCTGCTGCCGGCCGCTATTCTCTACATCAACCTCGCCACCGATGGCCTGCCCGCCCTGGCGCTCGGGCTCTCTCCACCAGACCGCGACATCATGCAGCGGCCGCCGCGCGATCCGAAGGAGAGCGTCTTTTCGCGCGACGTCCGTGTTCTGGTGCTCCTCGGCGTACTGATCGAATGCCCGATCTTTCTCTGGATCTACTTCGACAACTTCGCCGACATTGAAGTCGCGCGGACGAAGATCTTCCTCATGTTCGTTTTCGTCGAGCTGATCATCGTCATGAGCTTCCGCTCTCTGCGCTACAGCCTGTTCGAGGCGCCGCCCCACAAGTGGCTGCTGCTCGCCATCGGCTGGGAGCTCGCGCTGCTCGGCGTGCTGATACAGTTCCCGAGCGTGCGCGAGGCATTCGGCATCGGGATGCCCACGTGGCCGGACCTTGCCATGGTCCTCGCCGCCAGTGTCTTCGTCCTTGTTGCGATCGAGATCGCCAAGGCGTGGTTGAGGGCGACGACAAAAGACGGGGCCGCCGAGCGCCGCCAATCAGCGCTCGCTGTGCCCGTCTCCGCGGCGGCCGTGTCGGCAGTCCCGGGAGGGAATACCATGCGACGGATCCTCGTCCCCGTAGACGGCTCAGGCAACTCCAATTCTGCTATCCGGCAAATCGTGAAGGATTTCGCCAACGATCCGGCAATGGAGATCCACCTGCTCAACGTGCAGCAGCCGTTGAGCTCATACGTCTCGCGCTTCCTGAACCGGAAGACCATCCGCGACTACCACCGCGAGCAGTCGGAGAAGACGATTGCCCCCGTAAAGCACATGCTCGACGAATTCCGCATCCCTTATGCCGTTCACCTCGCCACGGGGGAGCGAGCCGCCCAGATTGTGGGCGCCGCACGACGACTGCGCTGCGACCGCATCGTGATCGGCACGGCACGCAAGAACTCCCTGACCCGTCTCGTGCAAAGCTCCGTGACGAACAGGGTAATAGCGCTCGCGCCCGTGCCAGTGGAAGTAGTCCCCGGAGAGGGTATGTCGAAGTGGGAACGTTACGGAATACCGGCGGGTCTTGGCGCGGCCCTCACGCTCGCGTTTGCGACAATGGAGTGATCCGTCCGCAGTCCCCGGATTGCGGCGGTGCGCAGTAGCGCTCGCGCGACAAGGAATATCAGATCTTGGGGTACGGGTGCCGCCCGACCATCACCTCGACGAGGGCCGGCCGGCTTCTCGTCGCGGCGAGTCCCTCGCGCAATGCAGCTTCGAGATCCTTCGGGTCGGTGACACGGATGCCCCCGGCCCCGCACGCCGTGGCGATTTGCACGAAATCGGGGCTGCGGAAGCTCGTGCCGTAGGTGTGGCCGTAGATATTCGACTGCTGCATGAAGGTCTGGCCGAATGCGCCGTCGTTGAGGACGATCATGAGGATGTTGGCGCCGTACTCCACCGCGGTCGGAAGGTCGCCGATCGTCATGAGGAAGGCGCCATCGCCGGCGAGTGCCACCACGTCGCGAGCGGGAAACTCCATCTTGGCCACGATCGCCGTGGGAAGGCCGTAGCTCATGGCATTCCATACGCCCGACTGCATGAAGGACTCTGGGGTCGCAATGCGGCGGAAGGTTCGCGCCCACATCTGGCAGTTGCCGACATCGCTCGCGACTACGGCATTGTCGTCGAGCACGGCGTTCATGGCGTCCATCAGCACGCCGGGGTGAACGGGTCGCTCACCCTTGTGCGGCTCGTTCTGGGCCGCGAGGCTCGCGCGGATGGCAGTCTTGCCCTCCGCTAATTTCCGGATAAGCGCTTCGTCGCGGGGCCTCCGGTAGTCGCCCAGGCGCTCGAGCAGCGCCGTGAGGAACAGCTTGGGATCGGCCACGCGCTGGTCTTCGCCCCTGTAACGGGAGTCGGGGCCGTCGTCGAAGCCGATGAGGATCAGATTCTTCTCGGGGGCGCGTCCCCGAAGCTCGGTCAGCTCGGCTGTGCCGGCCCGCAGCCCCACCCCCAGCACGAGGTCGGTGTGCTTGAGAGCCTCGACGCACAGCGGATGGCTTCGATAGTGTTGGAAATGTCCCGCGAAACAGGGATGCGTCTCGGGGATCACGCCAATTGCGTCCTGCGCGAAGACCACGGGCGCCTGAAGCCTGAGGGAAAGCTCCGCTAATTCTTCCATGGCCCGCTTGCGGATGATCCCCTTCCCCGCAGCGATGACCGGCGACCGCGATTCCATGAGCCGTCTCGCGAACCGATCGACATCTTTCGGATCCGGCTCGACGACCCGGACGGGGGTGGCCTGGTAGGCCGGGAGGCTCGCAGGCGCCTCCTGCAGAATGAATTCGCTGTAGTCGGACAAGCGCGGCAGCTCGACGTGCACCGGACCCGGGCGCCCGCTGCGGGCGATGTGGAATGCCTTTGCCATCGCACCCGGAATATCCCCGATGCGCTCGACGCGCGCGGACCACTTGGTGATCTTCTTGAACATCTCGTGGACGAAGGCAGGATCGTCGACACCGTGGAACGCTTCGAGATCGGCCTTCAGCGGAACCGCGCCGCTGATGTGCACCATCGGTGAAGCCGCGCCGTAGGCCTGGGCGACCCCGGCCATGGAGTTGATGCAGCCCGGCCCGGCAGTGACGACGCACACGCCTGGCTTGCCGGTCAGCCGGCCGTAGGCGTCCGCCATGAGCGAGACGTTCGGCTCCTGCTTGCAGGTGACCATCCGGATGGAATTCACCCGGCTCAAGCCGTCGTAGATCGGGTGGATGTGCGAGCCGGGAACGCTGTAGACCCGCTCGACGCCCTCCTTCCGCAGGGCCTCGGCCACGGCCTCGCCTGCGTGCATCGCCGGGCGTTGGGTGCTCAAACGTGGCTCACCCGGTCCCGATGGCGCCGATTGCCGAGAACAGGTCGGTAATGACCTGTCGTGGAATGCCGCGTGTGATGAAAACGAGCCGCGTGCTGTGGTCGGCGCTGGGCCACGCGGCGAGCTCGAGCGGGGGGTGGAAGAGGTGCTGCACGCCCTGCACGACCATCGGTCCCGTCTTTCCCTCGACGTTGACCAGGCCCTTTACGCGCAGGAGGTCCGGCCCGCGCAGCGCCGTCAGGACCTCCATGCATTGCGTAAACGCTGCCCACGGCATGGGTTTCTCGAAGCGCAGCACGAACGATTGGACGGTTTCGTCGTGCCGATGCCCGTGCTCGTGATCCTCATCCTCACCCAGCCACCGCTCCACCTCTTCCAGGTCGGCGTGCGTGCGGCGCAGACCCACGTCCACCAGAAATGCGAGCTCGATATCGCCGTTCGTCGCACTCCGCAGCGGTGCCCGCGGATTGATCTCGTGCAGGCGCTCAGTGAGCGCTTCCAGCGGCTGCTCCGCCACGAGGTCACTTTTGGTCACGACCAGCCGGTCGGCAAGCGCCACCTGCTTTACCGGCTCCGAGAACTGCGCGAGCTGCCCCGGCGCATTGACCGCGTCCACCAGCGTGACCACGCAATCGAGCCGGTACTGGTCGCGCAGCATGGAATCGGTGAGAAGCGTCTGCATTACCGGCGCCGGATCGGCGAGCCCGGTGGTTTCGATGACGACGCGATCGAAATCGATGATTTCGCCGTTGCGCCGCTTGATGAAAAGATCGCGCAGCGTCTCCTGCAGGTCGCCGCGCAGAACGCAGCACAGGCACCCGTTGTTGAGAAGCATCATCTGCTCCGAGGAGACCTGGACGAGCTCGTTGTCCACGCCGATCTCGCCCAGCTCGTTCACAATCACCGCGACCCGGTTCATCTCGGGCCGCTTCAGAAGGCGGTTGACCAGCGTGGTCTTGCCGGCGCCGAGGAATCCGGTGACGATTGAAACCGGGATTAGCCCCGCGAGGGCGTCGCGCGTGGCAGCCGGACTCTCGGGCATCAGAAGGTCGTCTCCAGCGTGTAGAGGCCGCCGCCGAAACGGTCTACGGCGTAGACGATGCGTTTCTCGTCCACCCACACGTCGTTGATCTGCGCCGAGCCCTTGGGCGCCAGCTTGGGCGTGGCCGGCACAAAGTAGCCGGCCTCCTTGGGCTGCAGCGGGTTGGATACGTCGAACGCGCGCACGCCGCCGTTGAAGTAGGTCCCGAAGATCAGCGTCTCAGAGCGGAACGAGCACGGCCCCGGCTGATTCTCGTGCAGGTTGTGAGAGCCGTAACGGCCACCGCGCTTGGTGAAAACCTCCGCCGGCGGCAACGGAAATGTCGCGATCGGAACGAGGTTGCTTTCCACGCGCGCATCCACCACCCACGTGAGCTTGGGCCAATCCTCGCCGTTGTCCCGCACGCACTCGTCCGAGACGATCAGGTAGCCGCGCTCGATCAGCGGCAGGACCGTGTGCGAGAACCCGTTGTAGGGCGGGGAGTACTGGAGGTGCCCGACCGGCTTGGGCTTCGACTTGTTGCTGATATCGAGTATCCAGACCCCGCCGTCGATGTATCCGATATAAACCCGGTCCGGCTTCTGCGGATAGGAGTTGGTGTTGTGCGGCCGGTAGCCGCCGTCGAATCGCGGGTGCCGCGGCGGCGGGGGCGCGGAGTCCCCCTTGCGCGTGCCTGGGTACCACCAGCGACCGACTTCGGTCGGCTTCGACGGGTTGCGCACGTCGATGATCCGGTAGAACTGGTCGTCCTTCGGATGCGTGGGCTCGAAATCGGCCGAGCCGGAGGTGAGATGCACGTACTCGCCGTCGACGAAGAAGACGCAGTGCGCACCGCGCGAGTTCGGCCCCGAGGCGTCGAAATGCGAAATCAACTTCGGCTTCTCGGGCGTGCTGATATCGAAGAGATCCATGCCGGCGGGCTTCAGTCCCCATTTCTTGGTCTGGTAGGCAACCGCCATGATGTCGCCCACCACGTCGAGCGAATTCGACCGCACGTCGTTATGCGGCAGGTCGGTCTGCACCACCATCTTCGGGTTGCGCGGATCGGTCACATCCACCGCCGTGAAGTTCTTGGGGGCGGACTCGTGCGCCATCCACAGGATGCGCCGGCCGTCCTTCGTCTTCTGCATGTTAAGGCCCTCGCCGACCCCGCCGAAGCCGGCGAGCTCGTGGTGCCCGAGGAGCTTCATGTTGAGGGCGAGCTGGGCGGCCCCTCCGCCCGGTCTCAGGGTTCCTTCGGCTGCCATTTATCTTCCTTTCCGTGTAGTGCGCCCGGGAGTGCTTCCCCGCAAACCGGCGCGTTTTCTCAAGACTGAGTGGATGGCCGCGGTGTCCTCCATGGCGAAGCCCTGCCTGAGGGCCGCGGTGTAATACGGGATGCTGCCATCGAAAAGCGGCGTGGGGCATTTCAGCCGCCGCACGAACGCCCGGATGATATCGATGTCCTTCTGGTAGATCTTCGACTTCATGTGGGCCGGAGTATAGCGGCCGCGCACCATCATCGGGCCGCGCACCTGGAACATGCGCGACGCGCCGGCTCCGTCGCTGATCACGCGGTAAAGTAGCCCCAGGTCGACGCCCGCCTTCTCTCCCACCACCATCGCCTCGGCAGTGGAAAGGTTGTGTATCGTCACCAGCAGGTTGGCGACGAACTTGAGCTTTGAACCGATGCCGAACTCGCCACAGTAATAGGTCGAGCGCGCGAATCCGTCGAACACCCTGCGGCAACGGTTGAACGCACGGCGCTCGCCGCTGGCGTAGACCGCGATGTCCTTTGCCGCAGCTTGCGCGCCGGTGCCGCTGATGGGGCAGTCGAGCAGGACCACTCGCTTGCGCGCGAGCCGGCGGCGCAGGCTCTCCTTCAATTCGAGCGTCATCGTGCTCGCCTCGATCACGATGGTGCCGGGGCGGGCGCCGTCGGCGATCCCGTGCTTGCCGAAGTAGGCATCCTCCATCGCCGCCGGCGAAGGCAGCGAAGTGATGAGGATCCGGGTTCGTGCGGCGACTTCGGCGGGCGAGCGCGCGGCTTGCCCTCCCGCCCTCGTCAACGCCCTGATCGCCGCCGGCACGACATCGTAGCCGACGACGTTGTAGCCCGCGGCGAGCAGGTGACGTGCGAAGGCACCACCCATGATGCCGAGGCCGACCTGCCCTACCGTGCCGCGGCTGCGGCCTGAGGCCTTGCGTCTACGCTGCATGGCGCGCGATTTCCCTCATTTCAGTTTGGCTTCATGTTGAGCCGGGCCTGCTCGGCTTCTTCAGGGCTCATGCTGTCGATCCGATGCTCGAGCCAGGGCGTCGAGCAGACCAGCACATAACGCGCAAACGAAGATTGTACCTGCAGACAGTAGTCCGAGCCCCGGGGAACGTAGACGATATCGCCAGCGACCACGGTCTTGCTCTGGGTTCCCGCCCTCGCCTGCAACTTGCCTCCCAACACGTAGATGAACATCTCGTGCTGGGCCGTCGCCTGCGGCTCGTCGTATCCCCCCGGCACCTCGAAAAAGCCGAAGCCGAGCCGTTCGCCCTCGATCCAATCGACGTGCCGTGCCGAACGCCGGGGCGCATCGAGCGACTCGATGATCGGATAGAAGCAGATGTCGATTCCCTCCACAATAGCCTGCGACTTGCCTTCAGCCCCCTTGTGCTTGTCGCGCTCCCCCACCTTGTAGCGGCGGTTCACCTCCTCCACGGTCATCGCCTTGTCGGGGACGGCCTCGTTCTCGGCCAGACCCACCACCGTCCAGGTCTTGTCCTTGATGTAGAGATACTGGCAGTGGCCATCCTCCGTCGCCCGCATCGAGTGCCGCGCATATGCGGGGGCGTGCACGAAGGTTCCCGGTGAGACGATGCGGCGGTCCTTGCCGACGATAGCGTTGATCCTGCCCCGCAGCGGGAAGATCAGCAGCTCGTTGGGATGGTAATGCAGCTCCGAGCCGGTGCCCGCGTTCTTGTGCAGCAGGCAGAAGTACATGTAGCGGCCGTCGATCACCGGCGCTTTTCCGGTCGAAAGATGCGGAGTGAGGTACTGGCTTTCGATGTCCTCGAAGCGGTGGAAAGACACGGGGCTCCTCGCGGAATGCCGGCTGGTGCTGCAGTGCGCCCAATGCTAACATCGGGCTCCCAGCCGGACAATTCTCCGCCCGCGCGATTGCAGGATGTGGACTGCGCGCGGCGGTCCGCACGGATTCCTTCTGGAGGTCGGTTGAAGCAGATCAACATCGGCATCATTGGCACCGGCTGGTGCGGCGGCATCCGTGCGGAAACTTGCGCCAGCAACCCCGTCGTCGGCAACATCCATCTCGCCGAAGTCAGGCCGGAGCGCCTCGCGGAAATCGCCAAGGCAACGGGGGCGAAGACTGCTACCGCGGATTACCACGAGCTCCTGAAAATCCGCGAGATCGACGCTTACTTCATCTCGGCGACCCCCGAGACGCTCCATTACCCGATGGCGCGCGAGTGCCTCCTCGCCGGCAAGCACGTGTTTCTCGAAAAGCCGATCGCCCTCGAGCTCCACGAGGCCGACGAGCTGATCGCGCTCGCGCGCAAGAACCGGCTCAAGTTCACCATCGGCTATTCCCAGCGCTTCAATCCGAAATTCGCCTACGTCAAGAGGTCCATCACCAGCGGCGCGATCGGAAAGCCGGTAAGCGCGCTGGTCAGCCGCCACATCACGCGCGGCCTGGGCAAGAAGATCACCGGGCGCACCAAGCTCTCCCCCGCCGCGATGGAAGCTACCCACGACCTCGACTTCGTGTTGTGGTGCCTGGAGCCTGCCCGGCCGGCGCAGGTCTTTTCGACAATCAATTACGGAGCGATGCGGGAGGCAACGGGCGCGGACATCCCCGACACCCAGCTCATCACCGTGATCATGGATAACGGCCTCTCGTTTGTTATCAATGCCGGCTGGAGCCTGCCGCCCGGCTATCCGAATTTTTCCAGCACCTGGATCGAGATGGTCGGCACCGAGGGCGCGCTCCTGGTGGACGACAGCCACCGCGACGTGATCCTCAACACGATGCGCGAGGGCATGCGGCTGCCGATGTCCTCCATGCCCGGGGAATTCGTGGACCACGCCTATGCCGGGCCGATGAAGGCGGAGACCGTGCATTTTCTCGAGGCGGTCGCCTGCGACCGGCCGGTACTGGTCACCGCCGAGCAGGCGCGCCAGGTGATGGAGGTCTACATCGCGGCCGACCTCTCCGCCGAGCGCCGCCAGCCGGTCGACCTCCCGTTGCCCGAATCGCGGGCCTCCGCCGCCGCCAGGCGGTGACGAGGATTGACGCGGGTCAAATCCGGCACCCGGCAGAAACCCTACAATCCAGCCTGCTTTCGAGCATTATGACGAGAAAGAAACCGAAGCGTATTGGTCTCGCCATCGTCGGCGCGG
>DATICE010000075.1:0-34106 GCA_035456985.1 Burkholderiales bacterium | reverse complement strand
TCCACCGGCAGCTGGGGATTGATGCCGCGGAATTTCTCGATGACGCCGCGCTCCCCGACGGGGTTGGCGTCCGAGCCGAGCGGATCGAGCACGTCCACCCGCTGCCACTTGCCATGGTCGTCCTGCGCCGCGACCCATGCCGCGAAGCGCTCGGGGTAGAGCTTGTCGAGCGCAGGATCGTGCTCGAGCTCGAGCTTTTCCGCCAGCGCGGTGATGGCCGGATCGGAAAGCTTGGCGTCGGAGAATTGCGGCGGCAGCACCTGGCCTTCGAGGAGCGCCGCGGCGACAACGTAGCGCATGCTCATCTGGGCATTGAGCGCGCTGGTCGGGAAGTACTTGAAGCCGCACTGGACGTCCACCACTTTCGCGAGTCCGACGCGCACGCGGCGCTTCGCGTTCCACGGCGTGCCGAGCCGGCGGCGCAGCTCGAACGCCGCATCGACATAGGAGTGCGTGCTGCCGCAGCAGGAATAGGGCTTGATGCGATTGGTGTCGAGGCGGTAGACCTTGCCGAGCTCCGCGGTGAGCGGAGCCGGGTCGGACGCGTCGGAGTACGCTTTCAACACGCCGCCGTCGTGGAATTCATAGATCTGGGTTGGCCCCGTGAAGCCCAGCGCCGCGAGCTCCGCGGCGAGGACACCCGAGTACGCCGCGCGGCCGGCGTGAAAGCGCTTGCTCATGGTCCCATCGGCGTTGAAGGCCCACACTCCGGAGCCCTGCGTGCCGGCAAGTCCCAGCGCCCAGGCCGCCTGCTCCTCGTTCAGTCCCATCAGCACGGCGCAGGCTGCAGCGGCGCCGAACGGGCCGCAGATGCCGGTAATGTGCCAGCCGCGAAGGCGTGTCGCGGACGGTTGCATGGCGAGACTCGAGCGGATCATCACTTCGTAGCCGGCGGCAATCGCGGTCACCAGGCGATCTCCACTCGCATCGAGCTTCTCCGCCATTGCTAAAGCGGCGGGTATGACGACCGCGCCGGCATGCAGCTTGGCATTGTGGTAGTCGTCGAGCTCGAAGCCGTGCGCGGCAACTCCGTTGACGAGCGCCGCATCGGCGGCGCGCAAGGATTGCGCGCTCTCGCCCCACACGGTTGCCTCGCCCCGCGCCGGTGCGCCGGCGCGTGCCCATTGCAGGATCATCCGCGCCCACGGCGTCGCGTGGCCGTAAACGCCGCAGCCGAGCGTGTCGAGAAGCGCTACGCGCACGGTGTCCTTCGTGTGCGGCGGCAAGTCGGCGTAACGCAGGTGAGCGATCCAGCGGGCGACTTCGCGGGTGGGGGCGGAGACCTTCTCGCGCGGGGAGTTCATGATATGGTCCCTTCGGGTGGCACCGGGACAAGCGTTGCGCGTATTCTAACTCCATGGACTATGACGTGATCGTCGTCGGCGGCGGCAATGCGGCGTTCTCCGCCGCGGTCTCCGCCCGGGACAACGGGGCTAAGCGGGTGCTGGTCCTCGAAAAAGCGCCCCGGGAAAAGCGCGGGGGCAACACGCATTTCTCGGGCGCCGTGTTTCGCTTCATCTACAACGACGTCTCCGAGCTGGACCGCTTCGTCCCCAACGCGGAACGGGACTATCCCGGATTCCACAAGGGCGTGCAGCCGTACCCGGTCAACGTGTTTCGCGACGATCTCATGCGCGTGACGCAGGGAAGAAGCGATCCCGAGCTCGCGGCGCTCCTCATCGAGAACTCGTACGACACGATGTGCTGGCTGCAGGACACGGGCAAGCACCACTTCGAGCTTGCGGTATCGGTCATGGGCGTGCGCGTGGGCAACGAGGTCAAGTGGCCGCGAGGCGCCATGATCCGCACCGAGCACGAGGGCGTCGGGCTCTCGAAGACCTGGTTCGAGACCGGCGAGAAGATGGGCATCGAGATCCGCTACGACACTGGCGTGCAGCGGCTCACGCAGGCTGAGAGCGGGCGCGTGACCGGGGTCGTCGCGCGCGGGCCCGATGGCTTCGTTACCTTCGGCGCGAAAGCCGTCGTGCTCGCCTGCGGCGGCTTCGAGACCAACCCGGAGTGGCGGCTGCGTTACCTCGGCGCGCCGTGGGATCACGCCAAGGTGCGCGGCTCCAATTTCAATTACGGCGACGGATTGAGGATGGCGCTCGACATCGGCGCGATGCCGTGGGGGCACTGGAGCGGCGCCCACGCAACCCCGATCGTCGCCACTGCGGCGGACTACGGCGTGCAGAACCTGACCGACAAGACGAATCGCCTGTCCTATTTCCTCGGCGTCATGATCAACGTGGAGGGCAAGCGCTGGGTGGACGAGGGCGCCGACATCAATTCGTTCACCTACGCCAAGTACGGCGGGATGATCCTCAAGCAGCCGCAGAGCCTGGTCTACCAGATCTTCGACAGCAAGGTGGTGAAGCTCCTCGAGCCGCGCTATTCGACGAGCGAGCCGTTCCGGTCCGATACGCTGGAAGGGCTGGTGAAGCAGCTGAAGGTGGACCACCGGCAGGCGATGAAAACGCTCGAGGAATACAACCGCGCGGCGGGGCACGGCGGCCCATTCAACCCGGCGGTGCTGGACGGCCTGCACACGGAAGGCATCGATCCGCCCAAGACCAATTGGGCGGTGAAGCTCGACACGCCGCCTTACGTGTCGTGGCCCGTCACCGGGGGCATCACGTTCACGTTCGGGGGGCTCAAGGTCAACAAGGACGCGCAGGTGATCGCGACCGACTGGAAGCCGATTCCCGGGCTCTACACCTGCGGGGAGATGGTCGGGGGGCTTTTCCACTACAACTATCCGCTCGGCACCGGGCTCATGTCGGGCGCGGTGTTCGGCCGCATCGCGGGGCGCAGCGCGGCGCGCGCCGCGCGGTGACGCTTCACGCATGAATCAAGCAGTCGATCTCGTAATCAGAAACGGCCTTGTCGTCGACGGAACCGGGACCGATCCGCTCACTGCCGACGTCGCGGTATCGGACGGGCGCATCGTCGAGGTCGGAGCCGTGTCCGACCGGGGGCGCGAGGAAATCGACGCGAGAGGGCTGACCGTGACGCCCGGGTTCGTCGACATTCACACCCATTACGACGGCCAGGTCACCTGGGAAAACCGGCTGGTGCCGTCATCGTCCCACGGGGTGACGACCGTCGTGATGGGCAATTGCGGAGTCGGCTTCGCGCCCTGCCGTCCCGACCAGCACGAGTTGCTGATCCAGCTCATGGAAGGCGTCGAGGACATTCCGCACCCGGTCCTGGTGGACGGCCTGCCGTGGACCTGGGAAACGTATCCGCAGTACCTTGATTTCCTCGCGACGCGCCGCTACGACATGGATATCTGCGGCTACGTGCCGCATGCGCCGGTGCGCGTCTACGTGATGGGCCAGCGCGGCGCCAATCGCGAACCCGCGACGCAGGCCGACCTCCGGCAAATGGCGAGCATCGTGCGCGACGCCGTGGATGCGGGTGCAATGGGCTTTTCCACCTCGCGCACTTTTTTTCATCGCTCCAGCGACGGGAGATCGACGCCGAGCTTCGAGGCGGCGGAAGACGAGCTGATGGCGCTGGCGCTCGCGCTCAAGGAGTCGGGCAGGGGGGCGATGCAGCTCATCACCGACTTCGAGAACCCGGATCAGACCTTCTCGTTGCTGCGCCGGCTCGTGCAGCGCTCCGGCAGGCCGTTATCGGTGTCGCTGCTGGAGGGCACCTACGGTCCCATGACCCTGCGCTGGCACGATGTGCTGGATTGGGCGGCCGAGGCCACAGCCTCGGGGCTGCCGATCAAGGCGCAGGTGCTGAGCCGGGCAATCGGGGTGATGCTCGGCCACGAGTTGACCCTCAACACGTTCTATACGTGCAAGTCGTATGTCGAGCTTGCGGGACTTCCGTTCGAGGAGCGAATCCGGAAGTTGCGGCAGCCGGAAACGCGCGGCCGGATACTCGCCGAATCGGCCGACCCCGATCCCACCATCGTTCTCGGCCGGCTGGCGCGCGAGTTCGATCACATGTTTCTGCTCGGAGATCCTCCTGACTACGAGCAGCCTTTCGAGCAGAGCATCGCGGCGAGGGCGCAGCGACTTGGCGTGACGCCCGAGGAGCTTGTCTACGACCTGATGCTGGAGCGCGATGGACGCAACAACCTCTACGTGACCCTCTGCAACTACGAATACGGCTCGCTCGACTCCTCGCTGGCGATGATGCGGCACCCCGGCGCGGTACTCGGGCTCGGGGATGGTGGCGCCCATTGCGGCACCATCTGCGACGGGAGCTATCCGACATTCATGCTGACGCATTGGGTGCGGGACCGGCGGCGTGGCGAGCGGCTCCCTCTGGCGCAGGTCGTCAAATGGCTCAGCCGCGATACGGCGCACGCGGTGGGGCTGCGCGATCGCGGGGTCATCGCGCCGGGTTACAAGGCGGACCTGAACCTCTTCGACCTGAATCGCCTGCATCTTCATGCGCCGGAAGTGGCGCACGACCTGCCCAGCGGCGGACGGCGTCTCGTGCAGCGCGCGGATGGCTACGCTGCCACGATCGTCAGCGGCACCGTGGTGGCCCGAAATGGGCTGCCGACCGGAGCGCTGCCGGGGCGATTGGTTCGCGGTGCCAGAGGCCCCGGGCGTAGCGCGCGGGTCAGGGGTTGAAGACGTACTGCAGCCCGGTCACGAACAGCAGGTCGTCCTTCTCGACGCCGGGTATCGGATTGCTCTGGTAGCGGTGGTTGAAGGTCGCGGTGGCGTTCCAGCTGTCGGTAACCTTGATCGCGAATCCCGCGTCGAACACGGTGCGGAACTGGCCGCTTTCCTTCAGGTTGAGGTAGTACGAAAACTTCTGCTTGAACGAGACCGTCGGCGTGAATGCGTGCGTGGTTTCCTCCGCGAACAGCCACTCCGCGTTATCCCGCGTCTCCGTGGTGTATTGCTCGCGGTTGTAGGCCGGGCCGCTCGAGACGTCGAAGGTGAAGCGCGGGCGCTTTACGACGTGGTAGCCGAGACCGCCCGCGACCACGCTGCGCAGGTCGAGATCGATCAGCTCGTTGCGCTCGAGATCGAGCGAGCCAAACCCGTAGAAGCGCTCGCCGATGTTGCGATCGTACTCGGCGCCTGTGCGGATCAGGTCCGAGGTGCGCTCGGTCACGCCGTCGTCCTTGCTCCGGCCGTACGTCGCCTGCAGATAGCCGCTCAGCTTGTCGGCGGTGGTCTGCTTTACCGCGTCGCCGTTGATCGAATACGTGACCGCTTCGCTGTTGCCGGAGCTGATAGAGAGGCCTGCGCCGAGCGCGCCGCGCCACCTGCCGTCGGGCTTGGGCACCGTTTGCGCGCGGGCATCGCAGGTGGTGAGGGCAAGGGCCGCAAGGAGCAGTATGATTCGGTGCAAAGGTTGTCCGGAGGAGGTTGTCCGAAAGGGCGGGCCGGCGCAAATTGTCCGCCCCATAGGAACGACAAGACAACGGCTGCGGAGTTCCTTTCCATTCGTGCGTCATCGGCGCGGAACCAACAGGATCCGCAGCGTCGAGTGCGCGTACTGGTAGCCCCCGGCCCACTTGCTCGCGCGCGGCCCGGCGATGTTGAGGATCGAGACGCGGTGGCGTTCGATGAAGGCCGCGAGCCTGAGTGCGGCGTCGCGCGGCGCGGTGTGCGTGGCGTCGATCAGCTCGAACGGCTTGCCGTGCTCGACGCAGTGGACCATGGTGTGGCGCGTGCCGCCCTCCAGATTCCCGGAATAGAGGATCGCCGTGGCGTCGCTGTCGAGCACGTTCTGCAGGGTGCGCTCCTCGTAGCCGGCGCCCGGGAGCTCCCGCAGCGGGTAGCGCTCGTGCACGGGGCCGTCCTCCGCAGTGCGGCCCTCGGGCGTCCAGCCGCCGCAGGGAAATCCCGCCTCGAGCGCCGCGTCGAGCGCGCCGCGATCCACGCCGGTCTGTCCGCCGGACACGATCTTTGCCAGTGCCATTAGAATACGGTGAGTTTACCTGCGAGAGGGCGGACATGAAGCAGCTGAAGATTCCCGCGGTGTTCATGCGCGGCGGCACCAGCAACGCCGTCGTGTTCAACGCAAAGGACCTGCCACGCGACCGCGCGCAGTGGGACGAGATCTTTCTCGCTGCGATCGGCAGCCCCGATCCCTACGGGCGGCAGCTCGACGGCATGGGCGGGGGCGTGTCCTCGCTCTCCAAGGTCTGCGTGGTGGGCCCGCCAAGCCGGGAGGATGCCGACATCGACTACACCTTCGCGCAGGTACAGGTGAAGGAGGCGAAGGTGGACTACGGTGCGAACTGCGGCAACATGTCCTCCGCCATGGGCCCGTTCGCTGTGGACGAGGGGCTGGTGAAGGTGTCGGGCTCCGACGCGATGGTGCGCGTCCACAACACCAATACGAAGAAGATGATCTGGTCGCGGTTTCCGCTTGAGAATGGCACGGCGGCGGTGGATGGCAACCTTGCGATTCCTGGCGTGGCTGGGACCGGGGCGCCGGTGAAGCTGGAGTTCCGCGAGCCAGGCGGCGCGACCACCGGCAAGCTCCTGCCAACGGGCAACGTCACGGACACGCTGGATGTGCCGGATTACGGCAAGTTCCGCGTTTCAATGGTGGACGCGGCCAACGCGTGTGTTTTTGTTTGCGCGGCCGACCTCGGCATCAAGGGCACGGAGCTGCCGGACGAAATCGACGCCAATCCCGGGTTGCTGAAAAAGCTCGCCGCGATCCGCGTCGCGGCCTCGGTAGCGATGGGTATCACGAAAACGCCCGAAGAGGCGGTGAAGCGCGCCACGGTGCCTTTCGTCGGATTTGTTTCCGGCCCTCAGGAAGCGAAGACGCTGACGGGCGACCGGGTCGAGGCCGCAGGAGTGGACCTCACCGCGCGCATGATGTCGAATGGCCAGCCCCATCGTGCCCTGCCGTTGACGTGCACGCTGTGCCTGGCAGTCGCAGCGCGAGTGGACGGAACCGTGGTCAACGAGCTCGCCCGCTCCGCTCAAAACCCCGACGCCGAAATCCGCATCGGGATGCCATCCGGCGTGCTCACTGCGGCCGCAAGCGTCCGCAAGCTGGAAGGGCAGTGGTACGCGGAGCAGGGCGCTTTCTATCGCACCCAGCGGCGCATGTTCGAGGGCCGTGTGCTCGTGCGCGCCGCGCGCGTGCCGCGCACTGCCGCGGGCTAGGCGCTGCGCAATCGCGACGCCGCGGCCGGCTTCAGCAACCCCGCAAGGGGCAGGGTGAGGAAGATCGTTAGCCCCATGATCGCAGTCGCGGTCTCCACGCCGTAGAGATCGCCCGCGAGGCCGTAGGCGAGCGGCGCGACGATGCCGGCGACCGAGCTCACGGTATAGATCATGCCGAAAGCGCGCGGCAGGCGGTCCTGCTCGACGTAGTCGCCGATGGCGCCGTAGAGCACGGAGGAGGTGCCGTTCAGCACGACGCCTATAAGGGGCAGAAGCAGGAACGCCGCCGCCGCCGGCAGTGCCAGCGTGGCGAGGATGCCGAGTCCAGTGGCGACCTCGGTGATGACGATCATGCGAACCACGCCGAGACGCTCGGCGAGAAAGCCGCAAGCGAGCTTTCCGGCCATGCCGCCGACGAGGATGAGGGGAACGGCCAGCACGGCCCATCCTTCCGGCAAGCCTCTCGCGAGCAGCACGAACGCGATGAAGGTGAGGAACCCGGTGCGCGTGCTGGAATCGAGTATGTCGATGAGGCATAGCGCGGTGAAGCTCTGCGGGCTGCGTATTCCCCAACCCGCAGATGGCTTCGCCGCCGGTTTGGTGATCTGGCTTGTCGCTGTCGCGGCCGCCGCGCGATGAGTGTCGGTGACCAGCATCCAGATGGCGATGGCGGTCACGATGCCGCACAGGCCGAATCCGACGACCGGTGCCTGCCACGAAATGCCCGCGAACAGCAGCAGGCTCACGATGGCGCCGAAGGCGAACTTGCCGACGTCGCCGAAGAAGTTGTAGGTGCCGAGCGCCGCGCGCCGGCCTTCATCGGGGTAGGCGTGCGAAATGATGGTGGAGGCGAGCGGATGCTGGACCGCTCCGCCGACGCCGGCGACGAAAAGAGCCGCGAGGATCGCCCAGAAGCCGGGCGCGAATCCGAGGGCGAGGAACGCTGCGCCTGCGACGAGCGTCCCCAGCGCGAGGAGATTGCGCTCGCCGAAGCGCTCGGCGATCAGCCCAGCCGGTATCTGGAAGGACGCCATCGCCACGCGGTGGGCGGAGCGGATGAGCCCGACCTGGGCGAGCGACAGGCCGAAGGTCTGCGCCAGCAGCGGCAGCAGCACGTAGGTGACGTCGGACAGCCCGTCGTGCAGCGTGTGGACGGCGCAGCAGGTGGAGAGCGTGCGTTTTCGACTCACCATGCGGCAGCGGATGTTGATGACTTTCTTATGAAAGTTCTGTGATCATAGCACCATGATCTACGTCACTTACATTGTCGCCGGAATCTTCGTCGCGCTGTCCTTCGCGATGCTCTACGTCTTCTACCGCAGCTCGCATTTCGGCATGTTCGTCCTGGGGCTCACCTACGGAAGCTCCGGCCTGCTTGCGATTCTGCTCGGCCACTGGTGGCCGCTCGTCGCGGGATTCGTGCTGGCCTGGGTGCTCAAGTGGCTGGGACTCGAGCCCGGCGATAAACCGAAGGATGAAGGATGAAGGATGAGGGATGACCTGGTTCTAACCCCCGCACTGCGGGGATCATCCTTCCACATTCATCCTTCATCCTTAGGCGCCCCGGTCAGTTCTTTTCCGGGGCGCCGTAGCCGCCCCCGCCCGGCGTCTCGATAATGAAGACATCGCCCGCGCCCATCTCGACTCGGTCGCACCCCTTCAATTCGACGGTCGCGCCGCTCGAATGCCGCACCCGGTTGTGCCCGGTCCGGCCGGGCTTGCCGCCCGCCATGCCGTAGGGCGGCAGCCGCCGGTGACCGGAGAGGATCGCGGCGGTCATCGGCTCGAGGAAGCGGATGCGGCGCACCGCGCCGTCGCCGCCGCGCCAGCGCCCGGCGCCGCCGCTGCCGCGGCGCACCGCGAATTCCTCGACCAGCACCGGATAGCGCCATTCCAGAACTTCCGGGTCGGTCAACCGGGTGTTGGTCATGTGGGTGTGGACGCAGTCGGCGCCGTCGAAACCGTCCCCGGCGCCCGCGCCCCCGCAGATCGTCTCGTAGTACTGGTGGCGGTCGCTTCCGAAGGTGAAGTTGTTCATCGTGCCTTGGGAGGCGCCCATCACGCCGAGCGCGCCGTAGAGCGCGTCGGTCACGCACTGGGAAGTCTCGACGTTGCCGGCCGCCACCGCCGCCGGATAGCGGGGGTTCAACATGCAGCCTTCGGGAACGACGACCTTGAGCGGCTTCATGCAGCCCGCGTTGAGCGGGATGTCGTCATCCACCAGGGTGCGAAACACGTAGAGGACGGCGGACATCGTGACCGCCGCGGGCGCATTGAAGTTGCTCTCGAGCTGGTCCGAGGTGTGCGTGAAATCGATCCGCGCGCTGCGGCTTGCCCGGTCGATCGCGATGCTCACGCGAATCACCGCGCCGTTGTCCATCTCGTAGGCGTAGCGCCCGTCCTTTAGCACGTCGATCACGCGCCGCACCGATTCCTCGGCGTTGTCCTGCACGTGGCGCATGTAGGCCTGGACCGTCTCCAGTCCGTAGTGCGCGACCGCCCGCCCGAGCTCGGCGACGCCTCTCTGGTTGGCCGCGACCATGGCGCGCATGTCCGCGATGTTCTGCTCGGGATTGCGCGCCGGGTAGCGTGCGCCGGTGAGCAGCGCGTGCACCTCCCGCTCGCGCAGCTTTCCCTGCGAAACCAGGAGGAAGTTGTCGATCAGCACGCCTTCCTCGTCGAGATGGCGGCTGTCGGGAGGCATCGAGCCGGGCGTGATGCCACCGATGTCGGCGTGGTGCCCGCGGCTGGCGACGTAGAAGAGAACGTCGTTCCCCGCGTCGTCGAACACCGGCGTCACCACCGTGACGTCGGGCAGGTGGGTGCCTCCGTGATAGGGATTGTTCAGCATGAAGGCGTCGCCCGGGCGCATCTTTCCGGCGTTTTCCGTGGCGATGACGCGGACGCTCTCGCCCATGGCACCGAGGTGCACCGGCAGGTGCGGCGCATTGGCGATGAGGCCGCCCGCCGTGTCGAACAGCGCGCAGGAGAAATCGAGCCGCTCCTTGATGTTGACCGAGTACGCCGTGTTGGCGAGCGTCACCCCCATCTGCTCGGCGATCGCCATGAAGAGATTGTTGAAGATCTCCAGCATCACGGGATCCGCGCGCGTGCCGATCGCCTCGCGTTTCGGCCGCGGAACGCCGCGCGTCAGCACGAGGTGATTGAGGGGCGTCACCTGCGCCTGCCACTGTGGCTCGACCACGGTGGTCGCGTTCGCTTCCGCGATGATGGCCGGCCCGGCAATCGTGTCGCCGGGGCGCAGCGCCTCACGGCGGTAGACCGGCGCCTCGTGCACAGCGCCGCCGCTGAACATCCGCACGCGCTGCGCCGGCTGCACGGGGCCGCTGCGCAAGGGGAGCATGCCGGGCGCTTCGCGCACCAGCTGGCCGCTGCCCGCCGCCTCGACCGAGACCGCCTCGGCCACCAGCGCGCGCCCCGGCATGAGGAAGCTGAAACGGGCCCGGTAAGCAGACTCGAACTGCGCGAGCATCTTCTGCGGAGGGCCGAAATCCACGCTCACCGCGGTGTCGGTGCCGTCGTAGCGCAGATGGACTCGCCGCGCGAGCGTGATGTTGTCCGCGGATACGCCCTGGCCGGCGACTTCCGCGCGCGCCGCATCGGCGAGCTGCGCGAGCGCCTCTTCGAGCCGGGGCATCACGCCCGGCTCGAGCCGCGCCTCGATCGCCCGCTCGCGCAGTGCGCTGATGTCCGCGAGGCCCATGCCGTACGCGGACAGCACGCCCGCATAGGGGTGGATGAAGACACGCGGGATCGCCAGCGCGTCCGCCACCAGGCACGCGTGCTGACCCGCGGCACCGCCGAAACAGCACAGCGTGTGGGCGGTGACGTCATGTCCGCGCTCGATCGAGATTTTCTTGATGGCGTTGGCCATGTTGTCCACCGCCACCCGCACGAAACCTTCCGCGATCTCCTCCAGCGTTCGTTCTTCGCCCGCCGCGGCTCGAATGTCGGCCGAGAGCCCGATGAATTTCCCTCGCACCACGGCGGCATCGAGCGCTGCGTCGTTCGCAGGCCCGAACACGCGTGGAAAGAATTCCGGCTGTATCTTGCCGAGCATCACGTTCGCGTCGGTCACCGTGAGCGGTCCGCCCTTGCGGTAGCACGCCGGACCCGGCTGCGCCCCGGCCGACTCCGGACCCACGCGGAAGCGCTCGGCTTCGAATCGGAGAATCGAGCCCCCGCCGGCGGCGACAGTGTGGATGCTCATCATGGGGGCGCGCAGGCGCACGCCCGCGACCTGATTGTCGAAATCGCGCTCGAAATGGCCGTCGAAATGCGACACGTCGGTGGAGGTTCCGCCCATGTCGAAGCCGATGATGCGATCAAATCCGGCGGCGAGCGCCGTGCGCACGACGCCGACCACGCCGCCCGCAGGCCCGGAGAGCACGCTGTCCCGGCCCTGGAACAGCTGCGCCGAGGTGAGGCCGCCGTTCGATTGCATGAACATCAGCCGCGCGCCGGGGAGCTCACGCGCGATGCGCTCGACGTAGCGGCGCAGCAGCGGCGAGAGGTAGGCGTCCGCGACGGTGGTATCGCCGCGCGCCACCAGCTTCATGAGCGGGCTCGCCTGGTGCGAAACCGAGACCTGGGTGAAGCCCGCCGCGCGCGCCAGCTCCGCCAGCCGCAGTTCGTGGGCCGGGTAGCGGTAGCCGTGCATCAGCACGATTGCGGCCGCGCCGTAGCCGTGACGGCGCGCGTCCACGAAATCGCGGCGCGCCCGCTCCTCGTCGAGCGGCTCGAGCACTTCGCCGCGCGCGGTCACGCGCTCAAACACCTCATACACCGCGCCGTAGAGCGGTTCCGGCAGCACGATATGGCGGTCGAAGAGCCGCGGGCGATTCTGGTAGCCGATCTTCAGCTGGTCGCGGAAGCCGCGCGTGATGAAGAGCGCCGTCGGCTCGCCCTTGCGCTCGAGCAGCGCGTTGGTGGCGAGCGTCGTGCCCATCCGCACTTCCGCGATTCCCGCCGCGGAGAGCGCCGCTCCCCGCGGCACGCCGAGCAGCTCGCGGATGCCGGCCAGCGCGGCGTCCTCGTAATGGCCGGGATCCTCGGAGAGCAGCTTGTGGGTGACGAGGCTGCCGTCGGGACGCCGCGCGACGATATCGGTGAAGGTGCCGCCGCGGTCGATCCAGAACTGCCAGCGCCCGGTGGAGTGAGGAGGATCCGCCATGGGGAAGGGCGGCCTATTTTGTGTCGGGCTGAGCGCTGAGCGGCGTGACCGTGACGTTTTTCTGCAGGCGCCTGTATTCTCCGTTCGTTCTCTCGTTGGCAAGCTCTTCCGCGCCAACCACCACCTTGGCGCGGGGATTCGACTCACAGTACTTGTCCATCCAGAGAATGGCCTGATCCCGGGTCATCGGATTGCCCTGGGCCTTCCATACATCGATCATGCGTCCGATGGCCATGCCGCTCAGGAGGCCGACAAGGTGCGCTTCATAAGGACTCGCGCGTTTCAGTTTTCGCGCCTTGACCCAGTCTCCGCAGTCTTCAGGCGTTTCCACCCAGATTCTCTGCCCCGCACTGATGCCGCACGCAAGCATCAGTATTAGCCCGAGCGAGATCGACAGCGCGGTTCTCATGTGACGCTCCTTAAAGGAACGGGGACGGAGCCCGGTTTTTCCCTTGGAGAGGACAGCACCCGAAAAACCGGGCTCCGTCCCCATAAATTTGGCACCCCGGACACGAATCGAACGTGCGACCTGTCCCTTAGGAGGGGACTGCTCTATCCACTGAGCTACCGGGGCGTCGGCGTGATTTTAGCGCAACTGCTTTAGAATCCCCCGGCATGAAATGGTTGCTGATCGGCGTGCTCGCGATCGCCGGGCTCCTCTGGTGGCGGGTGAGCGCGTTCTCGAAGCGCAACGAGCCCAGGGTCGGGGAGCCCGCGCCGGATTTTTCGTTGCCCGACCAGGACGGCAAGGCCCGCAGTCTCGGCGAATTCCGCGGCAAGTGGCTGGCGCTCTATTTCTATCCCAGGGACGATACGCCCGGGTGCACCCGGCAGGCGTGCGCGTTTCGGGACGACCGGCATAAGCTTGCCGCGCTCGGCGCCGAAGTGGTGGGCGTCAGCGTGGACGACGTCGAAAGCCATCTCGACTTCGCGAAGGAACACCGCCTGCCGTTTCCGCTGCTCGCGGATGCGGGCGGCGCGGTGGCGGCGCGCTACGGATCGATCCGCAATTTCGGCTTGTTCAAGCTTGCCCGGCGCAATACGTTCCTCATCGACCCGCAGGGGCGCATCGCAAAGGTCTATCTCTCGGCAAGCGCGTCGAGGAACTCGCAGGAGGTGCTCGACGATTTGCAGCAGCTGCGGCGAAGGTCGACACAGAGTTAACTCCCCTCCTTTTCAAGGAGGGGTGGCTGCGAAGCAGACGGGGTGGTTACAGTCTGATCACTCTCCCACCACCCCCGCCGCTTCACTGTGCGACCCCTCCTCAGGCAGGAGGGGAGGAAATCCTTCCACTACCCTCCCTCTTCATTGTCGCAGGACGCACTTCTCGTAGAGCGTCCCGAGCGCGTTGTCGGGATCGTATTTCCGCTTGATCGCCCGGTAGCCCGCGCCGTTGTAGATCCGGTCGAACCCGGGCTCGTCCAGGAACGTGGACGAATAGAGCATCTTGATCCCTCCCAGCTCGAAGCATTTCCGGTCGAGGAGCCGGGTGTGGAAGTAATCGCCTTCGCCCGGGCGCTTTTTCACGTGGCAGTAGCACCCGAGGTTGAAGTAGAGGGTGCCGGGCCGGACCGGGTAGAGCGTGGGCGAGGACAGGGCGCGAATCGGCGTCGCGATCCACGGCTTGCCCCCGAGATCCGTGTTGTCGAGCGCATGGTGCAGGAACTCCTCCGCGCGCTCCCACGGCACCTCCCAGTCCTGAATCAGCGGCTCCTCGTCCTGCGGTTGCCGCGGCAGCGCGCCGAGCAGCCGGCGCTTGAGCAGGGTGTAGCGCTTGTAGAAGCCCGAATTGCGCATGGACGCGGGAGCGAAGCGCCGGAACAGGCGGTACGGCGCCGTCTCCGGGACGTTCCAGAACCAGTCGGGATCGTAGCGGAAGAGGTAGTCCCGGGTGGTCAGGTAAACATCTCCCTCGCGCGCGAGCAATCTGTAGAACACATGCTCATGGACGATGTCCGCGGTCGCCGGCGCGTGCTCCACGAACCGCGATAGCGTGAGAAACCACTCGTCGCGCGCGAAAATCAGGCTCTCGATGAAATCCACGTCCGCGCGCTCGGTTGCCGCGCGCATTGCGGCGAGAAAGCTCGCCGGGTCCGTGAACCTGCTCGTGTGCAGGTGCACGCGGGCCGCCGCGGGCATGAGCCGGATCTTCGCGCGCAGGATGTAGCCGAGCGTCCCGTACGAGTTGGGCAGCGCCCGGAAGAGATCGGCGTGCTCGTTGCCCGGCGTGCACACGACGATGCGCCCGTCGGCAAGCAGCACTTCCGCCTCGAGCAGCCCGTCGTGTACGAAGCCGTGGCGAAAGCCGTTCGACTCGATGCCGATGCCGACGGTCGCGCCGCCTATCGTGATGTGCTTGAGTTCGGGCGTGATGAGCGGTACCAGTCCGTAGTCGAGCGTGCGGTCCACGATCGCCTCGTAGGTCGCGAGCCCCTCCACCTCGAGCGTGCGCGCGGCGCGGTCGAGATGGAGAACATGGTTGAAGCCGCCGAGGTCGATGTCCCCGCGCGGACCGGGGCGCATCGCGTAGCGGAAGAGATTGGTGGTCGCGCGTTTCTTGACGCGCAGCGGGCCGGCGCGCGCGGAAAGTGCGGCGGCAAGCCGGTTTCGCCGGTCGTTGAAGGTATCCGCGGCGCTCAACCGGCGGCGTCCCTGGAATAGAGATGCGCGCGCGACATCGGGTAGTTGCCCTTCACGTTGCCCTTGCTATAGACGATCTGGAACAGGTGCGTGTAGCCGCGCGGCGCGCGGAACATTTCCGCGCAGGAGTAGAGGTAGGTGCGCCAGGTGCGCCGGAAAGTCTCGTTGAACCGCCCGGGATCGAGCGCCCGGATGCGCTCCCAATTCGCGTCGAAACGCTCCGCCCAGCAGTCGAGCGTGAGAGCGTAGTTGCGGCGCAGATTCTCGATGTCGAGGATTTCCAGGCCGGCGCGCTCCATTTCGGCGATTACCTCCGCGAGGCTGGGGATCCAGCCGCCCGGAAAGATGTGACGGCGGATGTAGAACTCGGTCTCGTAGACGCCCACGTGCCCGATGAAATGCAGCATGCCGAGCCCGCCGGGCTTGAGGCAATTTGCGTGGGCGCGTACCACCTCCGCGACCTGGTCGCGCCCCGCATGTTCCAGGACGCCGATCGACACGCATTTGTCGTATTGCCCAGGGATGTCGCGGAAATCGGCTTCGACCACCTTCAGCTTGTCCTCGAGCCCGCGGCGGCGGATCTCTTCCTGCATGACGGTGACCTGCTCGGTGGTCGTGTTGACGCCCGTCCCCAACGCCTGATGGCGCTCCCAGGCGTAGAAGGTGAAGCCGCCCCAGCCGCACCCGATGTCCACGAACGTGTCGCCCGGCTTGAGCAGAAGCTTGCGGCACACGTGCTCCATCTTGTTCTGCTGCGCCTCCTCGAGGGTGCGCGTGCCTTCCTTCCAGTAGGAGCAGGTGTACATCAAGTAGGGATGGTCGAGCCAGAGCCGGTAGAACTCGACGGGGAGCCCGTAATGAAATCGCGCGTTCGCCTTCGCCTGCGCCCGCGAGCGATTGCTGAAGTGCAGCTCGTGCCACCAGTTGCGCAGGCGGACGAGCGGCTTGAAGCTCATGTCGAAGCCGCCGTCGTAGCCCGCCCGGAACGCGAGCGCAAGATCACCCTCGATGTCCAGAGACCCCTCGAAATAGGATTCCAGCACTCCCACGTGGCCCAGCGCGGCGATGCGCAGCTCGGCTGCCGGGCTCCTGAACACCAGCGTGAATGCGGGCGAGCCGACATGGTTCTGGTAGCGTGTGCCGTTCGCGAAGACCACCGCGAAGCAGATGGCGGTGCGTTGGCCGATGGCGGTGATCTTGCGTTCGATTTTGTTCATTTTTCTGGCCGATCCCGTGGATGCGTAGCAGCGGCCGCAATTTTAGCTAAAATCAACGCTCAGCAGCGCGCCGCCGCCGCGGAGGTCGCCAAGCATGATAGGGAGCATCGATCACATCGTCCTCACCACCGGGAATCTCGAGCGCTGTCTCGACTTCTACGTCCGGGTGCTCGGGATGCGGCTCGAGCGTTACGGCGCGAATCGGCTTGCGTTGCGATTCGGAGAACACAAGTTCAACGTTCACCCGCCGGGGTTCGACGCGGGCATCAAGGCGCGCGTTCCCACGCCCGGCTCGCTCGACCTCTGTTTCATCGCCGACCGACCGCTCGACGAGGTGATCGCGCATCTCGGGCGGGAGCGCGTATCCATCGAGGAGGGGCCCGTTCAGCGCACCGGTGCCCGCTTCACCATCCGCTCGGTTTATGTCCGCGATCCTGACGGAAATCTCATTGAAATCTCGGAAAAAGCGTGACTGATACTGCGTGACTGGAGAAGCGTGACTGGTACTGCGTGACTGGTACCGCGTGATTCACGCCTTATCAGTCACGAATCATCAGTCACGATTCATCAGTCACGAGTTTAAGAGCGGATGCCCGACTTCTGGCAAAGCTGCGGTTACAGCCTCCTCCGGCGCACAGGTGACGGGCGGCTCATCGTCACCGACGACTACCTGCGCCTCTACTATGCGCGCCCCGAGCTGGCGCCGGTCGCGGAATCGTGCGGAGCCGAGCGCGCGCTGCACGCCGCGCTCATGCAGGATCCGCGCCGCGATGTGGCCGATTCGGAGATTGCGGCAATTGCCGACCCCGATGCGCGTGAGAATTACCGGGTCATGATGCGTTTCCGCGGCCGGTTGCTCGCTGCGGAATCGCTGGAGGCGTTCTACTTCGATCTGTTCCGGGAGGATGTCGCGGTGCCGCCGGACTTCATCCACCACACGGTGCAGGTCATCCTGCGCGGGATCCTGGACGGCACGAACGACGGCCTCGAAGCGCGCGCGGCGGAGCTGTTCTTCCGCAGGCAGCGGGTCAGCGTCAACGACGGCGCGATCATGCTCGCCGACGATGAGACGGTGGAGATGCACGCCAGCGGCGGCGGCTTCGGCAACCTGGGACGGCTGCTGAAGGAGGTGGGAGCGCCGCCCCGCAGCATCGAGCTGGACGTGCTCGACGAGGCGAGCGCCGGGCGCTACTTCGAGCGCGACGAGCGCCACGACACGGTGTTCAATCTCAATCACGGACGGCCGGGCTGCCTCGCGCTTGCGCGCGTGCTCGAGCGGTGGATCGCGCATTTCCACGGCGTGCGCTCGGCGGTCAAGCCGGTGCGCGAAATCCCGGACGAGGACTGGGTCTGGCACATCGGCCTCGATGCCGAGGCGACTGCCATGCTGAACGAGATCTACAGCGGCGGCGAGGTCGGGGAGGAGCGCATGAAGCGCGTCATCGGGCTCTTTCGCGTCGAGTTCCGCGACCCCATCGTGATGCGTCCGGAAATGGCCGGCTCGCCGGTGTTCCTGGGGCTTGCAGCGGCGGCGGACGGCACGCTGCGCATGAAGCCGCAGAACCTGCTCGTGAATCTGCCGCTCGCCCGCCGCGCCTGATGTGATCAGGGCCTGGGAGCTTCGCCTGCGGCTTCCGCGGGCGCCGATGCAGCGGGCTTGGCGGCATCCTTCGCCGGCGCCGGCTTGGGCTTGGTGTCCTCGATGTCGTCCTCGTCGGGCGGCGGGTTGCCGTCGTAGACCAGGTTGCGGCGGCGCTGGAGGTAGGCGTCGCGCACGAAAACGTAGGGATCGAGCGCGGCGGTCTCGAGTATTTTGGACGCCTCGAGCAGATCCGCGCGCAGGCTCACGAAGCGCACGCCGATCAGGACCCAGCGCGTGGTATCGTCGTCCACGTAGGTGATGGGCCAGGCGTAAATGTCCCCGACCAAGCCGACGGTATCGCGCGCGCTGCTCGGTCCGAGGAACGGCAGAACCAGATATGGCCCGTCGCCGATGCCCCAGTAGCCGAGCGTCTGCCCGAAGTCTTCGTTGTGCTTCTCCAAATCGAACTCGGTTGCGACGTCGAACAGGCCCAGCACGCCGACAGTGGTATTGACGAACAGGCGCGCGAAATCGGATACCCCCTGCGTGAACTTGCCCTGCAGCAGGCTGTTCAACATGACGATCACGTCATTGAGGTTGGAAAAGAAGTTGCTGATCCCGGTGCGCGCGAAGTTCGGCAATATGAAGCGATAGGCCTCCGCCGCCGGCTTGGCGAGGACCTTGTCGAAGCCGTCGTTGAAGCTGTAGACCGCGCGATTGAGCGGTTCCAGCGGATCCCGGGGGTTGCCGTTGGTCGCGCAGCCCCCGAGCAGGGAAATTGACACCACTCCGCACAGGACCCCCGCGCGCAGGCGTGACAGCGAACGGGAAGTGGGGGGCATCAAGGGCGGCATTCGCTCTTCTAACGCCCGATTATATCAAGCATAAATGCCGGGGTTGCCCCGACGGGGAAAGCGCCGGGGGTCCGTAACGACCACGCGCTGCTATAATTTCACGCATCCGAGGGGTGAACCTGCGCCCGCGTTCCTTCGATCCACCACGAGGATTCCATCATGTTGCAGAAAGTGAAACCCGCTGTTCAGCTGAAGGACATGGAACTGTTCCGCCAGCAGTGCTACATCGACGGCCAATGGGTGGACGCCGACGACAAGTCCACCCTCGCGGTCTACAACCCGGCGGACGGCCAGCAGATCGGCACCGTGCCCGGCATGGGCGCAGCCGAGACGCGGCGTGCGATCGAGGCCGCGAATGCCGCGTGGCCGGCATGGCGCGCGAAGACCGCGAAGGAGCGCGCCGCGGTGCTCCGCAAGTGGTTCGAGCTCATGATGGCAAACCAGGAGGACCTCGCGGTGCTGATGACGGTGGAGCAGGGCAAGCCGCTCACCGAGTCGCGCGGCGAGATCGCCTACGGAGCGTCCTTCATCGAATGGTTCGCAGAAGAGGGCAAGCGCGTCTACGGAGACACCATCCCAGCCCAGGCCGCCGATCGCCGCATCGTTGTGCTCAAGCAGCCCGTGGGCGTTTGCGCCGCCGTCACGCCGTGGAACTTCCCGAACGCCATGATCACCCGCAAGGCCGGCCCCGCTCTCGCCGCCGGCTGCACCATGGTGATCAAGCCTGCCAGCATGACGCCGTACTCGGCGCTCGCGCTGTGCGTGCTCGCCGAGCGCGCCGGGATCCCGAAGGGCGTGCTGTCGGTCGTGACCGGGGCGTCGGGTCCGATCGGCAAGGAACTTACGACGAACCCCTTGGTGCGCAAGTTCACCTTCACCGGATCGACCGAGGTCGGCAAGAAGCTGATGGAGCAATGCGCGAGCACGGTGAAAAAGGTCTCGCTCGAGCTGGGCGGCAATGCGCCGTTCATCGTATTCGACGACGCCGATCTCGACGCCGCGGTGGAAGGTGCGCTGGCGTCCAAGTTCCGCAACACAGGCCAGACCTGCGTGTGCGCGAACCGCATCTACGTGCAGGACGCCGTCTACGAGAAGTTCGCCGGCAAGCTCTCGGAGAAGGTTTCCGCGATGAAGGTCGGCAACGGCCTCGAGGCAGGCGTGGTGCAGGGGCCGCTCATCGAAAAGAAAGCCGTGGAAAAGGTCGAAGAGCATATCGCCGACGCGGTGGCGAAAGGCGCGCGCGTCGCGACCGGCGGCAAGCGTCATGAGAAGGGCGGCCAGTTCTTCCAGCCGACGGTGCTGACAGGCGTCACCAAGGCGATGAAGGTCACGCACGAGGAGACGTTCGGTCCGGTTGCGCCGCTCTACCGCTTCAAGACCGAGAACGAGCTGCTCGATCTCGCCAACGACACCCAGTACGGCCTCGCGGCTTATTTCTACAGCCGGGACATCGGCCGCGTCTGGCGCGTAGCGGAAGGAATCGAGTCTGGCATCGTCGGCATCAACGTCGGCATCATCTCGACCGAAGTCGCGCCGTTCGGCGGCATGAAGGAGTCCGGCATCGGCCGCGAGGGCTCCAAGTACGGCATCGAGGAGTTCCTCGAGGTGAAGTACCTCTGCCTGGGTGGCCTCGACAAGTAGGCTCAAGCCGACGCCATGAAAAACGCCACCCGAGGGTGGCGTTTTTTTCCGTGCGCGGGGGTGCCGTGCCCCCCCCCGTTCGTCGTGTTACTTCTTCTTCCGCAATCCCAGCTCGTCGATAATCTTCGTGAAGCGCTGCTCCTCGGAGGCCAGGAATTTGCGAAACTCCGCCGGGCCGAGATAGGCATCCACCGCCTTGGCGTTGCGGTTGAAGGTCTTCCACGACTCCGCGTTCATCGCCTTGCGGAACGCCTGGGCGAGCGCCGTGACCCGGTCGGCAGGCGTATCTTTCGGCGCGAGGATGCTGCGCCACTGCACCATCACGACGTCCGCTCCGCTTTCCTTCAACGTCGGGACGTTGGGGAAGATCGGGCTGCGCTTCTCGCTGGCCACGGCGAGCGGCACCATCTTCTTCGCCTCCACGTGCTGGAAGAACTCGGAGACGTTGCCGACGACGACCTCGGCGTTCTTGCCGAGGAACGCGAGTATCGCCGGTCCGCCGCCCTCGTGAGGAATGTATTCGACGTCAATGCCCGCCGCCTTCTCCCAGGAGAGAACGACGAAGCTGTCGATCCCGCCGATTGCGGAGCCGGACACCCGCACCTTCTTCGGGTTCTTCTTGGCGTAGGCGACGAGATCCTTCGCCGACTTCCACGGCGAGTCGGGATGGACCATGAGCCACTCTTCCTCGGCGTGAATCCGGGCCACCGGCGCGAAGTTGTTCCACTTCAACGACGGCTGATTCGTGATGATGGGGGTAATGACCGAGGAGCCGGCGTGGGCAAACAGGATCGTATGGCCATCGGCCGGCCGGCCCGCCACGTAAGCGTTGGCGGATGTTCCCCCGGCGCCGGGACGGTTCTCCACGGCGAGGGGCTGGGGAAGCGTGGTTTTCGCCGCCTCCGAGATGGCGCGCGCGAAGACATCCGCGCCGCCGCCCGCGCCGAAGCCGACGACGAAGGTGATCGGGCGCGTCGGGAATTTCTGCGCGGCGGCCGGCCCCGTCAGCGCGGCTCCCGCCGCGAGCGTTACCGCAAGAGCGCAGATTGTCTGTACAACAGGTCTTTTTTTCATACCTCCTCCCATTCAGGATTTCACGATTTGGCGGCAGGCGCCGCGGCCACGCGGCGCGCACGCCAGTGGCGCAGCGCCGTCATGAAAGCAGGATACAACAGAACGCCGAGCGTGAGGAAGAGCAGCACCGCGCAGACGGGGCGGGTCACGAAAATGGACCATTCCCCGTGCGAGATGATGAGCGAGCGGCGCAGCTCGCTCTCCGCGAGCACCCCGAGGACGATACCGAGCACCGTGGCCGCCGCGGAGAATCCCCAGATCCGCATCCCGTAACCGATGACCCCGAAGATCAGCGCCTGGACGGGATTCAGGACAAAGAGATCGCCCGCGTAGGTCCCGATCACGATGAGGGCCAGGATCGAGGCGATGAGGACCGGGGGGTCGAGCTTCAGCGCCAGCAGGCACAGCCGGAGGACGACGATGCCCACGGGAATCATCAGGAGATTGACGATGACGAGGCCGGCAAACAGCGTGAAGACGAGATCGGGGTGCTTCGTGAGCAGGAACGGGCCCGGCATGATCCCGTGCAGGAGGAGCGCGGCCAGCATGATCGCCGCCGAGTTGGAACCGGGAATCCCCAGCGCGAGCGTCGGCACGAGGTCGCCTCCCTGCACGGCGTTGTTCGCGGTCTCGGGAGCCGCGACCCCCTCCAGCGATCCCTTGCCGAAGAGCTCCGGCCGCTTCGACCAGCGGCGGGCCTCGTTGTAGGCGACGAAGGACGAGGCGGTTGCGCCCGCGCCCGGCATGATCCCCACCACGAGACCTACGATGGTCCCCACGAACGTCGCCCGCCCGACATCGCGCAGCTCGCGTAAACTCGGGAAGGCGGTCCCGGCTTTTCCGGCCACCACTTCTCCTGCCGGGCGCGACGGGTGCGAGATCAGGTAGAACATCTCGGAGACCGCGAAGAGCCCGATCATCACCGAGATCGTGTCGATCCCGGTCAGGAGCTCCGAGCTCCCGAAGGTGAAGCGCATGGAGCCGGTGAGGGTGTCGAGACCGACGGTGGTCAGGAGGAGCCCGAAGAAGCCGGAAGCAATCCCTTTCAGAAAGCTCGGCCCGGAAAGCCCCGCGATGAGCGTGAGGCCGAAGAGCGCGAGCGCAAAGGTCTCGGGCGAGCCGAAATGCACCACGATCTCCCCGAGGGGCAGCACCAGGGCGATGAGGACGATGATGCTGATGAGGGCGCCTATCGTACCGCAGATGAGCGAGACCCCCAGCGCCTTGGCGGCCCGGCCCTGCTGGGCGAGCACGTAGCCGTCGAGAAGACAGGCAGCCGAGGCCGGCGTGCCCGGCATCCGCATCAGGATCGCGGGGATCGAGCCGCCGTAGTTCGCCCCCGCCCACACCCCTGCCAGCAGGATGAGCGCGGTCGGGGCATCGAGGGCGAAGGTGAAGGGAAGCGCCAGCGCCATCGCGACCGCTCCGCTGATGCCGGGAATCGCCCCGCCGACGATCCCCCAGGCCACCCCCGCCGCCATGATGAGGACCCCATACCCGCTCAGTGCGGAGACGAAGCCGGCGAAAAGATGCTCGAGGAAGCCCACGGACCGCGGCCTACCAGGGAAGAATGCCCTCGAGGGGGCCGTCGGGTACGGGAATGAGCAGGCCGAAGCGGAACGCTGCGTAGAGCGCGATCGTGACCAAGAACGGGGTAATCAGCAGTGTGCGCAAGCGCGCTCCCCCGTGGATGAGGAGGATCGCCGCGATGTAGGGCGGCGTCGCCAGGAGGTAGCCGAGGGGATCAAACGCGGCGATGTAGAGAGCTGTCGCACCGATGGCTCCCAGGAAACGGGCGGGCGAGAACGGCCCTGAATCTTCTTCCCCCTCCGGGCTCGCATCGGACAGGGGTCCCGCCATCGACGGCTCTCCGCGAAACAGAAATTCCGCCACCGCCAGGAGCACACCGCAGAGCGCGATTCCCGCCCCCAAGGCGAGCGGAAAGAAGCGCGGACCGAGGGGATCAGTCTCCACGCCCGGCGGGATTTCCAGGGAGAGCGCGACGATCACGCCGCCGAAAACGACCAGGAAAGCGCCCAGGACGAGCTCGAGGTAGCTCAGACTTCCTCGTGGGTGTGGGGTCTCGGTCAGGGGATTTTCTTTCGTTTTGTCGAGGGTTGCCGCCACCGCCGAGGTCTCCGCCCCGCGGGGGACGGGGCAAGGTATCAAGGGCTTATCAGGCATGTCAAGGCGGCCCTTGCGGCCGCGGCTGCAAGGACCGGTGCAATCGGTTGACACGGCTTTTTAGCGGCACATATGATGGCGCTCCCACCTGAGAGGAGGTGCGTCATGAAGCGAACCGGTTTCGTCACCCTGTCGTTGGTTTCCATCGGGCTCATGCTGGCAGCGGCGCCGGACCCGGCAACCGCGCAGGACAAGCGTCTCAGCACGAGCATCGTCTTTCCCTCGAACTCTCCGGAGCGGGGGTTCTATCCCTTCTTCGTGGCGCGGGAGCTGAAGTACTTCGACGAGGAGAAGCTCGACGTCAAGTTCGTCAATGCCGGCGGGAGCGGCGCGGCGATCCAGCAGGTCATCGCGGGTCAGGTGGACTTCGGCATACCGCATTCGGGCGCGGTCCTGAGCGCCAGCTCGCGGGGCAATCCGATCCGCTACCTGTACACGTACACCACGGCCGGTAACTTCGGCATGTTCGTGAAAGAGGGCTCGCCGATCAAGAGCGTCAGGGATCTGAAGGGCAAGACGGTCGGCATCAGCGAGCAGGGGGGCGGCGAAGTGGCCGTCCTCAACGCCGCGCTCCGGGCCGTGGGGATCGACCCCATCAAGGACGTTAAGTACCTCGTGATCGGGGAAGGCGGGCCGGTCACCTTCCAGGCCATCGACAGCGACCAGGTCGACGCCCACGCCGGTTCCTATAACGACATCATCGCCCTGACGGACACGGCAGCGGGACGGCTCAAGCTGCGCGAGATCACCCCGGCCGAGTTCAAGATCTTCCCGTCACACGGCATTGCCGCGCTGCAAAAGGTTCTCGATAGCGCCGAAAAGCGCGAGGCCGCGATCCGACTCGCCCGCGCCGTAGCGAAAGCGACGCTCTTCTGCCAGAGCAGCCGGGACGCCTGCATGGCCGTCATGAAGAAGGCAGCGCCGGTGATGTTCCAGCGCGAGCAGCTCGGTATGGCGTTCGTCGGCCGCGCACTCATGACCAGCAGGATTCCTGCAGGGACGCCGCTCGGTTCCCACCGGCCGGATGCGTGGGAGAAGTTCATCGAGTTCACGAAGCAAACCGACCCGAAGTTCAAGGCTCCCGACCTGAAGGTCTTGCTGGTGCAGGACTACATCGGCCCGGTCAACCAGTTCGACAAGGCCCGGGTGGCAAGCGTCGCGAAGAAATACAAGATGCAATAGTGCGCACGCGCACACCGGAAGCCGGGAGTCCCCGCTCGAGGAGGCGGATATCGCAAGCGCCTTGATCAGCATTCGCGGGCTGTCCAAGCTCTTCCCCACGCAGGACGGAACGCTGGTCGCGTTGCGGGACGTGAACCTGGACATCCAGGAAGGGGGATTTCTTTCCTTCGTCGGCCCGAGCGGGTGCGGCAAATCCACGCTCCTCAACATCATCGGCGGGCTTCTGCAACGAACCGAAGGCGAGGTCCGCCTCCGCGGGGAGGTTCAGGACCGGCCGCGGCGCGAGCTCGGGATGATGTTTCAGGCGCCGGTGCTATTTCCCTGGCGGACGATCGTGGAAAACGTGCTGCTGCCGGTCGAGGTCCTCGGGCTCGACCGCGCGGAGTACCAGCGGAAGGCCATGGAGATCCTGAACCTGGTCGGGCTCAAGGGGTTCGAACGGGCCTATCCCCGCCAGCTCTCCGGCGGGATGCAGCAGCGGGCCGCTCTCAGCCGCGTCCTCGTGTACGACCCCGACGTGCTCCTGCTCGACGAGCCGTTCGGGTCCCTGGACGAGTTCACGCGCGAGGCGCTCAACCTCGAGCTGATGAACATCTGGAGCGCAACGCGCAAGACCATCCTCTTCGTTACGCACAATATCGGGGAGGCCGTATTTCTTTCCGACCGCATCGTGGTGATGACCCCGCGGCCGGGACGGATCGTGAAGGTCGTCGACGTGAACCTCCCGCGCCCCCGCACCCGCGACATCATGCATACGCCGGCCTACGCTGACCGCGTCTTCGAGGTGCGGGAGCTGCTCGGCGTGGCCCACTGACCATGGACAAGATCGCGTCGACCAGGGCCCCGTCATTCTGGAGGCGGCGGGTGGGCGACTTCCTGCCGCCGCTCCTGTTCCTGGCGGGGGGGCTGATCGCCTGGCAGCTCATCGCGCCCACCGGCTGGCTCGTCAATCCGCTGCTTCTCCCCACTCCGGGGGCGATCGCGAAGGCCGGCTGGGAACTCCTGGGTGCGGCCTACCTGGGAGAGAACTTCGTCCGGACGGTGTACGTGATCGCGGTCGGATTCGTCATCGCCGTCCTCGCCGGCCTGGTGCTGGGTACGCTCATGGCGGTCGTGCCGCTGCTGCGACTGGTCATGTACCCCTACATCATTGCGTTCCAGGCCCTGCCGAAGATCGTCCTCGTGCCGCTCTTCATCGTTCTGTTCGGTTTCGGGGCAGCGGCCAAGATCGTCACCGCCGCGGCCATCGCCTTCTTCCCGGTTTTCATGAACACGATGGTCGGGCTGAGCCTGGTGGACGCGGACCAGAGGCGACTCATGGAATCGCTCACGGCGAGCCGCTGGCAGGTTTTCACCAAGCTCCAGGTCCCGAGCGCGCTGCCGCTCATCTTCGCCGGGGTCAAGGTCTCGGCCACCTACGCAATGACCGGCGCGCTCGCCGCGGAGTTGATCGCCGGCACCGACATCGGGCTCGGGCGGCTCATCTCGACCTTCAGCTTCGCCCTCCAAATGGACTTCGTCTTCATCATTGTGATCGTGATCGCGGTAATGGCGTATCTCCTGTTCACAGGCATGGAGCGGCTCGGTGAAAAAGTCGTGTTCTGGGGCGAAGACCAGGAGCGAGGCGGCTTGTGACGGCGGCGCGGGGCTCTCGACGGGGGCTGCTCTACCATCCGGGGATGCGCTGGACGCTGTCGGTGCTCGTCTTCGTGGGCGCCGTCGCGCTTTGGCACTGGGCGTCGGGCCGCACGATCCTGGGCCTGCATATCCACGAGATCATCCTGCCTCCGCCGCGCGACGTGGCTGAGGTCCTGTGGACTCTGGTCGTCGACGATACCGGTTTCCTCCTGGAGCAGCTCCAGGTGACGCTCCTGGAGATTTTTGCCGGCTTCGCGATCGGCACTGCCCTCGGGCTGGGGCTGGGGCTGCTTCTGATCGCCTCGCCGCTGATCCGGAAGATGATCTATCCGTACATCGTCATCCTGCACAGCATGCCGGGAGTCGTAATCGCGCCGATCATCATCGCGTGGTTCGGTTTCGGGATCGAGTCGAAGATCGTGCAGTCGACCCTGGGCGCGTTCTTCCCTGTGCTCATCAACACCATGGTCGGCCTCACTCTCGTGGACGAGCAGGGCTTGCGGCTGATGGAGTCTTTCACCGCCAGCCGCCGCCAGGTCTTCCTCAAGTACCGCTTCCCCAGCGCCCTGCCGGCGATCTTCACGGGAATCCGGATCGGGCTCACGTTCGCGATGATCGGTGCCATCATCTCGGAGTTCCTGGCCGCTGAGACCGGGCTCGGCCAGTTGATCCAGCGCTACCACTACGAGCTGAAGATCCCGGAGATGTACTCCGTCATCGTGATCATTTCACTGCTGGGCATAGTTCTTTTCTTTCTGGTGGAGTGGCTGGACCGCAAGCTGATCTTCTGGCGCGAGGACCCCGCGCGGCAACTCTGGCAGCGGTAACCCCGCCAGGACCCGCGAGAAGTCGCACATCGTCATTTGCGCAGCTTGGAGAGCCAGTACTCCATCTGCTTGCCGGCGGCCTCGCGCCCGCCCAGCCCGAAGGCCAGCGCCACCGTCACCGCGACCGCGCCGAAGGCGAGTCCGAAGGCGAGGTTGACGATGTCGTCGGCGATGCCCATCGCGCGCAGGCCCATTGCGATCACCACGCCGATAATCGCGACCTGGGCGAGCCGCCCGAGCCCCCCGGCGTTGTTGGCGCCGGTGCGCGTGATCGCGGCGTAGGCGATGCCGGCGAGCCAGAAGCCGATCAGCAGGATCACGGCCCCGAGCAGCACGTCGCCCCCGAAGCTGATGAAGGTGGTCACGACGTCGCGCACCTGGGTGAAATTGAGCTGGTTGGCGGCCTCCACCGTGGCGAACAGCATCGCGAAGAACAGGATCACGACGCCGACCACGCTCGAGGGCCTGAACGGGCCGCTGAAGGCCTGTCCCATGCCGATCTTCTCGGGGACGCCGTCGAGGCCCATGCCGTTCAGGAGCCGGCTCACCAGCGCGGAGGCGAAGCGGGCGACGTACCACGTGACGACCAGGATCAGCCCCGCCGCGACGATGTGGGGCACCGCGTCGAGGATCTGTTCCAGCATGTTGGTCGCCGGGCGCGATACCGCCTCGATCTGCAGGGCGTCGAGCGCCGCAATCAGGGTCGGGATGAAGATGAAGATGAACACGAGCGTTCCGGTCACGCGCGAAAGGTAGACCGACTGGTCGAGCCCGGCACTGTGGCCCGCCTTGTCCGCCCCCGCGGCCGCGAGCAGATTGGTGACGAGCCCCCGCATCACCTTCGCCACCAGCCAGCCGACGAACCCGATCACGAACGCGGCGAACACGTTCGGCAGCGCGGCGAGCACCTTGTTGAGCATGCCCTGCACCGGTGCGAGCAATCCCTGCAGGTCGTAGGCGCCGAGAATCGCGGGGATGAACAGCAGGATCACCAGCCAGAACAGGACGTTGCCGACGTTCTTGCTCATCGGCTCCATCCCGGCCTGCCGCGAGAGCTTCACGTCCCAATCGGTCTTTGACAGCAGGCGCGCGACGAGAGCGCGCAGCAGAGTCGCCAAGAGCCACGCGATCAGCACCAGCAGGGTGCCGCCGATCAGCCGCGGCAGATAGCCGAAGATCTGGGTCGCCAGCACCTGGAACGGATTGGAGATCAACGCGAGCTGGAGCGCGTTGAACATGCCGAGGAGCGTCAACAGCAGGATCAGCCAGAACACGCCGATCGCGATCCATTTTTCGACGTCGAGCGACTGGCCGGTGCTCTCGCGGATGCGCTGGTTGACGGAGAGCAGCTCGAGCAGCCGCATCACGCCGGCACGCGCAAGCACCGCGACCACCCAGCCGATGACCAATATTCCAATCGCGCCGAGGATGTTGGGCAGGTGCGAGCCCAGGGTGTTCTGCAGCGAATTGACCAGAGCGGAGAAGTCCATGACGCCTCCCTTCCTCAGGATGTGAGCGCCGCGGACGGGAACGCAAGTCGCTCATCCGGTGCAGCGCCCGGATAGCATAGCGCACCCGCTGGCGGCTGTGCGCGACGGGGGAATAACTTTGCGCTGAGAGATTGGATTGTTTTAACAGGGGCGCGACTGTAACATCGGGATTCCGCCGCCTCGAGTGACGAAAGGGCATGTACGAAGGCTTCAGGCGTTTCGAGATTCAGACCACCGATCCTGACGTGAAAATCGTCGGGCGCGTAGGCGGGAAGGGCCCGGCGGTGCTGTTACTGCACGGTAATCCGCTCACGCACGTGCACTGGCACCTGGTCGCGCCGCGGCTCGCGCAGGATTTCACCGTGGTCGCCGCCGACCTGCGCGGCTATGGCGACAGCGACAAGCCGCGCGGGCGCGAGGATCACGCCAATTATTCGTTCCGGCGCATGGCACAGGACCAGGTGGACGTGATGCGACACCTCGGCTTCGGAGATTTCTTCGTCGCCGGCCACGACCGCGGCGCCCGCACCGCCCACCGCATGGCGCTCGATCATCCGGACAAGGTGAAGAAGTTCGCGAGCTTCGACATCCTGCCCACCCACCACGTCCTGACCCACGCGACCTGGCAATGGGCGCTCGGCTCATTCCACTGGTTTTTCATGGCGCAGCCCTATGACATCCCGGAACGGTTGATCCAGGGCCGCGAGGACTTCTACATCCTCAAGAAGCTGACGGCGATGGGGATCGGCAAGGGCGGCTTCTCCAAGGAAACGCTCGCCGAATACGCCCGTTGCTGTACGCCCGAGAACATACATGGCGTGTGCGAGGACTACCGCGCAGCGCTGACGGTGGACATGCCCATGGACGCGGCGGACTTCCAGGCGGGTCGCAAGGTGACGTGCCCGGCCGCGATCTACTGGGGCGAGAAGAGCCACACCGAGAAATACTTCGACCCGCGCACGGCCTGGCCGCAGTACTGCACGAACATCGTGCGCATCCGGCCGCTGCCGTGCGGCCATTACCCGGCGGAGCAGGTGCCCGACGAGGTCTACAACGAGCTATCAGCGTTTTTCAAAGCCTGAATGGACTTCCTGATCGAGCCCAAGCAATTGCTGGAAGAGGCGCGGCGCGGTGACCTCGTCGTCGTCGATACGCGCCGGCCCGCGGACTACGCGAAGGGGCACATCCCGGGCGCCATCAATTTCAGCACCTACGATATCTTTGCGATGGACACCCGCGCGGATGGGTTAGCGAAATTCGCCCAGGACATGGCTGTGCGCTACGCGGATGCCGGCGCCTCCTCCCACCGGGCGGTCGTGCTCTACGAGGAGGAGACCGGGATGCGCGCGGCGCGCGACGCCTGGATCCTGCAGTTTATCGGCCACCCCCGGGTGAGCATGCTGCACGGCGGGCTCGCGGCATGGAGGGCGGCGGGATGCGAGCTCTCCGCGCGGGCCGCCGGCGAGTGGACGGTCGGGTTGCGCGTGCGGCAGCATCCCGAGCTCGTCATCGGCTTCGACGAGATCACGGGCCGCCTTGGGCGCGACCTGACGCTCCTCGATGTGCGCGACGCCGACGAGCACGCGGGTCGCGACAAGACCGCGTGCTGCAAGCGGCGCGGGCACATCCCGGGATCGGTCTGGATCGAGTGGACGCAGTTCCTGGAACGCGGCCGCTTCAAGTCGCCAGACGCGATCCGGGGCCTACTGCGGGAGAGCGGGGTCGATCCGGAATCGGAAATCGTGCCCTATTGCCACCGCGGCGCGCGTTCCGCCAACACCTACTTCGCGCTGAAGCACGCCGGCCTCGCCCGGGTGCGCAACTACATCGGCTCCTGGCACGAGTGGTCGGCGCGATCCGACCTGCCGGTCGAACGATGAGGGATGAAGGATGAGGGATGACCTGCTCCTAATTTCCGCGCTGCGGGGATCATCCTTCCACGTTCATCCTTCATCCTTGCCTGTCAGCTGAGTCCGTAGAGCCGCTTGCCGGCGACCGGCATCTTCGCCGTCAGGATGTCCCCCGAGAGCGCCTCGGTGATGTAAATCGTCTTGAGATCGGGCCCGCCGAACGCGACGTTGTCCAGGTGATGGTGGTGCGGGCCGTCCGAGTGGACGAGGTGGGTCGGCAGCATGTTGGCGTCGAAACGCCAGATGCCGACGCCGAGATGGCACACGAGCAGCCCGTTGTCTGCATCCATCTCGATGCCGTCGGGTCCCGCCGCGCCGCCCGAGAGCTGCACCGCGACCCCGGTCTTCGACACGTTCCCATCAGCCATGATCGGCAGGCGCCAAACCGAGTTCGAGCGCGTGACGCCCACGTAGCAGTGCTTTTCGGTGGTGGAGAGCGTGATGCCGTTCGGGCTCGGCACGTTGTCGGCGAGGCGGTCGAGCGCGCCGTTCGCGCGTAACCGGTAGACGCGTCCGGTCGGGTCTGCGATGCCGGTCTGCCCCTGATCGGTAAAGTAGAGATCGCCGTTCGAGGCGAAGTGCAGGTCATTCAAGCCCTTGAAGCTCTCGCTGAAGGCGGATCCGAGGAGGGTTTCGAGCTTGCCGGTCTTGGGGTCGAGGACCAGCAGCCCCTTCTTGTAGCAGGTGATGAAGGCGCGCCCGTCCTTGTGGAACTTCAACCCGTTCGGCCAGCCGTCGTACTGCGCGACGAGATCCCACTCCTGCTTCGGGCTGATGCGGAAGATCCGGCCGAAGGGAATGTCGACGATCCAGAGGTTGCCCTGGCGGTCGAAGGAGGGGCCCTCCAGGAAGCACTCGACCTCGGCGCCCTGGCGGTTGGGATCGGACCACGCGGTGCGGCCTTTCTTCCGGAACTTCGCCGGCATCGAGGTGTAGACCCCGGCCTTGATCTTCTCCAGCGGCTGGAACGGGTTGAACATCAGTTGGCCTTGAGTCCTGCGGCCTTGATCACCTTCGCCCACTTTGCCATTTCCGACTTCATGTAAGCGGCGAACTGCTCCGGCGTTCCGGGCGCGGCATCGAGTCCCTGGGTCAGCAGGAACGCCTTGATGTCGGGAAGCAAGAGCGCAGCCGCGAACTCCTTGTTCAGGCGATTGATGATCGGACGCGGCGTCTTGGCGGGGACCAGCACGCCGTTCCAGTTGTTGGCTTCGAAGCCCGGCAAGCCGGCTTCGGATATGGTCGGAAGCTCGGGCACGCTGGCCGAGCGCTTGGCCGTGGTTACGGCGAGAGCGCGAATCTTGCCGGTCTTGACGTGGGCGATCGAGCTCGCGGTCGTGGCGAATATGAGGTTGATGTTGCCGGAGAGCAGGTCGACTATGGCGGGTCCGCCCCCCTTGTACGCGACGTGAACGATCTTGGTGCCGGCCTGAAGGTTGAAGAGCTCCAGCGCGAGATGACCGGCTCCGCCGACTCCCGACGAGCCGCCGTTGAGCGACTTGCTCTTCGCGAACGCGACGAACTCCTTGACCGACTTCGCGGGGACCGAAGGATGCACCACGAGGATGTTGGTCGAGTCCACTGCGCGTGTCACCGGCGCAAGGTCCTTCAGCGTGTCGAAGGGCATCTTCGCGGTGAGGCTCGGATTGATCACGAGGGCAATCGTCCCCAGCAGCACCGTGTGGCCGTCCGGCGTGGCATTCGCCGTGAGATCCGCGGCGACGGTTCCCGAAGCTGCCGGCCGGTTGTCCACGACGATCTGCTGGCCGAGCGACGTTGCGAGCTTGGCGGCGATGGCCCGCGCGGTGGTGTCGGTACCCCCGCCGGGCGCGAAGCCAACCAGCAGGCGAATCGTCCTGGTCGGCTTCCACTCTTCCGCGCCTGCAGCGCTTCCGGGCAGGACGGTCGCAGCGAGCGCGCTGCAGATCAGCACGAATAATCCTGTGAATCCGGTCTTCATCGCATTCTCCTCGATATCCATCATTTCACGGGTCAGGACGATTTTCGGCCGGACGCAAGTCTTGCGGCGAGCCTGAAAGCGTATTCGAGCGCACCGGGGTCGGCCTTTCCCTGACCGACGATGTCGTAAGCGGTGCCGTGCGCCGGCGTGGTGAATACGGTCTTCAACCCGGCGGTGACGGTGACGCCCTTGTTGAAGCCCAGCAGCTTGGTCGCGATCTGGCCCTGGTCGTGGTACATCATCACCACGCCGTCGAATTCTCCGCCGCGCGCCTTGATGAAGATCGCGTCGGAGGAGATGGGGCCGGTGCAATTCACGCCCGCCGCGCGCATCCGCTCGACGGTCGGGCGGATGATGCGGATTTCCTCGTCGCCGAAGAGACCGTTCTCGCCGCAGTGCGGGTTGAGCGCCGCGACGCCGATGCGGGGCCGGTCGTGGCCCGCAGCGCGCAGAGTCTCGTCGGCCAGCCGGATCGCGCTCTCGATGCGCTCGGCCGTGATCATCGTCACCGCCTCGCGCAGCGCGACGTGCGAAGTCACGCGGAAGGTGCTGAACTCCCTGATCACGTTCATTTCGCCGAAGAAGCCCTGGTGGCCGGTGAGCGCGGCGAACATCTGGTGCTCGTCGTGATACTTCCAGCCGCCCTGGTGCAGCGCGCCCTTGTTGAGCGGCGCGAAGCAGATGGCGTCGAGCTTGCCGGCAGCCGCGAGGTCGATCATGAACTTGAGCGTATCGCCGGTGAGCCGCCCGGACTCGGCTGATGATTCGCCCCGCTTGAAGCGCGCCGGGTCGATGTTGCCGAGGTCGAGCACCGGCAGCTGCTCGACCGGCCAGCGTATGGAATCCACGGACGGATGGACGCGGTAGCCGAGCTTGACCCCGGCGTCCTGCAGGCCGAGCTCCAGCACGCGCCGGTCGCCGATGACGACGACATTGGCGACTTCGCCCGTTACGCCCGAAGCGAGGAGCCGCGCGCTGATTTCCGGGCCGACGCCGGTCGCGTCCCCGAGCATCAGGCCGATCACGGGCTTGCTCATCCGCGCTTCCTCCCGAGGAGCCGCGTAAGGCTGCGGATGCTCTTGAGCTTCTCGAGTTCGAAGACCATTTCCACCACCTTGTCGGCGCTCTCCCGCGGGAGCTTGCCCCATGCCGCGCATTCGCGGAACTTGGCGGCGAGCTCGGCGTCACTCATCGGGTTGGCGGGGCTGCCCTTGCCGAAGTCGGCGCGGCCGCTGATGCGTCGACCGTCCGCCAACTCGATATCGATGATGGTGGTCATTTTCTCGTAGCCCGCCGCCTCGGCCTCGGGGTGCACGCCGAACTCGATCCGCTCGATCATCGCCTGCACGTCGCGGCGGTTCACGACTTCGTCGGTGAATTCGGCGAGACCCGCCTTGCGCTCCATCAGCAATATGGCCATGCAGAATTCCATGCTGAACTTCGCCTGCAGCTCGTTCTTCGGGCGGTGATGGATCAAGGCGTTCGGCATGTGGCGGTTGGTGCCAACCTTGACCCGGGCAACCCGCTGCGGCCGGATGTCGTGCTTGCGGATGAGATCCGACATGAGCCCCATTCCGGGGTGGGTGAGGGAACCGGAGGGG
>DATICE010000074.1:0-4164 GCA_035456985.1 Burkholderiales bacterium | reverse complement strand
GGGATGGGTCTCCATGAAGAGCCCCGCGACACCGCTCGCCACCGCGGCACGCGCGAGCACTGGCACGAATTCGCGCTGGCCGCCGCTCGCGGTGCCCTGCCCGCCCGGGAGCTGCACCGAATGCGTGGCGTCGAACACGACGGGACAGCCGGTCTCGCGCATGATCGCAAGCGAGCGCATGTCGGAGACGAGATTGTTGTAGCCGAAGGACGCGCCGCGCTCGCATACCATGATGTTGTCGCGCCCGCTTGCCGCCTTTGCCTTCTCCACAACGTTTTGCATTTCGGCCGGCGCGAGAAACTGACCTTTCTTGATATTGACCGGCTTGCCCGCGGCCGCGACCGCGCAGATGAAATCGGTCTGCCGGCACAGGAACGCCGGCGTCTGCAGCACGTCCACCACGCCCGCCACCGCGTCGATGTCCTCGCTCTCGTGCACGTCGGTCAGGACCGGAACTCCCACCTTCTTCCTTACCTCGCCCAGAATCTCGAGCCCCTTGTCCATTCCCAGGCCGCGAAAGGACTTGAGTGATGTCCGATTGGCCTTGTCGTACGACGACTTGTAGATGAAATGCACGCCCAGGCCGGCGCAGATCTCCTTGAGCTCTCCCGCAATGTCGAGCGCCAGGTCGCGCGACTCGACCACGCAAGGGCCGGCAATGAGAAATAGCGGCTGATCAAGACCGGCCTTGAAGCCGCACAGCTCGATTGTGGCGCGGGAGAGCCGCACGCCGCGCTGCGGCGCCGCCGGCTGCGATGGTCGCGGGCGGGAGGTCACCGTAGCGGTCCTTAAGCGATGCTCTTGAGCCGCCCCGGGTCCCCCGCCTTCCCGGCCGCCTGGTCGGGACGCGCGGTGCTCAGCGCCGCCTGCACGAACGACTTGAACAAGGGGTGGCCGTGACGGGGGGTCGACGTGAACTCCGGATGGAACTGACAGCCCACGAACCAGGGATGGCCCGGCAGCTCCACCATCTCGCACAGCTTGTCCTTGGCCGAGGTCCCGCTTACCTTCAGTCCTGCTGCCTTCAACCGCGGCAGGTAGTGATTGTTGATCTCGTAGCGATGGCGGTGCCGCTCCATGATGCGATCCTGGCCGTAGATCCGGCGCACGGCGGAATCGGGTTCGAGCACGCATTCCTGGCCGCCGAGCCGCATCGTGCCGCCGAGGTTCGATTGCGCGTCGCGGTGCTCGATGCGCCCATCGCGGTCCTGCCACTCGGTAATCAGTGCGATCACCGGGTGCGCGGTGTCGGGATCGAACTCGGTGCTGTGCGCGCCCGCGAGTCCCGCCATGTTGCGGGCGTATTCGATGACCGCGAGCTGCATGCCGAGGCAGATGCCCAGATACGGCATGCCGGTCTCGCGCGCGTAGCGGATCGCCTTGATCTTGCCCTCCACGCCGCGCTTGCCGAAGCCGCCCGGCACCAGGATTGCGTCCATGCTCTGCAGGCACGCGGTGCCGTTCTTCTCGATGGTCTCGGAATCGACGTAATGGATCTTGACGCGGGCGCCGGTATGGATGCCGGCGTGGATGAGCGCCTCGGTCAGCGATTTGTAGGATTCGGTGAGATCGACGTACTTGCCCACCAGCGCGATGTTGACGCTGCGCTGTGGATGCTCCAGCGCGTGGACCAGCCGCTCCCAGCTCGACAGGTTGGCGGGCGGAGGGTTCAAGCCGAGCTTGCGGCACACGATGTCGTCGAGCTTCTGCGCGTGCAGCATCGCGGGAATCTTGTAGATGCTGTCCACGTCCACGGCCGAGATCACCGCCTCCACCGGCACGTTGGTGAAGAGCGCGATCTTCCTGCGGTCGTCCTCGGGCAGCGGGCGGTCGCTGCGGCCGAGCAGCACGTCGGGCTGGATGCCGATCTCGCGCAGCTCCTTCACCGAGTGCTGCGTGGGCTTGGTCTTGATCTCGCCGGCGGTCGCGACGTAGGGCACGAGCGTAAGGTGGACGAAGCAGCAGTTCTCGCGCCCGAGCTCGATCCCCATCTGGCGGATCGCCTCCAGGAACGGCAGCGACTCGATGTCGCCCACCGTGCCGCCGATTTCTACGATCGTTACCTGCGCCTCGCCCGCTCCGCGCCGGATGAACTGCTTGATCTCGTCGGTGATATGGGGGATGACCTGCACGGTGCCGCCGAGGTAGTCGCCCCGGCGCTCCTTCCGGATCACGCTCTCGTAGATCTGGCCGGTGGTGAAGTTGTTGCGCTTCGACATCTTGGCGTGCAGGAAGCGCTCGTAGTGGCCGAGATCAAGGTCGGTCTCGGCTCCGTCCTCGGTGACGAAGACTTCCCCGTGCTGGAACGGGCTCATCGTCCCCGGATCCACGTTGAGATACGGGTCGAGCTTCACCATCGAGATCTGGAGGCCGCGCGACTCGAGTATCGCGGCGAGGGAGGCGGCGGCGATGCCTTTGCCCAGAGAGGATACGACCCCACCCGTGACAAAGATGTATTTGTTGCTCATCGCATACGCCGGCGGTTTGCGTATTTTATCGAAATTCGGGGCCGCGTCCAAGGATTTGCGCGCGCCGACCGCCTTCCGGGCGCGGATTCAGGTCTTTTGCGAGGGCGCGGCCTCTTTCGCGAGATAAAGCCAGGTCTCCACGACCGTGTCGGGGTTGAGTGACAGGCTCTCGATGCCCTCCTCCACCAGCCATTTCGCGAGATCCGGATGGTCCGACGGACCCTGCCCGCAGATGCCGACATACTTGCCCGCGCGCCGGCATGCCTGGATCGCGAGGTGCAGCATTTGCTTCACCGCGGCGTCGCGCTCGTCGAATTGCGCCGCGATAACGCCCGAGTCGCGGTCGAGACCCAGCGTAAGTTGCGTCATGTCGTTGGAGCCGATCGAGAACCCGTCGAAATGCTCGAGGAACTCGTCGGCGAGGATCGCGTTCGAAGGGATCTCGCACATCATGATGACGCGCAGCCCGCCCTCCCCGCGCTTCAAGCCGTTCGCGGCAAGCAGTTCCAGGACCTTGCGTGCCTCCGTTACGGTGCGCACGAACGGCACCATGATCTCGATGTTGGTGAGCCCCATGTCATCGCGCACCTTCTTCAGCGCGCGGCACTCGAGCTCAAAGCAGTCGCGGAACGTTGGATCGACGTAGCGCCCGGCGCCGCGGAAGCCGAGCATGGGGTTCTCCTCCCGCGGCTCGTAGCGCGTCCCGCCGGTCAAGGCGGAGTATTCGTTCGACTTGAAATCGGACAGGCGCACGATGACCGGCTTGGGCCAGAACGCTGCGCCGAGCGTCGCGATGCCCTCCGCGAGCTTGCTCACGTAGAACGTCACCGGGTCGGGATAGCCCGCGCTGTGCTCCTCGACCGCAACCTTGAGGTCCGAGCCGAGATCCGGATAGGCGAGCACCGCCCGGGGGTGCACGCCGATCATGCGCGCGATGATGAACTCAAGGCGCGCGAGCCCCACGCCTTCGTTGGGCAGGCGCTGAAACTCGAAGGCGAGCTCGGGGTTGCCGACGTTCATCGTGATCTTGACCGGCGCCTTCGGCATGCCCTTGAGCGACAAATCGATCACCTCGGCTTCCAGGATGCCGCGATAGACGAAGCCGGTGTCGCCCTCTGCACAGGAAACCGTGACCGGGCGCCCGTCCTTCAGCACCTGGGTCGCGTCGCCACAGCCCACCACCGCGGGGATGCCCAGCTCGCGCGCGATGATGGCGGCGTGGCAGGTGCGTCCGCCGCGGTTGGTGACGATCGCCGCCGTGCGCTTCATCACCGGTTCCCAGTCGGGGTCGGTCATGTCCGTCACCAGCACGTCGCCCTCGCGCACGCGCGACATCTCCGCGGCGCTGCGAATCACGCGGACCGGCCCGCTGCCTATCCGCTGTCCGATTGCGCGGCCCGTCGCGAGCACTTCGGAGCGGCTCTTCAGCCGGTAGCGCCGCAGCGTGTCGACCTTCTCCGCCGCTTTCACGGTCTCGGGGCGCGCCTGCAGGATGTAGAGCTTGCCGTCGAGACCGTCCTTGCCCCACTCGATATCCATGGGCCGCTGGTAGTGGTCCTCGATCGCCGTCGCGTAGCGCGCCAGCTCCTCGACTTCGGCGTCGTTGATCGAGAAGCGGCGCCGCTCGGCCTCCGGCACATTTACCGTCGTCACCGACTGGCCCGCGGCCCGTGCATCGGCATACACCATCTTGACC
>DATICE010000073.1:0-4541 GCA_035456985.1 Burkholderiales bacterium | reverse complement strand
CAGGCGCTCGAGCGGGGCCTGCTCATCAACGTCACCGTGGACGACGTGATCCGGATGCTGCCTCCGCTCACCTTCAAGCGCGAGGAGGCCGAGCTGCTGCTCGCCACCCTCGTGCCGCTCGTCACCGCTTTTCTCGACCGGCAAAGCGCGACGCAGGCTGCCGCACAGCCGGCCTGAGCGGCGCCCGCGCACCCGGAGCATTGCCGTGGCCGTCAGGCATTTTCTTCAATTCAAGGACTTCACCCGCGAGGAATACGAGTACCTGTTCGAGCGCACGCGCTGGATCAAGGACATGTTCAAGCGCTACGTGCCCTACCAGCCGCTGCGCGACCGCACCCTCGCCATGGTGTTCGAGAAGCAGTCGACGCGCACCCGGGTATCGTTCGAGGCCGGCATGCACCAGCTCGGCGGCACGGTGATCACCCTCATGACGCAGGACACCCAGATGGGCCGCGGCGAGCCGATCGAGGACGTGGCGCGCGTCATCAGTCGCATGGTGGACATCGTCATGATCCGCACCTTCGAGCAGGCGCTGCTCGAGCGCTTCGCGGAGCATTCGCGGGTGCCGGTGGTGAACGGTCTCACCAACGAGCACCACCCGTGCCAGATCCTGGGCGACATCTACACCTACCTCGAGCACCGCGGCTCGATCCGCGGGAAGAGCGTGGCCTGGATCGGTGACTCGAACAACGTCTGCAACACGTGGCTGCAGGCGGCGGAGGTGTTCGACTTCAGCGTGCGGGTCTCCACGCCGCCCGGCTACAAGGTCGAGCCCGCGCGCGCAGGCCTGCGCGGCACCGGCCACTACCAGGAGTTCGAGGACCCGATGCAGGCGGCGAAGGGCGCGGACCTCATCACCACGGACGTCTGGACCAGCATGGGGAGCGAAGCGGAGGGCGCCAAGCGCAAACGCGACTTCGCAGCGTGGCGGGTGGACCGGGAAATGATGAAGGCGGCAGCCAGGGACGCGCTCTTCATGCACTGCTTGCCGGCGCACCGCGGCGAGGAAGTGGCGGCGGCCGTGATCGACGGGCCGCAGAGCGTGGTGTGGGACGAGGCGGAGAACCGGCTGCACACCCAGAAGGCACTCATGGAGTACCTGCTCCTCGGGCGGATCAAGACACAGGGTGATCTATGGTCGACGTGAAAAAAGTGGTGCTCGCCTACTCCGGCGGGCTCGACACCTCGGTCATCCTGAAGTGGCTGCAGGACACCTACCACTGCGAGGTGGTGACTTTCACCGCCGACATCGGGCAGGGCGAGGAACTCGCGCCGGCCCGGCGCAAGGCGAAGCAGTTCGGAGTGAGGCGGATTTTCGTCGACGACCTGCGCGAGGAATTCGTGCGCGACTTCGTCTTTCCCATGTTCCGGGCCAATGCCCAGTACGAGGGCGAGTACCTGCTCGGCACCTCGATCGCGCGGCCGCTGATCGCCAAGCGCCAGATCGAGATCGCGCACCGGGTCGGCGCCGACGCCGTCGCGCACGGGGCCACCGGCAAGGGCAACGACCAGGTGCGCTTCGAGCTCGGCTATTACGCGCTCGACCCGCGAATCCGGGTGATCGCGCCGTGGCGCGAATGGAACCTCACCTCGCGCGAGAGGCTGCTGGATTATGCAAGAGCGCACGGCATCCCGGTCGAGGGCGGGAAGAAGAAAGGTGGCGGCGCCCCGTATTCGATGGACGCCAACTTGCTACACATCTCGTACGAGGGCGGCATCCTCGAGGACCCCGCCTACGAGCCCGAGGAGTCCATGTGGCGTATCACGGTCCCGCCCGAGAAGGCGCCCGCGCGGCCGCAATATGTCGAGCTCACCTACCGGAGCGGCGACATCGTGGCAGTGAACGGCCGGAAGCTCACGCCCGCGAAGATGCTGGCGGCGCTGAACGCCGTCGGCGGCAGGCACGGCGTTGGCCGGCTCGACATCGTGGAAAACCGCTACGTCGGCATGAAATCACGCGGCTGTTACGAGACGCCCGGCGGCACCATCATGCTGAAGGCGCACCGCGCCATCGAATCCATCACGCTCGACCGCGAGGTGCTGGCGCTGAAGGACGACCTCATGCCGCGCTATGCGCGGTTGATCTACAACGGCTACTGGTTCAGCCCGGAGCGGCGCGCGCTGCAGACGCTTATCGATCACACGCAGCGCCACGTCAACGGCACCGTAAGGGTAAAGCTCTACAAGGGCACGGTAATGGTGACCGGCCGGGCGTCGCCGCACGATTCGCTGTTCGACCAGGCGATCTCCACGTTCGAGGACGACCGCGGCGCCTACAACCAGGCCGACGCCGAGGGCTTCATACGCCTGAACGCGCTGCGCATGCGCATCGCGGCAAAGCGGAAACGCGGGTTCTAGGCGCGGAGCAAAGCCGTCAAGCGGCAAACTGTTATAGTTCCCTTCATGCACTGAGAGCGGGCCATGCCCATCGACATCTCGGATGTGAACGACAAACTGCGCCGCATAACCCTTACCGGACGCCTCGACGTCCCCGGGACGGAGGAGATCGTAATAAAGTTTGCCGAGGCTGCAACCGCCGGCGGGCGGAGAGTCGTGGTAGACATGACGGCCGTCAGCTTCCTCGGATCAATCGGCATTCGGGCATTGCTCTCCAATGCCGAGGCGCTGCAGTCGAAGGGCGGACGCATGGTGCTGTTCGTCGGCAGCAATGTAATGGTGGCGAAAACGCTTCAGGCAATCGGGATCGACGCGCTCATACCGACGTTTGCCGACGCCGCCGTGGCCGAAAAGACCGCACTGAATTGATATGCTGGCGTCCGGGCCCGCCGCTGATCTGGTCTCCGAACTCTCGATAGATCCCGACTCGAGCCAGGTCAGGCCTGCTTCCGAGTGGCTAGAACGCGAGGGTCACGCGCTGGGTATTCCACCCGAACAGATCGCGCGCCTCGATATCTGCCTGAACGAGGTGTTCGCCAACGTCCTCGATCACGGCGGATCATCCGCGCGCTCCGCGCCGATCGGCCTGCGCCTGGCAAGGAAGGGCGAGCTTGACGGTGCGGATGCGACGCTCACCGTCACCGACGCCGGCACCGCCTTCGATCCGCTCGCCGTTCCGCCCAGGTCACGCCCCCAAACGCTTGCGGAGACCAGGCTCGGCGGCCTCGGCCTCGTGATGGTACGCGCCAATGCAGACAGCCTGAGCTACGAATACGCAGACGGCCGCAACCAGCTGACGATCGGTGTGCGCTGGTCAAAGGCACAATCGTAAACGCGGCACTCTCCCACCGTGCGGTAGAATTGCCGCGGCATCACCAGGGGGAGAAATCATGCCGTCGTTCGATATCGTGTCCGAAGTGAATCACGTCGAGATCCGCAACGCGGTCGAGCAGTGCAACAAGGAGATCGCCAACCGCTTCGACTTCAAGGGTTCCGACGCGCGCGTCGAGGTGAACGACAAGGAAAAGACGCTGACCGCGTTCGCCGACGATGAATTCAAGCTGCGTCAGCTGCGCGATGTGCTGATCCAGAAGCTCGCCAAGCGCGGCGTGGACATTCGCGCCCTCGAGCCGGGCACGGTCGAGCCGGTGAGCGGGAACAAGGTCAAGGAGACGATCAAGGTCCGCGAAGGCATCGAGCAGGATCGCGCGAAGGGCCTCGCCAGGGTCATCAAGGAAAGCAAGCTGAAGGTCCAGGCCAGCATCCAGGGCGACGCGCTCCGCGTCACGGGAGCCAAGAAGGACGCGCTGCAGGAGACGATCGCGCTGGTGCGGAAGTCCGTGACCGACGTGCCCCTGCAGTTCAAGAATTTCCGCGATTGAGGCCGGCGGCCCAGCGGTCGTAGAGCCGGTCGGCAATCGCGTTGAGGGTTCGGGTCCTCTCCGAGAGCGATTCGGTCATTTGCGCCGGCGTCTGCACCGAAGGCATGCGCCGGGCGAGCGACTCCACTTCCTTCTCCCAGTCCTGGCACCAGGTCCGGATCAGCTCGGGCGTCATTTCCACGTGGCACTGCATGCCGAGATGGGGGCCCAGCACGAAGGCCTGGTTCTCGCAGTAGGGACTGGACGCGATTCGCGTCGCGCTTTGCGGGAGGGTGAAGGTCTCGCCGTGCCAATGGAAGGAGTCAAATGACTTGAGATCCGCTCCGAACCACTCCGCGGCAAGGCCGTTCCGGACCACGTCCACCCTGCCCCATCCGATCTCCTTCACGGAATTGCGCGTTACCACGCCGCCCAGTGCCTTCGCCATCAGCTGCCCGCCGAGGCAGTGCCCGAGCGTCGGCACGCCGGCATCCCGCGCGTCCCGGATCAGCCGCAGCACCGGCGCGATCCACGGCAGGTCGTCGTTGACGCTCATCGGCCCGCCCATGAAAACAAGCCCGCTGAAACGCGCGGCATCCCCCGGGACCGGCTCGCCCTCGTCGATCTTGACCAGTTCCCAAGGTATTCCGTGCCGGTCGAGGTACGTGGCAAAATAGCCTGGACCTTCGGTGGCGGTGTGCCGGAAAATCGCAACGGGGTTCACGGTCTCGCACGACAGGGAAGGGGATCGAGCATGCGCAATCTTAGGGCAATTTTCCTGGT
>DATICE010000072.1:0-28480 GCA_035456985.1 Burkholderiales bacterium | reverse complement strand
CTCAATCCTGGTATTTGAACGAGAGGCTCACCCGCGCCCTGAAAGCCGCAATCTTGCCGTTCTCGATAACGACGTCGGTCTTGGTCACCTCCGCCACCCGCAAGTCGCGCAAGGTGTGCGACGCGGTCTCGACGGCATTGCGCGCGGCATCCTCCCACGAGGTCCTGCTGGTGCCGACCAGCTCGGTGACGCGATAGACGCTTCCCTTCCCTTTTCCCTTGGCCATGGTGTCCTCCTGTAGACGGGATCACCCCCCGGCGTGGAGCATCACGCGCGGCGCGGTGACAGGTCCATCTTACACCCGGGCGACGGCGGACATGCAGCGGGAGGGAATCAGCTCCGGGGCGAAGCCGCCGCTTGCCCGGTTTCGGTCAGCGACCTGAGCTTCACGTAGTCGGTCTTGCCGCTGCCAAGCAATGGAAGCGTGGATACGTGCACGATGCGGCGCGCGACCGCGAGGTCCTGCGCCCCGAGCTCGCGCGCGGCCTTCTGCAGCGCGATGCGATCGAGCCGCGGGTCGGTGGTGAAGAGCACGGTGCTCTCGCCCGTCTGCGAAACGAGCTCGAGTGCCGCAGCATGCTGCTGGCCGGGCGAGGCGTGGATCGCAATCCGCTCCACGACCTCCAGCGAGATCATCTCGCCTGCGATCTTGGCAAAGCGCTTGACGCGCCCATGGATGGTGAGATAGCCATCGTCATCCATGTCGACGACATCTCCCGTGTTGTACCACCCCTCGCCCACCTCGGAGCGCGGCGGCTGCAGCTCGCCGGGGTGCTCGTAGAGGTAGTAGCCGCGCATGACGTTGGGACCGCGCACGTGCAGGACGCCGCCGCGGGGAATCCCGGGCACCGGCACCAGCTGATGCTCGATGCCGGGGAGCATGCGCCCGACCGTCCCCGGCTTGTAGGACAACGGCGTATTGAGCGAAAGCACCGGAGCGCACTCGGTCGCGCCGTAGCCTTCCATGATGCGCAGCCCGAAGCGGGTGAGCCACAGGCTCGCCACCTCCGGGTTGAGCTTTTCCGCGCCCGAGACCACGACCCGGGTCTTGTTGAAATCGTAGGGATGCGCCTGGCGCCCGTAGTGCGCGAGGAAAGTGCTGGTGCCGAAGACGTAGGTGCAGCCGCGGGTGTAGGCCAGCTCGGGAATCACCTTGTAATGCAGGGGCGTGGTGTAGAGGTAGCAGCGGGTGCCGGTCAACAGCGGCTGCAACGTGCACGCGGTCAGGCTGTAGGAGTGATACATCGGCAGCGAGTTCAGGAACTTGTCGTTCGGCGTGTAATCGATGACCGCGCCCATCTGCGCAATGTTGGCGAGCAGCGCGCGGTGGGAGAGCGCGACGCCCTTGGGACGCGCCTCGGAGCCGGAGGTGAACAGGATCACCGCCGTTTCATCCGGGTCGCTTTCGGGCACCGCGGCGCGCGGCCGCCGCAGCGCCCAGCCGATCAGCCACAGCTTGTCGAGCACCCCGAATTGCGCGCGCAGATCCTCCAGGTAAACGATGCGCAGCGTGGAGAGCGCCGCGACGGAGCTTCCCAGCCGCGCAACGTCGACGAAGCGCCGCGAGGTGACGAGCGTCTTGATGCCGGCGGCGATGCAGGCGCTGCGCAGCGCGTCGGGGCCGGCAGTGTAGTTGAGGAGCGCCGGCGTGCGCCGCATCGCGCCGAGGCCGAACAGGAGCGCGACCGTCGTCGCCAGGTTCGGCATCATCACGCCGACGATCTCACCCTCCCCGGCGAGCCGGGCGCCCAATCGCCCCAGTGCAAGGCTCGCTTTGATCAGATCGCGGTACGAGTGGTGGCGCTGCGTGTCCTCCAGGATGAGCGTGCCCTGCCCGTGCAGCGCCGCGGCGTCGAGCAGCGCGTGGAACAGGGTCGCCGGCGGCCGCGAGGCGAACATCATGTGCTGCATGATCCTCAACAGCTCGTCCGCCAGCCGGCGCCGCCGCGCCTTGCCGGGCTGCAGCAGCTGCGCCGGCAACCGTCGGCCGGGCATGATCGTGATCGTGACCCGGGGAAATAGCCGCTTTGGAAACAAGCCGCCGACCGCGGCATAGCGGGAGTAGAGCGTCCCGGTGATGTGCACCGGGACAATCGATGCGTTGCAGCGCGCCGCGATGACCGCCGCGGAGTCGTAGATCTTGGTCAGGGCTCCGGTGGAAGTTGCCGGGCCTTGAGGGAACACCACGACCGGGCGCCCGCGCTCAACGAGCCGTATCAACCGCTTCAGCGCAAGCGGCCGCTGGGGATTGAGGACGACGTGCGGAACGACCCGCATCACGAGCCGCACCAGCCAGTGCCGCAGTCCCTCGCCGGAGTCCGCAACCGTGACGCCCGCCGGCAGGAACAGCCCCAGGAGCGCGCCGTCCAGCACGGAATCGTGGTTGGCGACGATCAATACCCTCGGAGCCTGCAGCTGAGACGCGTCCCCGACCACCTGTACGCCAAACAGCCCCCGGAATGCGAATCTTAAAAACCTGCTAGTCACAATGACTTACTCGTTATAGTTAAACTTGATTATCAATTAGCGGGCGGCGCGGCGTCAATTTGGGGGGGCCGTCCGGTCACGGACCGGTGTTGCGCGGTACGCGACAAGGGGCGAATTCGAGGCGCCGGGCGGCATTCCAGCGGCATATCGTTAATCCCTGTTTCTAAATCAAAAAATGAAAATCTATCAGAATGTTAGATTTGCTTTCTCATGCGTACTTACCTTTAAATCGAGGCGTGATCTAGGTCACAAGCGCTGTTACTTAATAACCGGTTCTCACTCCGAGGGAGCACCACCATGGACATGCATGTTCCGTCCGCAGTTCTAGAAGCACGTCAGCTACCCGCAACTCAACCGCTGACCAACGGCGGTGTCGAATTCAGCTTCTCGCCGCAATTGCGCGCGAATTTCGACAAGGAAACTCGCGCGCTGTGGTCGCGCTGGGCGCCCGAGCCGCGACCGTGCTTCAATCCCGCGCTGCTCGCTGACATCCGGGCATTCCAGGAATACCTCGCCGGCACTGGCGGGACCATCGACTGCTACGGCGAGGAGCACCCCATCGAGTACGTGGTGCTGGCATCGGCCACGCAGGGCGTGTTCAATCTGGGCGGGGATCTTGATCTGTTCAAGCAGCTGATCGATACCCGCGACCGCCAGGGCCTGCTGCGCTATGGCAGGGCCTGCATCGACGTGCTCTATCGCCAGTACATCGGCCACAACCTGCCGCTCACCACGATTTCCCTGGTTCAGGGCGAATGCCTGGGCGGCGGCTTCGAGGCGGCGCTGTCGAGTGACGTGCTGATCGCGGAGAAGAACTCCCGCTTCGGCTTTCCCGAGATCATCTTCAACCTGTTCCCGGGCATGGGCGCCTATTCGTTCCTCGAGCGCCGCATCGGACAGCGCGGCGCGGAGGAGCTCATCACGAGCGGCAAGATTTACACCGCGGAGGAAATGGCCGCGCACGGCGTGGTTGACGTGGTGGCCGAGAACGGCAACGGCGAGGCCGAAGTCGCCGCTCTCATCCGGCGCCGAAGCCGCAGCCGCAACGGGTTCGCGGCGCTGACACAGGTACGCCGGCGCGTGCAGCGCATCGAGTTCTCGGAGCTGCTCGACGTGGTGCAGATCTGGGTCGACAGCGCGCTGAAGCTCAACTCGCGCGATCTCAAGCTCATGCAGCGCCTGGTGTCGCGCCAGAACGGGTTGAACGATTCCCACCAGATCCACTGACGGCCGCCTGCCGGGATCGACCCATGAGCGAACGGAACATACCCACGGTGGCGGGAATGCCGCACCATGTGGTTCACCACGGGAACGACGGTTCGCCGTGCTTCCTTGGCGACGAGGACTACCTTGTCTACCTCGATTGCCTGAAGGGGGCGGCGGAGCAGCACGGATGCGCGATCCACGCGTACGTGCTGATGCCGGACCATGTGCAACTGCTCGTCAATCTGGACTCGGAGACCAGAGTGGCGCAGCTCATGCGCTGTGTCGGCGATCGTTACCTTGAGTACGTGAACTACACCTGCCAGCGCAATGGGGCGTTCCGGGATTACGAGTCGAGGGGCACCCCGGTCGAAAACGACCGGGAACTCCTCGCCCGTTACTGCTCAATAGAGGCGCAACCGGTCCGGTCGTGCCTCGTTGCAGTCCCGACGGACTACCGGTGGTCCAGTCATCGCCACCATGCCTGCGGCAGCGAGGACGCGGTCATCCAGGACCACGCTGCGTATCTCGCGTTGGGGACGACGCAGCTTGCGCGGCAGCTCGCATACAACGAGTTGTTCCGCGCGGCGGCCGGGATCAAGGCATCGACCGGCCTTGACCCTGCGCCGTTCGCGGACCTGCGCGAGGACGGAATCAAGCGATCGGTGCGCGGGCTCGCATGGCAGGCCATGAAGCTGCGGGAGCGGCGCATCGATCGTTCGCAGACGCCGCCGGGCGAAGCGCATGCCCGCGGGACCGCATCTGACATTGCGCAGGCGCGCGCAGGCGTGATGCGCCAGTTAGCCAATAAGTGAAGGATTTGATAGACTTATGAGACAGGCAGTGCACAACGGGGCGCGGCCGCAGGCCGCGGCGAAAAAACCCGTTTCCATCAGGGGGGACGCTGTGAGCGATCCGTCGACGGAATACAGCATCCAGGAAGTATCCGAGATGCTCGGTATTCCGATCCAGAAGCTGCGGCGCTGGGACGAACAGGGAGTGCTGGTCGCGAACCGCACGCACGGCGGGCACCGGCGCTATTCCCGCGAGCTGATCGACCGCCTGGCTGGCTCCGTGCTCGCAACGACGAGCGACAAGGCCACCAAGGAGTTGGCGACGATCCGCAAGTCGCTCGCCGAAAAGCGGCGCGTGATCCAGCTCCTGCTGGAGAGCGAGAACCGTTACCGCGACCTGGTAGAGACCTCCCACGACCTCATCTGGACCACCGACTCGTTCGGGCGCTTCACCTATCTCAATACGGCCGCCAACGCGATATTCGGCGTCGCCCCCAAGGACCTGATCGGGCGCTGCTTCTTCGATTTCGAGTCCGGCGCGTCCCACGTATCGAACCGCCGTTTCCTGGCATCCCTCAAGCGCGACGGCGAAATCAAGCATTACGTGACCCGGCTCGTCACCCCTGCCGGGGAGGACCGCTGGATCGGCATCAACGCGCGGGTGGTGCTTGACGACAATGGCGCCACGCTCGGCATACGCGGCACCGCACGGGACATCACCGAGGAGCACCTCGCGTCGCAGCGCATCGAGCATCTCGCGCTGCATGATTCGCTCACCGATCTTCCGAACCGGCTCTGCCTGCAGCGCCGGATAGAGTCGGCCCTGCAGTCGGGCGGTGTCGGTGCACTGCTGTTCCTCGACATCGATCATTTCAAGTACGTCAACGACCATTTCGGACACCGCACCGGCGATCAGCTGATCGTCGGGGTCGGGAGCGTGCTGCGCGACGTGACGCGCAACCTGGCCGGCGAGCTGTTCCGTCTCGGCGGGGATGAGTTTGCCATCCACCTGCCCTCGGCGCTGCGCAAGGATGCGATCGAGGTCGCCGAAAAGGCGCTCGACGCGGTGCGGCACTACCGCTTCCAGGCGGCCGACGACAAGGTCATCTCCAACCTGGCGGCGTCCGCGGGCGTCGCGCTCTATCCTTTTCACGGCGGGGATGCGCTCGCGCTGCTCTCGAACGTGGACATCGCGATGTACCAGGCGAAGGATCGTGGCCGCAATCGCCACGTGCTGTTCGACCAGGCCTCCGAAAATCTGCGCACCACCCACAAGCGCATCCACTGGACGAAGAAGCTGCGCGATGCGCTCGACCAGGACCGCCTGGTCCTGTTCCAGCAGCCGGTCGTGCGCTTGAAGGACCACGAGGCCGTGCACCACGAGGTGCTGGTGCGCATGCGCGGCGAGGACGGCGGCTACATCCTGCCCGGCAATTTCGTCGAGCTCGCCGAATCCATGGGGGCTATCCAGGAAATCGACATGCGGGTGGTGGAAAAGCTGCTCGCCTACCTGCGCGCGAGCGGACAGGCCAACCGGAAACTGCGCTATTTCGTCAACCTCTCGCGGGTGTCGATCTCGGACCAGCAGTGGATACGCCGCTTCCACTCCCTGCTGAGCTCGAGCGGCGTCAACCCGAACCAGCTGGTGTTCGAGATCACGGAAACCGCGGCGATGTCGGAGATCGACGTCACGATCACCTTCATCAAGCGGCTGAAGGAGATGGGCTGCCGCTTTGCGCTCGATGATTTCGGCGCGGGCTTCAGCTCGTTCTACTACCTGAAGCGCTTCGACGTCGACTACCTGAAGATCGACGGCGGCTTCATCCGCGATCTTGCGGCCGACGAGGGCAGCCGCATCTTCGTGCGGGCCCTGAACGATATCGCCCACGGCCTCGACAAGCAGGTGATCGCGGAATGGGTGGAAACTCCAGAAGCGCTGAATCTCCTGCTCGGCATGGGCACCCACTTCGGGCAGGGCTACCTGTTCCAGCGACCGATCCCGCTCGATCAAAAGGATGCGGTGGCGGAACCCGCCGCGCGCGACGCCAACGCCGCCTGACGCCGCGGCGGCGAGCCGCCGCTGAAGGATGAAGGCGGAAGGCGGAAGGATGACCTGGTCTTGACTCCCGCACTGCAGGGGTCATCCCTCATCCTTCATCCCTCATCCTTTGCTTTTCAAGAATTTGGCGGCCCACAGCAGGCCGATCACGGTTTTCTCGTCGGTGATTCTCCCCTGTCGCACCCAGCGCAGCGCTGTCGGCAGCTTCACGGGCACCACCTCCAGCAGCTCGCCGTCGTCCGGCACATGCCCGCAGGGGACGAGCCCGCGCGCGAGATAGAGTTCGATGCGCTCGTCGGAATAGCCGATGCAGGGGTGTATCGTCGTCAGGTGGCGCCACTTCCCGGCCGTGTAGCCGCATTCCTCCCGCAGCTCGCGCCGCGCCGTCTGCAGCGGCCTTTCGCCGGGGTCGATCTTGCCGGCCGGTATCTCGCAGAAATGACGGGCCAGGGGATAGCGATACTGGCGCACCAGCACCACGGTCCTGGAATCGAGGAACGGCACGATCATGACCGCGCCCGGATGCCGCACATACTCGCGTCGCGAGGTGCGGCCGTCGACGAGCCGCACCTCGTCCTCCAGAACGTGTAGCAGCCGGCCGCGATAGACGGTTCGGGATCGGAGCTTCCGCTCGGTGAAATCGATCGGCTTGCGCCCGCCCCTTTGCGGCGGGTTCCGTTCAACGGCCATGGACTACAGCGACACCTGGATCGAGTAGCTGCACAGCCACATGAGCCGCTCCGGAAAGATCCCGAATACCAGCATGAACAGGCCATTGAGGCTCAGCAGCACGCGGACGTCCATGCGCGGCGCGATGGGAGCGGTGTCCACCGGCGCGTCGAAGTACATGAGCTTGACCAGCCGCAGGTAGTAATAGGCGCCGACCAGGGAGAACAGCACCGCGAACACGGCAAGCGGTATCGACCACCAGGCCCCGACGCTGATCACCGCCTGCAGCACCGAAAGCTTTGCGTAGAACCCCACCGTCGGCGGCACGCCCGCCATGGAAAACATCAGAAGCAGCATGACAAATGCGTACCACGGGCTCCGCTGGTTCAGGCCCTTGAAGTCGTCAAGGTTCTCCGCCTCGAAGCCCGCGCGCGACAGCAGCAGGATCATGCCGAAGGCGCCCAGGTTCATCAGCATGTAGACCACCACGTAGAACATGCCCGCGCCGTAGCCGACAACGTCGCCCGAGAGTATCCCGAGCAGCAGGAATCCCATGTGGCCGATGGTCGAGTAGGCGAGCATGCGCTTGAGATTGGTCTGGGCGATTGCGGTCACGTTCCCGATCGCGAGCGAAAGCGCCGCCATCAGGATCAGCATGTCCTGCCATTCCGCGAGCAGCTGCTCGGCGCCAAGCCCCTGCACCAGCAGCCGCATGATGAAGGCGAACGCCGCGAGCTTGGGCGCCGACCCGATGAACACCGTCACCGCCGTCGGCGCGCCGTGATACACGTCCGGCACCCACATGTGGAACGGCACCGCGCCGAGCTTGAAGCCGAGGCCCGCGACGACGAAGACGAGCGCGAACACCAGCACCACGTCCTGCGCCCCGCCCCCCAGAATGATCTCGGCGAGCTGGGGGATGCCGAGCGTCCCGGTCGCCCCGTAGAGCATGGACATGCCGTAGAGGAGCACCCCCGAGGCAAGCGCGCCCAGCACGAAGTACTTCATCGCCGCCTCGGTCGCGGCAGCCGAATCGCGCTGCAGCGCCACCATCGCATAGAGCGACAGCGTCAGGAGCTCCAGCCCGAGGTAGAGCGTCAACAGGTGATTTGCTGAGATCATGACCATCATGCCCAGCGTGGCGAACAGCACGAGCACGAAGAATTCGCCGCGGTACATGCCGCGCGCCGCGAGGTAGGGCCGCGAGTAGACCAGAATTACCATGACCCCGAGGTAGATGATGAGCTTCAGCACGTCCGCCATCAGGTCGTCCACGAACATGCCGTTGAAGGTGGTGGCCGGCTCCACGGCAGCGGTCGCGTAGGTGATGAGGAAGCTGCCGATGAGAGCCGCCTGGGTCAGCGCATAGGTGACGACGCGCCTGCCGTCGGTCACGAAGAGGTCCGCGACCAGGATCACGCACGCCATCGCGAGCAGGAACAGCTCGGGATAGGCGGGGAGGAGCGGTGTGATATACGGCATCGCTGGTTCGTGTCTTTGTCAGCGCAGCTTGCTCTGGGCGACGTGCGCGAGCAGGTCGTTCACGGAGGCATGCAACACCTCGGCGAACGGATTGGGCCAGACCCCCATCACGAGCACCGGAGCCGCGAGCAGCCCCAGCACGATGAACTCGCGCCCGTTGATATCCGCCAGGCCCGCGACATGGCGGTTGGCGACCGCGCCGAAGATCACGCGCTTGTACATCCACAGCGTATAGGCCGCGCCGAACACCAGCGTGGTGGCCGCCGCCGCTGCGTACCAGAAGCTGGTCCTCACCGCACCCAGAATCACCATGAACTCGCCGACGAAGCCGCTGGTTCCGGGCAGCCCCGAATTCGCCATCGCGAACAGCATGAACAACGCCGCGAACACCGGCATGGTATTGGCAACGCCGCCGTAATCGGCGATCTGGCGCGAGTGCATCCGGTCGTAGAGCACGCCCACGCACAGGAACAGCGCCCCCGAGATGAAGCCGTGCGAGATCATCTGGATCACGGCGCCCTCGAGCCCGAGGGGATTGAAGATGAAGATGCCGAGCGTGACGAAGCCCATGTGCGAGATCGAGGAATACGCGATCAGCTTCTTGAGATCGGCCTGCACCAGTGCGACGAGCCCGATGTACACCACCGCGATGAGCGACAGGGCGATCACGAAGCCTGCGAGCGCGTGGCTCGCGTCGGGCGTGATCGGCAGCGATAACCGGATGAAGCCGTAGGCACCGAGCTTCAGCATGATGGCGGCGAGCACGACCGAGCCCCCGGTCGGGGCCTCCACGTGCGCGTCCGGCAGCCAGGTGTGCACCGGCCACATCGGCACCTTGACCGCGAACGAGGTCATGAACGCGATGAAGATCAGGACCTGGGGCACCAGAGCGAACGACAGCCAGTAGTAGTCGAGCAGCGAGAAACTCCCGTCCGACACGTTGTAGAGGTAGATGAGCGCGACCAGCGAGAGCAGCGACCCCGCCAGCGTGTAGAGGAAGAACTTGAAGGCGGCGTAGACCCGGTTCGGGCCGCCCCACATGCCGATGATGACGAACATCGGGATCAGCGTTGCCTCGAAGAATACGTAGAACAGCAGTGCGTCGAGAGCGCAGAAGACCCCGTTCATGATTCCGGACAGGAACAGGAACGCCGCCATGTACTGGGCGACGCGCTCCCGGATCACGTCCCAGCCGGCGATCACGATCAGCACGGTGGTGAAGCTGTTGAGGAGTATCAGGAGCAGCGAGACGCCGTCGATGCCGAGGTGGTAATTGACGTTGAAGGTCTCGATCCACGGCTTGATATAGACGAACTGGAAGCCGCCCGCCAAAGAGTTGAAACGCGCGTAGAGCGGCAACGTCACCGCAAAGCCGAGGACGGCGCCCACCAGAGCGATCACGCGCGCGGCCCCGGCATTGCGGTCGGACCCGGTGGCGAGCACTGCGGCCCCGGCCAGTATCGGGACCCAGATCGCAAGGTTGAGCAGGTTGAATCCGAGCATGGCCGCTTCAGGCGAATAATCGGGCAAGCAGCAGCGGGATACCGATGAACACCGTGACGAACACCAGGATCCCGATGATCATGGCGAAGGCATAGTGGTAGATGAACCCGGACTGCAGGGTGCGGACGAGCATTGCAATCCAGCCCACCGCCCGCGCCGAGCCGTTGACGAAGACGCCGTCGATCACCGCCACGTCGCCCCCTTTCCACAGCCCGGTGCCGAAGCGCACTGCGCCGTCGCCGAACAGCCACTGGTAGGCCTCGTCGAAGCCGTACTTGCGCTCGAGTATGGTGTAGAGGACGCCTGCCTTTTTCCGGATCAGCCCGGGCAGGTCCGGACGCAGGAGGTAGAGATAGGCCGCGGTGGCGATGCCTCCGATAGCGAGCCAGAACGGCGCCGTGCCCAGAGCGTGGGTCATCATGGCGCCGATCCCGTGGAAGCCCTGCCCCATTCTCCCCAGCACGTCGTGCGCCGGCGCGGTAACGATGGCGGTTCCGAAATAGCCGCCGAACAGCACCGGCCCGATGACCCAGCCGGCGCAAATGGACGGGATCGCCAGCAGGACGAGCGGCACCGTTACGACCGCTGGGGACTCGTGTGGCACGTGAGCATGGCCATGATCCTCGTGCGCCTTGTCGCCATGCCCGTGCTCCGCGTGCTCGTGGAAACGCTCGGGCCCATGAAACGTCATGAAGACCAGCCGGAACGTATAGAGCGCGGTCACGAACACCGTGACGAGCACCGCAAAATACGCCAGGCCGGCGCCCGGCGTCCGCGACAGGTGCACCGCTTCGATGATCGCATCCTTGGAAAAGAAACCGGAGAAACCGGGGATGCCGGCGCTCGCGATCGCCCCGATGAGCATCGTCCAGTACGTGACCGGCATGTATTTCTTCAGGCCCCCCATCTTCCGCATGTCCTGCTGGTGGTGCAGCGCGATGATGACCGACCCCGCGGCGAGGAACAGCAGCGCCTTGAAGAAGGCGTGGGTGACGAGGTGGAAGATTCCCGCCGCGTAGGCGGAGGCGCCGAGCGCGACGGTCATGTAACCGAGCTGCGACAGCGTCGAGTACGCCACCACGCGCTTGATGTCGTTCTGTACGATGGCGACGAGCGCCATGAACAGCGCAGTGATCGCCCCGATCACCATGACCACGGAGAGCGCCGTCTCCGAGAGCTCGAACAGCGGCGACATGCGCGCGACCATGAAGATGCCCGCCGTCACCATGGTCGCGGCGTGGATCAGCGCCGAGATCGGCGTCGGTCCCTCCATCGAATCGGGCAGCCACACGTGGAGCGGGAACTGCGCGCTCTTGCCCATCGCACCCACGAACAGCAGCAGGCAGATCACCGTCATCAGGGACCACGCCGTGCCCGGCAGGATCTCGATGGTGTTGGCGCCGAGCGTGGGAGCGCCCCGGAACACCGTCGCGTAGTCGAGCGAGCCGAAGTACATGAGCACCAGGGCAATCCCCAGCAGGAAGCCGAAATCGCCCACGCGGTTCACCAGGAACGCCTTCAGTTGCGCGTAGGTCGCGGTCGGGCGCTGGAACCAGAATCCGATCAGCAGGTACGACATCAGCCCGACCCCTTCCCAGCCGAAGAAGAGCTGAAGGAAGTTGTTCGACGACACCAGCATCAGCATGAAAAACGTGAACATCGAGATGTAGCTGAAGAAGCGCTGGTAGCCGGGGTCGTCCGCCATGTAGCCGATGGTGTAGACGTGCACCATCAGCGACACGAAGGCGACCACCAGCATCATGGTGGCGGAGAGGCGATCGATCAGGAACCCGATCTCGAAGCGGACGTTGCCCGACACGAGCCAGGTATAGACCGGTCCGTCGTAGAGGTTGCCGTCGAGCACGTCGCTAAACACCACCGCCGCGGCGATCGTCGAGACCAGCATGCCGGCGATGGTGACCCCATGAGCGCCGCGGCGACCGATCGCCTGGCCGGCGAGGCCCGCCACGACCGCTCCCGCCAGGGGCGCCAATGGAACGATCAGGTAGAGCCATTGCATCATCGTCATGTCTTTCCGCTTCAGCCCTTGAGGCTGTCCAGCTCCTCGACGTCGATCGTATTCAGGTTCCGGAACAGCGCGACCAGGATCGCCAGCCCGATGGCGGACTCGGCGGCGGCGACCGTCAGGATGAAAAAAACGAACACTTGCCCCGAGGGATCGTCGAGGAAATGCGAAAACGCCACGAAGTTCAGGTTCACTGCGAGCAGCATCAGCTCGATCGCCATCAGCAGCACGATCATGTTCCTGCGGTTGAGGAAGATGCCGATCACCGCGATCGCGAACAGGATCGCGCCCAGCACCAGGTAATGCGACAGCGAAATCACTCGGGTTCCCCTCGTTCGAAGGATGAGGGATGAGGGATGAGGGATGACCCCCGCAGTGCGGGAGCCACAACCAGGTCAGCCTTCATCCTTCCGCCTTCATCCTTGTTCTCTCTTCTCGGACGGCATCGAAACGATCCGGACGCGGTCTTCGCGCCTGACGCTGATCTGCTGCGCCGGGTCGATGTAGCGGCTCGGCTTGCGCGGCCGCAGCGTGATCGCGATCGCCGCGACGATCGCTACCAGCAGGATCACGGCGGCGATCTCGAACGGGTAGACGTACTCGGTGTAGACCAGGCGCCCGAGCTCCTTGGTGTTGCTGTAGCCGGCGGCGAGCGGCGGCGGGGACGGCGCGTCAGAGAACCCGGCGTAGCGCCCGCCCAGCACGATCACCATCTCGGCGACGAGCAGCAGCGCGACGAACGCGCCCAGGGGCAGGTAGCTCCAGAAACCCGCCCGCAGCCGCGCCATGTTGATGTCGAGCATCATCACCACGAAGAGAAACAGCACCATCACCGCCCCCACGTAGACCAGCACCAGCGCGATGGCGAGAAACTCGGCCTGCAGCTGCATCCAGATCGCGGCCGAGGTGCAGAACGCGAGCACCAGCCACAGCGCCGCGTGCACCGGGTTGCGTGACGTGATCACGCGCAGCGCCGCGAACAGCAGGATCGCGGAGAAGAAGTAGAAGACGAATGCGTTGAACGTCATCGGACACCGGATGACGGATGACGACCGACGACTGACGGATCTCCTGCCAATATCTTGTTTTTGTTCATGTTTCCCCTGGCGCCCTGGCGGTTTATCTACCGGTACGCAGCGTCATCCGCGCGGTCTTTCGCGATTTTCTCCTCGTAGAGGTCGCCCACGGCGAGCAGCATCGGCTTGGTGTAGATGAGGTCGCCCCGCTTCTCGCCGTGATATTCGAATATGTGCGTCTCCACGATCGAGTCCACCGGGCACGACTCCTCGCAGTAACCGCAGAAGATGCACTTGGTAAGATCGATGTCGTAGCGCGTCGTGCGGCGCGTGCCGTCGGCGCGCTGCTCGGACTCGATGGTGATGGCAAGCGCCGGGCACACCGCCTCGCACAGCTTGCAGGCGATGCAGCGCTCCTCGCCGTTGGGGTAGCGCCGCAACGCGTGCAGCCCGCGGAATCGCGGGCTCATCGGCGTCTTCTCCTCGGGATACTGCACCGTGATCTTGCGGCGGAAGAGGTGTTGGCCGGTCAGCATCATGCCCTTCACCAGCTCGAAGAGCAGGAACGTCTGGAAGAACCGCTGGATGCGCTCGACCATCACTTCCACCACACCCAGAGCGGGGTTTGCATCCACGCGCCCAGCACCACGATCCACCCGATGGTGAGCGGCAGGAACACCTTCCAGCCGAGCCGCATGATTTGATCGTAGCGGTAGCGCGGAAAAGTGGCGCGGAACCACAGGAAACTCGACACGACGACAAAGAGCTTCACCAGCAGCCAGCCGAAGCTGTCGGCGGCGAGCCAGGGCAGGCCGATCGCGTCCGCGAGCACGGCCGGGACGGGCGAGAGCCAGCCGCCGAGGAACATGACCGAGGTGAGCGTGGAGATCAGGATCATGTTCGCGTACTCCGCGAGGAAGAAAACCGCGAACGCCATGCCCGAATACTCTACGTGGAAGCCGGCCACGATCTCCGATTCGCCCTCCGCGACGTCGAACGGCGCGCGGTTGGTCTCGGCCACGCCTGAGATGAGATACACCAGCAGAATCGGAAACAACGGGATCCAGAACCAGTTGAAGAGGCCCCAGCCGCCGCTCTGCATGCGCACGATGTCGCCGAGGTTGAGACTCTGCGCCGCCATCAGCACGCACACCAGCGCGAACCCCATCGCCAGTTCGTAGGACACCATCTGCGCTGCCGAGCGCAGCGCGCCGAGGAAGGCGTACTTCGAATTGGATGCCCAGCCGGCGATGATGATGCCGTAGACGCCGAGAGAGGAAATCGCCATGACGTAGAGCAGCCCGGCGTCGATGTCCGCGAGCACGAGCTCGGGGCTGAACGGCACCACCGCCCACGCCGCCATCGCCGGCATGATGGCCATGACCGGCGCCAGCACGAACAGGAACTTGTTGGCCCCGGTCGGGACGATGATCTCCTTCACCAGAAGCTTCAGGCCGTCCGCGATCGGCTGCAGCAGCCCCAGCGGGCCCACACGGTTGGGACCGAGCCGGACCTGAATCCAGCCGATGAGCTTCCTCTCCCACAGCGTGAGGTAGGCCACGCTCAGCAACAACGGCACCACGATGCAGAGGATGAGGAGCAGTGTCTTGATCACGTAGAGCACCGCCGGCGCATGCTCGTGGCCGACGATCCACACCACCGCTGCGGCCAGCACGCCCCAGAGCCAGTTGCCAAGGCTGACGATGGGCTGCAGCGCCGTGCTCAAACCGCCACCTTTTGCTGCGCCGGTACGCGCTCTGCGGTCACCGTGCCGTACATGGCGCCCAGGGCCGAGGTCTCGGGCCGGGCCGCCGCGAGCCGCAGGCACCCGGCCGGCAGCCGGTCGTCGATCGCGGCTGGCACCAGCGCTTCTCCCCTGCCCTGCCGCACGCGCAGCGCGTCACCGTCGCGCAGGCCGAGTTGCTCGAACAGCGCGCGGTTCATCCACGCCACCGGAGACGCAGCGTCCCGCGTCTGCTGCAGCGATCGGGACCGGCGCACGATCGCATCCGCGGCATGGATGGGAACCTCCCCGATGCGCTGGATTCCGCTCGCCCGCGGCGTCGCAATTGCGTCAACGCGTGTATCCAGCAGGCGGTTATCCAGCAGCGCGCCTACGTCCCGTCCGCCGAGGGCCTCCTGCCTCACTTCCTCGGCGCTGTCGTGATCGAAACCCGCCAACCCGAGCAGGTTCCCCAGCACGCGCAGCACCTTCCACGCCGGCCGCGTTTCCCCCAGCGGCCGCACCACGCCCTGGAAGCTCTGTACCATGCCCTCGGTGTTGACGAAGGTCCCGGCTGTCTCGGTGAACGGCGCGATCGGCAGCATGACCTGCGCGTAGTCCACGGCGCCGTGCTGGTAGGGGCTCATCGCAACTACCAGCTCCGCGGACTTCATCGCCGCAACCGACTGCCCGGGGTCGTGGGTGTCCAACTCCGCTTCCACGCCGAGCAGCAAATAGGCTTTCAGCGGGTGCGCAAGCATCTGCGCGGCATTGAGTCCGGTCTTTCCGCCGGATGGCAGACAGCCGGCAATGTAGCCTCCGACGCTGTTGGCAGCCTCTCCCAGGACGCCAAATCTTGCGCCCAGCATCTCGGCCAGCATGAGGCCCAGCTTGTGCAGCTGGGAGGCGGCCGGGTGGTGCTGCGCCAGGTTGCCGAGGAAAATGGCGGTGTTCTTGCCGGCAGCGAGGTTCGCCGCGATGCTCCGTGCGGTCGCCGACACCGCGACGCCGCTCATGGCACCGCGCACGGCCTGCGGCAGCTCGACGCCCCTGATCTCCGCTACGGCCTTCGCGACTTGCGCGAGCGTCTCGGGCATCGCGGCGGGCGCGACGATCGCCTTGTGGGCGACCGGCATCATGAGATCGTCGTCGGCGGGATGTATCAGATTCAGACGCAGTTGACGGTGCGCCGCCTGGCGCAGCCGGTGCGTGATGAGCGGGTGGTCCTTGCGCAGCGTGGCTCCGACCACGAGCACCTGGTCGAGCGCTCTGATATCCGCGATCTTCATGCCGAGCCACGGCGCGCCGGCGCGGCGGGTGTCATCGCTGAAATCAGACTGGCGCAGCCGGAAGTCCGCGTTACCCGCGGCACACTCGCGCGCGAGCTTGCCCAGCAGGAAAAGTTCTTCGAGCGTCTGGTGGGGCGTCGCCAAAGCGCCTATGGCGGCGGCGCCGTGCTGGTCCCGTATGCGCTTGAGCTCACCGGCGACGAAGTCGAGCGCGACTTGCCACTCGACCTCCTTCCAGGCACCGCCTCGCTTCAGCATCGGCCGGGCGAGGCGCTGCTCGGAATTGAGGCCCTCATAGGAGAAACGGTCCTTGTCCGATAGCCAGCACTCGTTGATCGCCTCGTTCTCGCGTGGTAGCACGCGCATCACCCGGTTCTGCTTGACCTGCACGGTCAGGTTCGAGCCCAGGCCACAGTGCGGGCTCACCGAGGACTTGCGGGTGAGCTCCCAGCTGCGCGCGGTGAACCGGAAGGGCTTGGAGGTGAGCGCGCCGACCGGGCACAGGTCGATCACGTTGCCCGAGAGCTCGGAGTCCACCGTTTTTCCGACAAAAGTGATGATCTCCGCGTGCTCGCCGCGGCCGATCATGCCGAGCTCCATGATGCCCGCAATCTCCTTCCCGAAGCGCACGCAACGGGTGCAGTAAATGCAGCGCGTCATGTCGGTCGAGATCAGGGGGCCCAGGTTCTTGTCCGTCACCACTCGCTTGGGCTCCCCGTAGCGCGAGCCGCTCGCCCCGTAGCCGACCGCGAGGTCCTGCAGCTGGCACTCGCCGCCCTCGTCGCAGATCGGGCAGTCGAGCGGGTGGTTGATGAGCAGGAACTCCATGACGCCCTTCTGGGCCTCCACCGCCTGCTCGGAATGCGTGCGGACCTTCATGCCCCTGGTGACCGGCGTCGCGCAGGCGGGCAGCGGCTTCGGCGCCTTCTCCACCTCCACCAGGCACATGCGGCAGTTGGCGGCGATCGTGAGCTTGCGGTGATAGCAGAAGTGCGGCACGTAGATGCCGGCCTGGTTGGCGGCATCCATGATCGTCGAGCCTTCGGCCACCTGCATCGGCTTGCCGTCGATCTCGACTTCCACCGTTTTACGCGCGTCACTCGTCACACGTCACCCATCACTCATCACGCATATCGACTAGAGGTAGTCGGGTACCAGGCATTTCTTGTGCTCGATGTGATAGACGAACTCGTCTCGGAAGTGCTTGATGAAGCTCTTGACCGGCAATGCCGCGGCATCGCCCAGCGCGCAAATCGTCCGCCCCGCGATGTTGTCGGAGACGTTGTCCAGAAGCTCGAGGTCCTCGAGCCGACCCTTGCCGTGCTCGATGCGGTCCACCATGCGATAGAGCCAGCCCGTGCCCTCGCGGCACGGCGTGCACTGTCCGCACGACTCCTCGAAGTAGAAATAGGAAAGGCGCAGGAGCGAGCGCACCATGCAACGCGTGTCGTCCATGATGATGACCGCCCCGGAGCCGAGCATCGAACCGGCCTTGGCGATCGAGTCGTAGTCCATGTCGGTCTTCATCATGATGCTCGCCGGCAGCACCGGCATCGATGAGCCCCCCGGAACGCACGCCTTGAGCCTGTGACCGCCCCTCATGCCCCCCGCCATCTCGAGCAGCTTCGCAAACGGCGTGCCGAGCCTCACCTCGAAATTGCCGGGCCGCGTGACGTCGCCCGACACGGAAAAGATCTTGGTGCCGCCATTATTGGGCCGGCCGAGGTTCAGGAACGCCTCGCCGCCGTTCAGGATGATCCACGGCACGGCCGCGAACGTCTCCGTGTTGTTGACCGTCGTGGGCTTGCCATAAAGCCCGTAGCTCGCGGGGAACGGCGGTTTGAAGCGTGGCATGCCCTTCTTGCCCTCCAGCGATTCCAGCAGGCCGGTCTCCTCGCCGCAGATATACGCACCCCAGCCGTGATGGTTGTGGAGTTCGAAGCTGAAATCCGAGCCGAGAATGTTGGCCCCGAGATAGCCCGCCGCGCGCGCCTCGGCAAGCGCCTCCTCGCAGCGCTCGAAGACCTCCCAGATCTCGCCGTGGATATAGTTGTAGCCGGCCGGGGCGCCCGTCGCGTAGCCGGCGATGATCATGCCCTCGATCACGATGTGCGGGTTGTAGCGCAGGAGGTCGCGGTCCTTGAAGGTTCCCGGCTCCCCCTCGTCGGAGTTGCACACCAGGTACTTCGCGCCCTGGTACTGGCGCGGCATGAAGCTCCATTTGAGCCCGGTCGGGAAACCCGCGCCGCCGCGCCCGCGCAAGGTGGATTTTTTCACCTCCGCGACGATACTCTCGGGCGGGATCTTTTCGGCAAGGATCTTCTTCAGCGCCGCGTAGCCGCCGCGCGCCTCGTAGTCCTTCAGCCGCCAATTCATGCCGTCGAGGCCCTTCATGAGGATCGCCTCGGGGCCGAAGAGATCGGTCGCAAACGGAGGGGTCGGGAGGCCCATTATTTCAACCCCTTCAGGAGGTCATCGAGCTTCTCGGGCGTCATCGCGCACAGCATCCGCTTGTTGTTGAGGAGCAGGACCGGCGCGTCGCCACACGCTCCGAAGCATTCGCCCTCCTTCAGCGTGAACATTCCGTCCGCGGTGGTCTCGTTGAAGCCGATGCCGAGCTTTTTCCTGAGGTGCCCCGCTGCCACGTTCGCACCCTGCAACGCACACGGCAGGTTGGTGCAGAGCGCAATCTTGTACTTGCCGGGGGGCTTGAGGTCATACATGGTGTAGAAAGAGGCGACTTCGTACACCGCGATCGGCGGCATGCCAAGATAGGCCGCCACGAAGTCCATCGTCTCGGTCGAAAGCCAGCCCTTCTCATCCTGCGCGATGGTGAGCGCCGCCATCACCGCCGACTGCTTCTGGTCGGGCGGGTACTTGGCGATCGCCCGGTCGATGCGGGCGAGCGCGTCGGGTGACAGGGTCATCGGCGCGTTCATTACCGGTCGATCTCGCCGAATACGATCTCGAAGGTGCCGATGATCGCCACGACGTCCGCGATCATGTGGCCCTTCGCCAGCTCGTCCATCGCGGACAGGTGCACGAAGCTGGGGGGGCGGATCTTCATCCGGTAGGGCTTGTTGGCGCCGTCGGAGATGAGGTAAATCCCGAATTCACCCTTAGGATGCTCCACCGCCGCGTACGCCTCGCCCGGCGGCACATGCATGCCCTCGGTGAAGAGCTTGAAGTGATGGATCAGCTCCTCCATGTTGGCCTTCATCGCGAGGCGCGAGGGCGGGGCGATCTTGTGGTCGTCCGTGATCACCGGTCCCGGGTTCTTGCGCAGCCAGTCCACGCACTGCCGGACGATTCGGTTCGACTGCCGCATCTCCTCGATGCGTACCAGGTAGCGGTCGTAGCAGTCGCCGTTCACGCCGACCGGAATATCGAAGTCGAGCCGGTCGTACACCTCGTAGGGCTGCTTCTTGCGCAGGTCCCATTCGACGCCGGAGCCGCGCAGCATCGGGCCGGTAAATCCAAGCGCCTTGGCGCGCTCCGGCGAGACCACGCCGATGCCGACCGTGCGCTGCTTCCAGATGCGGTTGTCGGTCAGCAGCGTTTCGTATTCGTCGACGCATTTCGGAAAGCGCTCGGTGAAGTCCTCGATGAAATCGAGCACCGATCCCCGGCGACTGCGGTTCTTCTCGTCGACCGCGCGCTGGCCGTGGATCTTCGTGGCCGTGTATTGCGGCATCGTATCCGGAAGGTCGCGGTAAACGCCGCCCGGCCGGTAGTAGGCGGCGTGCATGCGCGCCCCACTGACCGCCTCGTAGACGTCGACCAGGTCCTCGCGCTCGCGAAAGCAGTAGAGGAATACCGTCATCGCCCCGAGGTCCAGGCCGTGCGCCCCGAGCGCGAAGAGGTGCGACAGGATCCGCGTGATCTCATCGAACATGACGCGGATGTACTGCGCGCGCAGCGGCACCTCGATCCCGAGCAGCTTCTCGATGGCCAGGACGTAGGCGTGCTCGTTGCAGATGAGCGTGGTGTAGTCGAGCCGGTCCATGTACGGCACCGTCTGCAGGTAGGTCCGGTGCTCGGCGAGCTTCTCGGTCGCGCGGTGAAGGAGCCCGATATGCGGATCGGCGCGCTGAATGACCTCGCCGTCGAGCTCCAGCACGAGGCGCAACACCCCGTGGGCCGCGGGGTGTTGGGGCCCGAAGTTCATCGTGTAGTTGCGGATCTCCGCCATTCGTCAGTCTTTCTTTTCGACGTCGGCGTAGTTCTCTACCCGCACGATGCGCGGCGTGATCTCGCGCGGCTCGATGGTGACTGGCTGGTAGATGACGCGGCTCTGGTCCGGGTCGTAGCGCATCTCGACGGTGCCCGAGATCGGGAAGTCCTTGCGGAACGGATGGCCGATGAAACCGTAGTCGGTCAGGATGCGGCGCAGATCCGGGTGACCGGTGAAAACGATACCGTAAAGATCGAACGCCTCGCGCTCGAACCAGTTGGCCGAGGGCCAGACATTGATAATCGAATCGATGACCGGGAATTCGTCGTCCTCGGCAAATGCACGCACCCGCAGGCGCCAGTTCCTGGCGAGTGACAGCAGGTGGTAGACCGCTGCGAAGCGCGCGCCCGCGTGAGCCTCCGGAGGGGAGCCATCCCACGCCGCCTTGCCAAAGCTGCCGTAATCCACGCCGCACAGGTCGATCAGCTGCTCGAATTGCAGCTCGGGACGGTCGCGCAGCGCGGTCATGGCCTCGAGCAGGTCGGCGGCCTTGAGAGTCAACGTGATCTCGCCCAGCGCCGCGGCGATGCCGACGACTTTGTCGCCCAGCGCGGCCTTGACGTTTTCGACGAGAACTTCGGTGCGAGGCGTCATTCAGCGTGCAATGGTATTGGTGCGCCTGATCTTGTTCTGCAGCTGGATGATGCCGTAGAGCAACGCTTCGGCGGTCGGGGGACAGCCGGGGACGTAGATATCGACCGGCACGATGCGGTCGCAGCCCCGGACCACCGAATAGGAGTAATGATAATAGCCGCCGCCATTCGCGCACGAGCCCATCGAGATGACCCAGCGTGGCTCGGCCATCTGGTCGTAGACCTTGCGCAGCGCCGGCGCCATCTTGTTGCACAGGGTGCCGGCAATGATCATCACGTCGGACTGCCGGGGACTCGGCCGGAATACGATGCCGAAGCGGTCGAGGTCGTAGCGCGAGGCGCCGGTGTGCATCATTTCGATAGCGCAGCAGGCGAGGCCGAACGTCATCGGCCACAGCGACCCGGTGCGCGTCCAGTTGATCAGCGCATCCGCCGTAGTGGTGACAAAACCTCGTTCAGTGATGGCCTCGATCGCGCCCATTGATCACCTCATTGCCACGGCAACGGCGCCTCGGCTCTCGTTTCGCAAAATCAATGCATCGTGTCGGCGCCCTGCGCCGCTCACCGGTCGCATCCCCAGGAAACGGGGCCCCTGCTCAACGGTTCGCGTCGCTATTCCCACTCCAGCGCGCCCTTCTTCCACTCGTAGATGAAGCCGACGATGAGTATTCCGAGGAACACCATCATCGCCACGAATCCGAACAAGCCGATCTCCCGCAGCACGATCGCCCACGGGAAGAGAAACGCGATCTCGAGGTCGAACAGTATGAAAAGGATCGCCACCAAATAGTAGCGGACGTCGAATTTCATGCGCGCGTCCTCGAACGCCTCGAAGCCGCATTCGTAGGGCGAGAGCTTCTCGGGATCGGGGCGATGCACGCCGAGCAGCCGGGAGAGGCCGCCGCCTATCATGACCGGCACCACGCCGAGCGCGGTGCCGACCAGGATGAACATTAGGATCGGAAAATATCCCTCAAGCATGTTCCGAATACCCGGCCCGGAGATCCGGGCTCGACAAAAACCCTGCCACCGACCTGATCTTTCGAATTCCCAATCCCTATCCCCTAGACCCGCTTGTCCGAAATTGGTGCCGACGGTGAGATTCGAACTCACACGGCTTGCGCCGCCACCCCCTCAAGATGGTGTGTCTGCCAATTCCACCACGTCGGCCACTAAACCCATGATGAGCGATGGGTGATGCGCCACAACGCCACCCAATACTCATTATCCGCTACGCTACTTCGGAACGTCCTGCACCTTCGAGCCCGCATCCGCCGGCGCGGCGGGCGCAGCCGGCCCCGCTGGCGAGGGCGCCGCCGGTCCCGCGGGCGCCGTAGGCGGTATCTGGGCGGGCAACGACTGCGTGGGAGCCGCCGGCGGGACCGCCATTACGCCCTTGTGCTCGGTTTTGCGGGACGAGAAATAAGTCAGCCCGAGGCTGGTCACGAAGAACACGACCGCGATGATGGCCGTGGTGCGGCTCAGAAAATTGGCCGATCCCGATGCCCCGAACAGGCTGCCGGATGCGCCGCTGCCGAAAGCGGCTCCCACATCCGCCCCCTTGCCGTGCTGCAACAGGATCAGCCCGACGAGCGCAAGCGCCGCCACTATGTGTATGACGAGAACCAGCGTTTCCATCTAAGTCTTCACCGTTTCCTTTGCACCCTGCGCCGCAGAGCAGATCGCAACGAACTCATCGGCGACCAGCGAAGCGCCCCCGATTAATCCCCCATCCACGTCCGCCATCGCAAACAGTTGCGCCGCATTGCTCGCTTTCACGCTGCCGCCATAGAGGATCAGCAACTTGTCCGCCAGCCGACGGTCGCCGGCGCCGATGCGGCCGCGGATGAATGCGTGCACCGCCTGCGCCTGCTGCGGCGTCGCCGTCCGGCCGGTGCCGATGGCCCATACCGGCTCGTACGCGATCACGCCCCGCGCGAGCGCCGCCAGGCCGCAGCGCTGGATCACGGCGTTCAACTGGCGCCCCACCACCTCTTCGGTCACGCCCGACTCGCGCTCCGCCAGCGTTTCGCCTACGCACAGAATCGGATTGAGCCGATGCTTCAGCGCCTGCGCATACTTGAGCGCGACGGTGTCGTCGCTCTCCCCGAACACGTTGCGGCGCTCCGAGTGACCGACGATCACATGGCTGCAGCCGCAATCCGCCAGCATCGCGCCGGAGACGCCGCCGGTGTAGGCGCCGTCCTCGAACTGGCTCAAATCCTGCGCCCCGAGCGCCACGTCCGATCCCCGCAGGGCCTGGCCCACCGCAGCGAGGTAGGGGAAGGGAGCGCAGACCGCGTAGCGCGCATGCTTCAGGGCGGAGAGCGGCGGCAGGAGGGCCTTCACCAGCGCCTGGCTCGAGGCCAGGTTGCCGTTCATCTTCCAGTTGCCCGCTACCAGCTTGACGCGCATCCCGCCTGGCCCACGTAAACCATTGAATTTTACAGGCTAGCGCCCTGCAGGGTCAACGAACGCGGGAGGCGTGCTGCGCTGCTTTCAAATCCGGATTTCCGGAAGCGTGCAGCCCTCGGCTTGCCGACGATTGCTCACAGTCACGGTGCCCGATACGACGGCTGCTTCCTGAACACCGCAACGCTCAATTCCCCCGCCAGCCGCCTTGCGATGTCGCTCATGGTTTCGAACAGGCTCTGCGCAATGCGTTCACGGAGCGGCACGAGCAGCGCGGGCAATTGCACCGAGCGGCTCAACACCTGGGTTTCCACGGCGTACAGACGCAGCAGATCCCCGAGCAACCGCTCGAGCTCGTCACGCGCATAGGATTCCTGCAGGGCGGCGCGCAGACCGCGCGCAGTGCGCCAAGCGTCGAGAATCCGATGCGCGGCAGCCAGCAGGCGTTCGATGCGCTGCATGCGAATCGGCGCCACCTCGTGGTAGGGAACCACGATCGTCACCGGCAACGTGGCGACCTGCGCGAGAAACGCCCGGTCGATGTCCTGGGTGGCCTCGAGCAGCCCGCTCAGGGCCTCGCGGTCCGGCGGGCGACCGGCCGCAAGCGTCGCGGCGGCACGACGGATGACCAGAGCGTCCTTCTGCGTTTCCTTGGCAACGTTGCGCGCGAGAACCGGTCCGAGGTGGGGCAACGCGAGGCGCAGCGGCAGGGCCGCGCGGAGCGTATCGAGCGTTCGCCGGCTGTACGCTTCCAGCATCCTGCGATTCAGTACCGCAAGTGCGCCCGGCCTGTCCACGCGCAGATCGCCGCGTCGCGCTCCCGCTGATGGGGATAGTCGCGGTCGGGACCCGCCCGGCCCTAAGACGCCTTGCTCGCGCGGTGAAAACCGATCATGCCGGCGAGTATGGTCCTGGCCCTGACGTCGCGATAGCCGATGTCCTCCAGCATGGTGGAGAGCTCATCGGCGGAGTAGAACATCTGGAGCGCGTTGATGAAGTATTTCTTGCAATTCAATGCCGCCGGACCGCTCTGGAACAGGAACCCGGTAAAGGCCAGGCAGAAGCGCAGATAGGCATAGTAGAGCTTCTCGACGACCGGATTGGCCGGCCGCAGCATGTCGCAATGATAGAAGCGCCCGCCCGGCTTGAGCACCCGATGGATCTCTTTGAAGACGCGCGTTATGCGCAGGTGCCGCGACGCAAACTGGAGCGTCACGAAGTCGAAATGGCTGTCCGGAAACGGCAGCTCGTGCACGTCGGCGATGACGCTCTCGATGTGCAGGCCCCTCTCCTCCGCGCGCCGCTTGCCGACCTCCTGCATCGCCACGCTGCGGTCGATTGCATGCACTTCCAGGCTTGGCTCGCGCTGGAGAAGCGCGATACCAATCGCATTCGTTCCGGCGCACACGTCGAGCACCCGCTCGCCGGCCCGCACCTCGATCGTGGACATGAATGAGCTGAGGAACCAGTTCCAGAGGCCGAAACTTGCGATGTGGTTCGCGCGATCGTAATAGGGCGCGACATCGGCAAACACGTCGTTCAGATCCCGGCTCCAGATCGAGCCGAATTGCTGCTCCCGGAGGCTGTCACGCACGGCAATGGGTGGCGGGGGCACTGAACGCTCTCCTCTAACCGCGCTTCAGCAGGGCAAGCGCGAGGGCTCCGTGGCCGACTAAGTTATCGAGCCGTCCTCGCCCTGTCAATGAGCTAGGCGCGGCGCACTGCCGCGGCAATATGGTCCGCCCAGCGCCGCACCCGGGCGCCGTCGCGGCCTTCCACCATGACGCGGATCACCGGCTCGGTGCCCGAAGGACGCAGAAGCACGCGGCCGCTGCCGTCGAGCTCGTCCTGCGCATCCCGCACGGCGCGCTTGACGCCGGGGCTCGCCAGCGGATCCCGCAGATTCTTCGTAGCGACGTTGACAAGGACCTGCGGATAGAGCGCGAGCCCGCCGGCCGCCTTGGAGAGCGTCGTGCCGCCCTCCACGAGCGCGCGCAGGACCTGCAGCGCCGAAACGATGCCGTCGCCCGTCGTGTGCTTGTCGAGGCAGACGATGTGCCCGGAGTTCTCCCCGCCGAGCTGCCAGCGGCGCTTGAGCAGCATTTCCAGCACGTAGCGGTCGCCCACGCGCGCGCGCGCGAAGGGAATCTTGAGACGCGCCAGAGCGTGCTCCAGCGCGAGGTTCGTCATCTGCGTGCCGACCACGCCGCCGGCGAGCTCGCCCTTCTGTTTGCGATGGCGCGCGATGACGTAGAGCAGCTGGTCGCCGTCGTAGAGCCGGCCCGCGTTGTCGACCATGACCAGGCGGTCACCGTCGCCGTCGAGGGCGATGCCGAGATCGGCCTTGTGGCGCTTCACCGCCGTCTGCAGCGCCTGCGGCGAGGCCGCGCCGACGCGGTCGTTGATGTTGAAGCCGTCCGGCTCGGCGCCCACCGCCTCGACATCGGCGCCGAGCTCGTGGAACACGTGCGGGGCGATGTGGTAGGCCGCGCCGTGCGCGCAATCGACCACGATCCTCATGCCGCGCAGGTTGAGCTGCGGCGGAAAGGCGCTCTTGCAGAACTCGACGTAGCGGCCGGCCGCGTCGTCGAGCCGGCGCGCCTTGCCGAGGCGCAGCGAGGGCATGCACTTCAGCGGGCGCGCGAGCTCGCGCTCGATCGCGCTCTCGGTCGCATCCGGCAGCTTGAAGCCGTTGCCCGAGAAGAACTTGATGCCGTTGTCGTCATAGGGGTTGTGCGAGGCGCTGATCACGATGCCGGCCGAGAGCCGCAGTGCGCGCGTCAGATACGCCACGGCGGGTGTGGGCATCGGCCCCACTAGGAGCACGTCCACGCCGGCCGCGGCGAGCCCCGCCTCCAGCGCCGACTCCAGCATGTAGCCCGAGATGCGGGTGTCCTTGCCGATCAGCACCGCCGGGCGCTCCATGCCCTTGCGCGGCAGGCCTGCGAGTACCTTCCCGGCGGCGTAGCCGAGCCGCATCACGAGATCGGGCGTAATCGGTTCCTGCCCGACCTTGCCACGCACGCCGTCCGTGCCGAAGTGCTTTCTGGTCATGCGCAATTGTTCAGTGACGGCTATTGGGGGATAGGGGATTCTACTCGCACTTTCCATCACTCATCACGCTTCACCGCCTGCCAGACCGCGAGCGCGTCGCGGGTGGCTGCAACATCGTGCACCCGCACGATCTGCGCGCCGTTTTGCACGGCGAGCAGCGCCGCTGCGACGCTCGCATGCACCCGTTCCCGCGGTTCCCGCCCGGTGAGCCTTCCGAGCATCGCCTTGCGCGACAGCCCGGCCATCAGCGTGACCCCGAGCGACCTGAACTCGGAGAGCGAACGCAGCAGTGCGAGGTTGTGCTCGATCGTCTTGCCGAACCCGAACCCCGGATCCACCACGATGCGGTCACGCGCGATGCCTGCCCGCTCAGCGGCCGCGACGCGCTGCGCGAGGTAATCCCGCACCTCGCGCACGACATTCTGGTAGGTGGGGTTCTCCTGCATGGTCCCGGGTTCGCCCTGCATGTGCATGAGGCATACCGCGACCGGCGAGCGCGCCACGGCCGCGAGCGCAGCGGGCGCGCGCAGCGCGGTAACGTCGTTCACCATGGAAGCACCGCCCGCGACCGCCTCCGCCATGAGCTCGGGCTTGCGGGTGTCCACCGAGAGCGGGACGCCGCAATCCGCCAGCGCCTGGAGAACAGGCAGCACGCGGCGCCGCTCCTCGTCGAGCCCGACGGTTGCCGAGCCCGGACGCGTGGACTCGCCGCCGATGTCGAGAATGTCGGCGCCCTCTCCGATCAGCAGCCGGGCATGCGAAACAGCTTGCTCCGTGCTCGAGTAAAGGCCCCCGTCGGAGAAGGAGTCGGGCGTGACGTTGACCACGCCCATCACGAGGGGGCGTGAAAGATCGAGAGAGAATCTACCGCAGCGGAGAACTTGCGACATAAGGATGAAGGATGAAGGCGGAAGGATGACCTGACAGCACTCCCGCACCGCGGGGGTCATCCCTCATCCGTCATCCCTCATCCTTCAGGATGTCAGGCGCTTTGGGGTGGTGTGGCGGCTGCCGTGGCGGCCGGCTGCGGTCCCGGATCCCGCGGCTGCGATGGAGTTTGTGCCGGCTTGGGCGGGCGCGGCGCGCGGCCCTCCATGATGTCGTTGATCTGGTCGGCGTCGAGCGTTTCCCACTCGAGCAGCGCCTTGGCCATCGTCTCGACCTTGTCGCGGTGGTCTTCGATGAGCTTCCGCGCAAGCTGGTACTGCTTGTCGACGATGCGGCGGATTTCCGCATCCACCTTCTGCATCGTGGTTTCGGACACGTTCTTGTGCACTGTCACGGAGCGGCCGAGGAAGACCTCACCCTCGTTCTCGCCGTAGACCATCGGTCCCAGCTCATCACTCATGCCCCAGCGCGTCACCATGTTGCGCGCGAGGTCGGTGGCGCGCTCGAAATCGTTGGAGGCGCCGGTGGTCATCTGGCCCATGAAGATTTCCTCCGCGATGCGGCCGCCGAAGAGCACCGCGATGTTCTGGAGGAGCATCTCGCGGTCCATGCTGTAGCGGTCCTGCTCCGGTAGCTGCATCGTGACGCCCAGCGCCCGCCCGCGCGGGATGATCGTCACCTTGTGCACCGGGTCGGTCTTGGGCATCAACTTGGCGACGACCGCGTGCCCCGACTCGTGATACGCGGTGTTCTTGCGCTCATGCTCGGGCATGACGATCGAGCGGCGCTCCGCCCCCATGACGATCTTGTCCTTGGCGCGCTCGAAGTCGTCCATGTCCACGAGCCGCTTGTTGGCGCGCGCCGCGAAGAGGGCCGCCTCGTTCACGAGGTTCGCGAGATCCGCCCCGGAAAAGCCCGGGGTTCCGCGCGCAATGATGTCGGCCTTGACGTCGGGCGCCATCGGGACCTTCCGCATGTGCACCTGCAGGATTTGCTCGCGCCCGCGGATGTCGGGCAGCGGCACCACCACCTGGCGGTCGAAGCGGCC
>DATICE010000071.1:0-19098 GCA_035456985.1 Burkholderiales bacterium | reverse complement strand
GAAGCGGATCGAAAAGCGCTACGAGAAGATCCTGCTCAAGACCAAGGTGGCGAAGATCGAGCCCCAGGACAGCGGGCTCAAGGTCACGTACGAGGGCGCGAACGCGCCCCCGCCGGAACTCTTCGATGCCGTCCTGATGGCGGTCGGACGCCGCCCCAATGGAAAGGACATCAACGCGCAGGCGGCGGGTGTCAACGTCACCGAGCGCGGATTCATCCCGGTGGACCGGCAGCTCCGCACCAACGTGCCGCACATTCACGCCATCGGCGACATCTGCGGCGAGCCCATGCTCGCGCACAAGGCGACGCACGAAGGCAAGACCGCGGCGGAGGCGATCGCCGGCCACAAGGCGTTCTTCGACGCGCGCACGATTCCCTCGGTCGCCTACACCGATCCCGAAATCGCCTGGATGGGTGAGAGCGAAACCCAGCTCCAGGCGCGCGGCGCCGCCTACGAGAAGGCCTTGTTTCCGTGGGCAGCGAGCGGCCGTGCGCTCTCCATGGACCGCGACGAGGGTATGACCAAGCTCCTGTTCGACAAGAGCACGCGCCGGCTCCTCGGGGCGGCGATGGTCGGCGTCAATGCCGGGGAACTCGTCGCCGAAACCGTGCTCGCGCTCGAGATGGGCGCGGACGCGACCGACATCGGGCTCACCATCCACCCGCATCCGACGCTCTCCGAAACCGTCTTCTTCGCAGCGGAGATCGCGGAAGGGTCGATCACCGATCTCTACATGCCTAGAAAGTGATCCGTGGCTGGGGGTTGGTGGCTGGTAGCAGCATTCAACCATAAGATGCCGTGGATTCAGTCACGCACCCTGGGCAGGGGCCGTGGGGCGGGTGCGGAAATTCCTCACATCCGCGCGGCATTCCCGCCATAATGAACCCGTCGCTGTACCATGTGACTCACGCCGCGGCGAGTTGCCGTCCGCAACGCACTGCGGGAAAGGCCTGCCATGCTCAAGTGGTTGGGCGACATCGGCAAGAAGGCCGACCACCCGATGTACAACGTCGAGGCGGCGGCGAAGTTGCTTTCCGACCTGCCGCCCGAGCATGGCAAGGCACTCGAAGAGGTCGTCTCCTCGCTTGAGACGGTCGCCGCAACTCCCGCGTTTCCCCTTTCCGACCGGATCGGCGTCCTCAAGCTCCTCGACGAAACCGGGCAGAAGCGGGAGGCCGCCGCCCTCGCCGAGTTCCTGCGCAACGACAAGCTCAACGAATTCCAGCGGCGCCAGCTGTGGCAGGCGATGGTCGATTTCTGGGAGCATGTCTCGGCCGCCTACCGCGTGTGCCTCCAGGAGATTGCCCAGGCGTCAATGCCGGGCGAGGCCGCGCATCCGGAGCGCACGTTGCTTCTCGCGCGCGCGCTGCGCGCCCTCACGCACGAAGGCCATAGCCTGCTGCTCCGCTACCTGCCGGTAAGGCCGCGCATCTGGCAGGACCTGGCGCAACTCTTCAGCCAGGCCGAAAAGGAACATGTCGTCGCGGAGCTCGTCAAGGCCTATGAGGGCGATCCCCTGCATACCAACGCCCGCGGGGAATTCCTGCGGCTGCCGATGATGGTCGCGGCGAATCCCGGGTCGCAGCGGATGCTCGAGATGGAGCTCTCGGCCCGCATCATCGGGCGGCTCGCCGGGGGGTTCGCCCTGCGCGTCCAGCCCGACGCGGAGTGCAATTTTCAAATCGACCTCGCGCAGCCGTCCGGACCGGCGCGGCATGCGACGGGCGCGGCGGCGAGCGCGACGACGCGCTATTTCGGGGCAGCCCAGGCCCGCGTCGTCATCCAGGAAATGGTCGAGCGCTACACGGCCAATCCGGCGGAGCCCGAAAAGCGCTTCGGGAACGACTACTCCATCCAGGAGAAGCTGGTCGCGTTGAGGCACCTTGCCCTGTTCTGGGGCGATTCGCCGCCCAAGCGGCGCTGGCCGCGCGTGAAAATCGAGGCGAAGATCAAGGTCGCGCACAGCTTCACATCGGCCTCCGAGCTCGTCACCCGCATCGAGTTCAGCGGCATGGCGGAGATGAGCGCGGATCAGCGCGTCAAGGTGAAGGAGCAGACCGGCATCGCGCTCCAGGCCGAGCAGTCGACCGCCGCGGTCACCGAATGGATGGAACGAGACGGCAGCACCTGGGGCGTAGCCGTAGACATCCCGCGGCAGGACGAAGCGTGGGCGCGGATCGGCTCGCTTCTCACATTCCACGCGGCGGGGCAGAAGGCGTGGTGGCTCGGCGCGATCCGGCGCATGCAGCGCGACGAGCACGACCACGTGCACGCTGGAATCGAGATCCTCTCCAAGAAGCCGCTGTCGGTGTACCTGCGCGGCCTCGGCGAGGGCGCCGAGCGCGCCGAGAACTGGCAGACCTCCTCCGGGTCGTTCCGGTTCACCTACGTCAACGCGCTGATTCTCAACGAAAGCTCGACACCCGGCAGCGATCCCGAGATGCTGCTGAAGCACGATGCCTTCAACCCCGGCATCCAGTACGAGGTCCTGATGGGCGAGCATACGCCCCACGCGCGGCTCGAGGAGCTTCTCGAGCGCGGCGAGGACTACGACCGCGTGCGGGTGACGTGGTTGAAGGGCGAGAATTGACCTGACGCTCAGCGTCTTACACCCGGCGCCTCCACGGGCAGGCCGCCGCCGCGCCAGGCAAGATACAGCTCCAGGTCAAGCAGCTCCGGCGCGCCGTAGGGCGGCATCTCCGCGCGCAGCCCGTAGAAGCAGGCCCTGATCCGGCGTTGCACTGATCCAACGGACTGCCATTCGAGGCGGTACGCCGGGAACGCATTGCCGTGCCCCTGGCTTACCGTTTCAGCCGCGAGCTTCTTGCCCCAGCTGCGGTCGTGGCAATGCGTGCACGCAAGGTTCATCTGCCCGATGCGGCGGTTATACAGTTCGCGCCCGCGTTCGAAGTTCGTGCGGTTCTGCCAATCCAGCGTAACGGAGACCGCCATGCCACGCGACTGGTGCGCGACGTACGTCACCAGCGCGAGCAGCTCGCCGGACTCGTACTGAAGCTCTTCCGCCTGCTGATTGCGCGCACGGCAGAGATTGATGCGGCCCTCGAGGTTGACGAGCCGTGCCGCGCCCGGGTCCACTCGCGGGTAGCGCGCGGCCACCCCTCTCATGCTCGCGCGCGCGTCCTGGTGGCAGTTCGCGCAGGATTTCCCGCTCTTTCCCGTAGGCTCGCTCCACAGCTTCTCTCCGCGCGCGACCCACAGCATGCCGGGGTTGGCGAAGTCGTCGGCCTGCAGTTTGCGCAGATCATCGCTGACAAACTCGGTGCCGGACTTCAATGGACTCGGGCGCTGAGGCTCCGCCGCAAATACCGCGAAAACCGCGAGCAGAAGGCAGAAAAGCGAGCACAGGCGACTTGCAGGATTCACAGAATAGCCCCGACTGATCCCGCAGGTTCTGCCCGTCCGGTTCAGCCAGTTACGGAAATCGCGGCGTGCTCGGCGCCGCGATTTCCAACGTCGTCAACCCAGGAGAATTCGATCTCACCGCTCCGCGTTGCCACGGTGCAGAACTGCAGATACGGGTTGGCCGCTATGCCCGAACCCATATCGGCGCGGAAGACCTCCACACCGTTGTAGCGTGCCACCAGGGAACTGACGACGTTCTTCGGAATCGGCCTGCCGCCGAGATCGAAACGGAAACCGGTCTCCATCGGATGCTGGATCGTGATGCGGACCTCGATCACTTCTCCGGGCTTCGCAGTCGGCGGCAGTTGAACTCTTGCCAGCATGTCAGGTGGCGTCCAGGCAGGCCGATTCGGTGACTTCCACCTCCGCGTCCCCCGACCACCAGGAGCCGTCGGAGAGCTGCGCGAGCGCGCGCACGCGCTGCGTGCCGGCAAGCCGCACGCGCGTCGCCACCTGCGCCCGGCCCGATGTCGGGCCCAGGTGAAATGTCGCCATGAGGGGGCGCGGGTTGCGACTGGAAAGCAGCGTGATGCTGCGCACGTGGTCGGCCGCAGTCATCGGGCTATCCACGCTTACACTGAGCGGCACCGAGTGGCCGTTGTCGGCAAGCCGCGGCGTGTCCATCCTCACGCGCCCGGGATTGACCGCAGCCCCGCCGGTGATGCTTCGCATGAGAGGCGCAAACGGATCGGCCTCCTGGCCGAGCGCCGGGCGCGCCGGCAGCAGCGGCGCCGCGAAAAGTCCTGCCATCACCGAAATGAAACGGCGGCGCGCGCTCATGCCGGTCAGCGTAGAGTGAGAAGGTAGGCCACGGTGTCCTCGACTTGCTGCGCGGTCAACACCGGTTTTCCGCGCCACGTCTCGGCCACCCGGTTGAGTCCGTCGGTACGGTAGTAGGACGGCATCATTGTCTCAGGGTTCAATCGCGTGGAATCGACGATACGCAGGCGCAGCTGGCCCTCGTTCAACCGCGCCCCGACTCCGTCGAGCGAACGCCCGATGTTACCCATGAAGCGGACGCCGGAGTCGGGCACCGCGTGGCACAGGAGGCAGTTCGAGTCGCGGCTGACGACAACTGCCTTGCCGCGCGCCGCATCTCCCGGTGCCGCCACCAGCCGCTCGCGGATCGCATCGCCCTCCACACGATACGGAAGGACCGCGTCCGGCGCCGAAGTGGCGCAACCCGCCACCGCGGCGAACATCGCGATCCGGCCGAGCAACCGCACCTTCTGACGCTGGTTCTCTGATCTAGACGATCCTCAAGCCGTGGTTCTTGAGCGGCAGGGTGCGCACCGGCTTGCCCGTCGCGGCAAAAATGGCATTGAGGATCGCGGGCGCAACCACACAGATCGTGGGTTCTCCCACTCCGCCCCAGAAGTCGTAGGTCGGCGCGATGACCGTCTCCACCTTGGGCAGCTGGGCCAGCCGCGCGATCGGGTAGGTGTGGTAGTTCAATTCCGCCGCGCGCCCGTTCTGCACCGTGATCTCGCTTTGCAGCGAGTCGAACCCGTACGCCACTGACCCCTCGACCTGGGCGGCAATCGTGGCCGGGTTGACCGCGTGGCCGCAGTTGGTCGCCAGCACCATGCGGTGCACTTTGACCTCATCGCCCTTCACGGAAACCTCCGCAACCGCCGCCACGTAGCTGGCGTAGCCCATGAACTGCGCGATGCCGCGATAGACCCCGGCCGGCAGCGGCTTGCCCCACCCCGCCTTCTCCGCGGCCGCATTCAGCACGCCGAGATGCTTTGGATGGTTCTTCATCAATGCGCGGCGGAACTCGAGCGGATCCTTGCCCGCCGCCCGCGCCACTTCGTCCATGAAGCATTCCAGGTAGAGGCCGTTCTGGTTGGTGTTGACGCCCCGCCAGGGTCCGACCGGGACGTGAGTATTGCGCATCGCGTACTCGGTCCGCAGATTGGGAACGGTGTAGCCGATCTGCGCGTCCCCGGGCTGCGGCCACAATCCCTGGAGCTGTCTCCGGTCTTTCCCGTCCTTGATGTTGTGTGGAGCCAGGTAGGCATTGATCGACTGGCCGGACACGCGGATGTGCAGTCCGACGAGATTGCCGCCCGGGTCGAGGCCGGCGGAAAGCTTGCATTGCGAGATCGGGCGATAGAAGTCGTGCGCCTGGTCTTCCTCCCGGCTCCAGATCATTTTCACCGGAATGCCCGGATAGCGCTTGCCGATGGCAGCTGCCTGGCGCACAAAATCCTGCGTACCGCCGCGCCGGCCGAAGCCACCCCCCAGGGTGTGGTTGTAAGCCTCGCACTTCGCGAGCGGAAGACCCGAAGCCGTCGACAGCGCGGCGAGCGAAGCTTCCGCATTCTGGCTCGGCATCCAGACTTCGGCCTTGTCCGCCGTGATCCTCACGGTGCAGTTCATGGGTTCCATGCACGCGTGGGACAGAAACGGCGTGCTGTACACCGCCTCAACCTTCTTCGCCGCGCCTGCAATCGCTTTCGGCGCATCGCCGACGTCAATGTCAGCGAACGCGTCGTTCGACGTGAGGCCTTCCCGGAGGCGCGCCGCGATCGTCGCGCTTGATTCTTTTGCGTTGGGGCCCTCATCCCACTTGATGGGCAGCGCGTCGAGCGCCGACTTGGCGCGCCACCACGTGTTGGCGACCACGGCGACGGTCGCACCGTCCACCTGGATAACGCCGCTGAAGCCCGGCATGCGCGACACCTTGGACTCGTCCCAGCTCACGAGCTTGCCGCCGTATACCGGGCACGCCTTCACTGCCGCGTACACCATGCCCGGCAACTTGAGATCGATCGAGTAGACCTTGGATCCGTTGAGCTTGTCGGCGGTGTCGAGGCGCTTCATCGGCTTGCCGGCAATCTTCCAGTCCTTCGGGTTCTTCAACGTGATGCTCTTGGGATCCGGCGGCGTCAGCTTCGCCGCGGCGGCAGCGACCTTTCCGTAGCTCGTCGAGCGTCCGGAAGCTGCATGCGTGATGACGCCGTCGGCAACGGTAAGTTCGCCGACCGGCACGTTCCACTGGTTGGCCGCGGCCTGCAGCAGCATCATGCGTGCTGCGGCGCCTCCCTGCCGGACGTAGTCCTGCGAACCGCGGATGCCGCGGCTGCCGCCGGTCGCCATGTCGCGCCAGACACGCTTGCGGGCCAGATTCTGGCCTGCGGTGATGGGCTCGATGGCGACCTTATTCCAGTCGCACGCGAGCTCCTCGGCGACGAGCTGGGCAAGGCCGGTATGCGTGCCCTGGCCCATCTCCGCCCGGGCAATGCGGATCACGCAGGTATCGTCAGGCTTGATGACCACCCACGCGCTGACCTCCGTGTTGCCCGCGCCCACAGTCTGGGCTGCGGCGCGTTCGACGCCGAACGGCAGGTTGAATCCGAGCGCCAGCCCGCCGCCAGCGGCAGCGGAACCGACAATAAACCTGCGCCGGGAAAGGCTCGTGGCATTTTCGATTTGGGTCTTCTTCATGGCGGATCTCCCGGGTCCTAGACTTCAGTTGAGCGATCGCCGGCAATGGCGGTCGTTTCGGCGCCCGCCATCTCGGCCATGTGAATGACGGAGCCGCCGCCCTTGCCCGTTCCCGCGGCCATGTGGATCGCCGCGCGTACGCGCTGATAGGTGCCGCAGCGGCAGATGTTCGTCATCGCCTCGTCAATGTCCCTGTCGGTCGGCCGCGGGTTCTTCGCCAGCAGCGACGCGGCGGCCATGATCTGTCCCGACTGGCAATAACCGCACTGGGGAACGTCGAGCGCCGCCCAGGCCTTCTGCACCGGATGCGAGCTATCGTTCGACAGGCCCTCGATGGTAACGACCGGCCGGCCCGCCACCGCCGACACCGGCAGCGAACAGGAACGTACAGGCTCGCCGCCGAGGTGCACGGTGCAGGCCCCGCATTGCGCGATCCCGCACCCGTACTTCGTTCCGGTAAGCCCTATGACTTCGCGCAGCACCCACAGCAGGGGCGTCTCAGGCTCGATGTCCACCTCGTAGGTTATTGAATTGACGTTGAGTTGCATGGCTTTTCCTCCCGCTCGTTGAACGGCGCTTGCGCGCGCAGCACGCAGGCACGCGTGCTACGTACGCCCGTGTTCCATCCTCGAAAGATTATTGCCTGCGGCGGGTCCGCCGCGGCTCTTGTCAAAACGCTGCTACGCCAAAGATTATTCCCGGCCCGGCGGCCGGTCAAGCCGCCCGCGAAACTGAGAGTACGTCCATCAGATGAACTACCTGCGCGGCGGTATGCGCCAGAGATACACCGTCGTACCCGAGACTTCGGCTTCGCGCTCGGGCTTCCAGTCGCCCATGGAGAAGGCGTGCGAGACGACGCGTGTGCCGGGCTTCAAGTCGCGCAGCAGCTTCGGGCGCAGCTTGAGATTGAGGTCGGTGAGGAGATAGAGGGTGACCACCGTCGCTGCGCTGATGTCAGCCTCGAACAGGTCGCCGCGGATGATTTTCACCCGGTCCGCAACCCCCGCTCTTGCGACGTTCTCCGTCGCCTCGGCCACCCGCTCGGGGTCGATGTCGATGCCGACCCCGCGCGCGCCGTAGCGCTGGGCGGCGGTGATAACGATGCGGCCGTCGCCGCACCCGAGATCGTAGACGGTATCCTTCTTGGTAACCGCCGCCATCCTGAGCATCGTGGCAACGATTTCGTTCGGCGTCGGAACGAAGATCACGTCGGGTCCGCGCAGGGCGGCGCCTTGCTCCTGCGCCCCGACCAGGCCGGACAGGCTCAGGGCGCCCAGGCCCGCGAGGAACTTTCTTCTCTGCATGACAATGCTCTCCAGGCGTGATTGGAAGCGGGCCATTCTACCCGATGCCGCGTGACAAGCGACGGGTGATCAGGGTATGCGCGCGAGGTGCATGTGAGAAAGGAGGTCCGCGGTGCGTTCTCGCAGGTAGAGCGTGTCGCTGCGCGGGGTGTAGCTGCGCGGGCTCGGCAGCATGGCGGCAAGCCGCGCGGCCTGCTCTGGCGATAGCGCCGCCGCCGGCACGCCGTAGTGGTAGCGCGCGGCGGCCTCCGCGCCGTAAACACCATCGCCCCACTCCGCCACGTTGAGATAGATCTCGAGGATGCGGCGCTTCGTGAGGACCGCCTCGAGCATCACGGTAATCGCGGCCTCCTGCGCCTTGCGCCACCACGCGCGGGCAGACGGCAGGAATAGATTTTTTGCGAGCTGCTGGCTGATGGTCGAGGCGCCCGCCGTGATTTCTCCCTCTCTCACGTTCCGCTCATGGGCTTTGCGCATCGCCTCCCAGTCGAAGCCCCAATGGCTCATGAAGTTGGCGTCTTCGGCGGCGATCACCGCCTGCTTGAGGTTCCGCGAGATGCGCGCGTAAGGGACCCAGCGCTGCGCGAGCCGTGCGCCCGGCTCGTCCGAGCGGATGATCGAGAGGCGCGAGCGCATGAAAGCCGTGCTCTCGGGGTTGTGATCCGCCCAGTACCAGATATGCAGGAGAAACCAGAACTGAACGACGGTGAGCGCGCACAGCGCCAGCAGGAGAGCGCGCCACGTCCAGCGCAGGAGCGATTTCATCGCCGGATATCGGGAATGGGCTCCTCGTTTATTCGGTGACGAGCTGGTCGGAGCGGGTGAAGATCCAGGTGCGCGTGATGCTGAGGATGTCCGTGTCGCGGGCGATATCGGCCGGGAACGGCGCGAAGGGAGCGGCAAGCCGGACGATGCGCAGCGCCGCCGCGTCGAGTATGCGCTGCCCGGACGGACGGTTGATCTCCACCCCCTCGAGCGAGCCGTCGGACTTGATCGACACCGTCACCACCAGGGTGCCGTAGATTTTCTGGTCGCGGGCGGCCTGCGGGTAATTGAGCTCGCCTACCCGTTCGACCTTGGCGCGCCAGGTTTCGATGTACTGCGCGAATCGGAACTCCTGGGCGCGTGCGCCGATGAAGCGCCGGCGCGGTCGCTGCTGGTAGTTCTCCCACTCGCGCGCGATCTGCGCCTCGAGCCGGGCGATCTCCATGCCACGGTTGACGATATCGGCGGCGCTCGGCGCGACCTGCGGCTCCTCCCGCGGCTGCTGTGCCTCGAGGCGGGGCGCAACCGCGGTTTTCGACTTGGCCTGTGTGGTCATGAGCTGCTTGGCCTCGCGCTCAAGCTGCTGGACGCGTTTCTGCGCGAGCGAGAGCTTCGCTCCCTGCTTGTCCTCGACGGGCACCGGCAGCGGGCTTCGCGCCCGGCGCTTGGCGTCGGTATTGCCGCCGCCATCGAGGTTGGCCTGCGCGAGGGCATCGGCCTTCTCCGGCCGTGCCTGGGTCTTTGCATTGACCAACGTCACTTCGAGCGGAGCCTGCGCGCCGAGCTTGGAGAGGTCCGGCAGCTTGAAGCTCACCCCGAAAATGATGATGGCGTGGAGGATCACCGACATTGCCACCGCGACCTGCATGCGGCCGTGCTTGCCGAGCGCCTTCATGCGCCGGTCGAGCGCGTTCATGCCGCGCTCGAGCTCCGCGATGCGCGCCTCCAGGCGGTCCACGGCAATCCGCCACGGTGCGTGCCGCGCGTGCTTCGCCCGCCGCCGCAGCGGCACTACCTTCCTGTCGGGCAGCATCCCCATGCGCGTCATTGTAACCTAGTCGCGAATTTCGTGCATGGAAATGCGTTTAATAACCGAAGGTTGTCGAAGTTAATTAAAGTTAAATCGCGATCAAATCGAAGGCCCGGGGCCGCTAGGTCGCCATATCCCCGGGAGCGAGCCGACGGCGAAACTCACAAACCAGCACGAGCTCCAGCAGATCGATGGCGGTGACGGCAAGCTCGACCCGGCTCCCCGCGTCGAGCGGCGGCAGGGACGGCACGCGCGCGACGAGCGGCAGCTCGTCGAAGCGCGCCAGGCTTTCGCGGATCACCGTCGCGGTCACTGTCGCCGCGTTTTCCTGGATCAGCCATCGCAGGCACCAATAGCGCTCCATCTGGCGCTGGAACTCGCCGTAGGCCTCATGCGCCGACTCAAAATCCCGCATCGCCGCGAGGAGCCGCTCGTCGTTTGCCCGGTAGAACGGCGCCTCGCCACGCGCGAGCGCGAGCAGCTGGCGCTGGTTAACGAGATCGACGTAGCGCCGCAGCGGCGAGCTTGCCCACGCGTAGCCCGCCACGCCGAGGCCCTCATGCGCCGCGGGCACCGTGCTCATCCTGACCTTGCCGCTCTCCTGCACGCGGTAGATCGCTGCCGCGCCGCCCGCCGCGAGGTCGCGCCCCCACGCGCCGTTCACGTGAATCATGAGCTCCGAGACGATCCGGTCCACCGGGGTGCCGCGCAGCCGGCGCACGATGCGCACGCGGTCGCTCTCGACATAGAAGCTGTACTCGGGCCGCGCCTCGAACTCGGTCTCGCCGCCGCGCCGCGCCGCTTCCAGCGCGCGCGCGAAACGCCACAGGTTCGTCAACGCGTCCGCGTGGGGGTGATCAACGCGACCTGCAGCGAGCGTCTCCTCGTTGAAGGCCTGCTCCAGCGCCGTGTGCCGCAAATTATTCTTGATCGGAACGCGCTCGATCCGCGTCGCCTGCGCCACGATCGAATAATCGGGCGTAACCTCGACGTAGCGCGAGAGCGCCGGGCAATCCCGGCCTTCAGCGAGTGAAAAGGCCTCGATTGCCGCCTCCGGCAGCATGGTGATCTTGCTCCCCGGAAAGTACACCGTGGCGAGCCGCTCGCGCGCCGCAGCGTCCAGTGCGCTGCCAGGTGTTATACCAAGCGCGGGCGCAGCAATATGGATGCCGATACGCAGGTTGCCGCCTGGCAGCGCAGCGATGGAGAGCGCGTCGTCAACCTCGGTGGTAGTCACGTCGTCGATGCTGAATGCCTCGACCTCCGCGAGAGGAAGGTCCTGCGGCATGGCGGGCGCCTCCAAATCGGGAAATGCCGTCCCACGCGGGAAATGCTCGAACAGGAAGCGGTTGAAGTGGTAATCGTGCGATGACGGCAGTGCCCCGCAGCGCTCGAAGAGCTTCGCGGGCATCGTCTTCAGCTTCTCGCACGCGTCTTCCAGCGCCTTCCATTCGACGCTCTGCTTGTCCGGCCCATAGAGGAGCTTCGCGGAGAGCGGCGCGAACTCTGCCGGCAGCCTGCCGTCCGCGAGCTGCGCCACGTACTGGGCCCGCCGCTCCGCCTCGCGCTGCTTGCGCTCGACCGAGGCCAGCGCCGCCTTCAGCGCCTCGGGTGGCGCCGCCTTGTAGCGACCCCGGCCCTTCTTGTAGAAATACATCGGCGCGCCGTGGAGCTTGAACAGCAGCGCCGCTGATTCGGCCGGCGTCGGCTCGCGCCCGAAGTATTCGCGCGCCAGCTTATCGAACGCGAATTCCTCCTGCCCGCAGCACTGCCACAGGAAGTCCGCGTCCATCGCTGCGGCGAGTTTTTCGGCCTCCTCCATGAAGCGGGAGAGACCGGCGCCGTCGAAGCGCAGCAGCACGGCGGAGGCCTTGACCTTCGAGCGCTTGCCGTGGGGCGCCTCGACCTGGAGCGAGGTGTCCTGGTCGGCGCGCACAGCGCCGACTTTGAACGCGCCTTCTTCCTCGTAGAAAACGTTCATCTTGGAAGGCAGTGACGGCGCTGCGAGGGTCGGAAAACAAGACGGGCGCAGCCGGAAAGGCTGCGCCTGTCATTATATGCGATGGCGTGGTTACCCCCGCGCCACCGGGCACGCGCTTTTAGGGAAGCACGAGGGCGTGATGAAAATCAACGTCGGAATGTCCCCCGCTGCCGGAAGCCTGCACGACACCTGTCACAACATGAAATCGGTTGCCAAGAAAGTCCCCACCGGCACCGTGGCGCGGGAACTCCAGCGGGGGAAGGGAAGACCAGCTGTTGGCAGCCGGATCGTAAGCCTCAACCGCGCGGAATGCGGCAGCCATGTAAGCCGTCTGGAGTTCACCGCCGGCGACGTAAATCTTGCCCTTATACGTGCCGAAAGTGAGCGCGCTGCGCGGCGTCGGCATGCGGTTAAGCGTCGCACTCCACTGATCGGTGGCCGGATCGTACCCCTCGACGGTGTCGGTATTGGCCGCCCGACCGATGAAACCACTACCCAAGCGTCCGCCGATTACGTAGATCTTGCCGCTAACCACACCGACAGCCACGTGATTACGCGGAGTAGGCATGGGGCTGCGGGATTCCCAGGTATTGGTGGCCGGATCGTAGACCTCGTTCGTTCCGACCACCCGGTGCGGTCGCGCAGGATGAATCGACGAATCTTTCGAGCCTTCATTGGTAGCGGCTCCGCCAATTACGTAAATCTTGCCGTTGACCGCGGCAGCGGTTGGAGAACCGCGCTTGGTTGGCAGTGGTGCGAGCGCTTTCCACGTATCGTTGGCAGGATCGTATTCCCAAGCATTATCAATTGGGACCCAAGCCGTGGGGCCAGACTTCGGTTTCGTGAAACCGCCCATGACGTAAATCTTGTCGTTCAACTCGGTAACCGCGACATGGTGGGCAGGCACCGGCATGTTGTTCTTCTTCGTCCACTTGTCGGTTGCCGGATCGTACTCGTAAACCAGACCCTTCGGTGTCCACGCCGGAGCGAGGCCGCCGAATATGTAAAGCTTGCCGCCCGAAGCAATACCGTAAACTTCTTCCGACGCATCCGGAAACGGCGCGAGCTTCACCCACTTCTGGGCGTACGCAGCGGAAACCCAGAACGAAGCCGCCAGAAACGCGACGATACCGAGACGCAACAACTTGATTACAGCGACCATGGAACTCCCTCCTGTTTTCAGATGTTCGTGTGCACGGGTAACCTCGGACACGCCTTGTCACCAAGCCAGCGCGGTGATACTACGCTGATTCGCGCACGGCGAGCAATGGGACGCGCCCGTCGTGCAGAACCCCTGGACGCTACCTGCCCGGAACGACGCCGCAGAACTCGAGCACGGCGTCGAGGTGGTCGGAAAATCCGCTCAGCCCGTGGTCGCCGCCCTCGATCACGATCTGCCGGCACCCTCGGTAGCGCTCCACCGCCCGCCGGTAATCCAGCACTTCGTCGCCGGTCGTCACGATGAGGAAATAGCGCGAGGACGTAATGCGCTCGACCTCGAGCGCCCGCAGCTCGGCAACGTGCTCGGTGCTGAAAACGTATTCCTCGCCCGTATGGAAACGCTTCTGGAGCCCGACCAGGGGTGCCAGCAGCTCGTAGGGGCGCACAACGGGATTGAGCAGGGTTGCGCGCATGCCGTGCGTTTCCGCGAGCCAGGTCGCATAGTAGCCGCCCAGCGAACTGCCCACGAGGGCCGCGCCGCGATGCCGCAGGGCGAGTGCGTCGAGCAAGGCGGCCGCCTGCGCGGGACTGGGCGGCAATGCCGGAGCCATGAATTCTGCGCCGCGCCCGAGGCTCTCGAGCCTGGCCTTCAGCACCTGCGCCTTGGCAGAAGCCGGCGAGCTGTTGAAGCCGTGGATGTAGATCAGCATCCGCGACTAGGCGAGCGCTTTCGCGAGCTCGAGCAGCATCGCGTCGCCGCCGCGCGCGGCAACGAGCGAGAGCCCGAGCGGGCAGCCGTCGAGTTGCGCCAGCGGCAGCGACACCTGCGGCAGCCGCGCAAGCCCGGCCGGGCACAACAGTGCAAGCGCGCGAGCGCGAAAGTCCTCGGTGTCGGCGGGGGCCGCGTTGCGGAGTGGCGCGATGCCGGGGACGGTCGGGAGCAGCAGCACTGCGCCGCCCGAGAGGAGGCCATCCATGTAGCGCGCAATTTCCTCGCGCCGCTTTTTCGCCGGGCCGACGAGACCCGGGTCGAGGTCGGCCGCCCACTGGACGCGCTGCCTGATCCCGGGCCCGAGATCGGGCTTGACGCGCTTCACCCACTCGCCGTGCTGCGCCCATGCCTCGGACGCCTGCAGGACTCGGAACACCTGCAACCACTGCGCCAGGCCGTCGGCGGCCACGGTCACACGCTCGGGCTTTCCCAGCAACGCGCTGACGCTCGCGACAGCAGGCTCGAGCGCTCGCGCAATGGCGTCGCCCGCCAGCGCGAATGCGTCCTGCGCGATAAGCAGCCGGCGCGGCGCGGCGCCGCTTCTTCCGGAACCGAGCAGCACGCGGCCGACGCGCTCGAGCAACTCGGCGCTGCGCGCGAACCAGCCGCAGGTATCGAAGCTCGGCGCGAGCGGGCACGCGCCTTCGAGCGACACGCTCCCGTGCGTGGGCCGTATGCCGAAGATCCCGCAGAAGCTTGCTGGCGCACGCACCGATCCCCCGGTGTCGCTGCCCAGCGCGAAATCGCACAAAGCACCTGCCACCGCCGCCGCCGAGCCGCTCGAGGAGCCGCCGGGAATGCGGCCCGGCGCGTTGACGTTGACGGGCGTGCCGTAATGGGCGTTCTCGCCATTCAAGCTCCAGGTGATCTCGTCGGTATGGGTCTTCCCCACCATATCGGCACCGGCGTCGAGCAGACGTTGCACCACCGGAGCAGTCCGCGCAGCCGCGTCGTGCGTGCGCAGCCAGTCGGGATTGCCGAAGCCGCTCTTGTGGCCGGCGATGTCGTAGATGTCCTTCACGCCGAAAGTGAGGCCCGCGAGCGGCCCGGCCGGCGCGCCCTTCATCTCGGCGTGGGTATGGCGGCAGAACGCGCCGAGCCTGTCGTTGGCGACGATTTCGTTCATTTTCTCGCGAGACGGGCGAGGAGCTTCTCGTGGATGCCGTTGAAGCCGCCGTTGCTCATGATGACGATATGATCCCCGGGTTTCGCCGCGCCCGCGACGGCCGCAAGCAGGCGGTCGAAGTCCGCGTGGGCCTGCGCCTTCGCACCGAGCGGCGCCAGCACCGCGGCAGCGTCCCATTGAAGTCCGGCGCTGTAGCAATAGATGCGGTCGGCCGAAGCGAGGCTTGCTGCGAGCCGGTCCTTAATCACGCCCGACTTCATGGTGTTCGAACGCGGCTCGAGCACCGCGATGACTCGGGCACTGTCCACTTGCGCGCGCAATCCTTCCAGCGTCGCCGCGATCGCCGTGGGATGGTGTGCAAAATCATCGTAGATGGTGACGCTGCCGGCTACGCCGCGCACTTCCATGCGCCGCTTGACGCCCTCGAATGTGCGGAGCGCCGGAATCGACTGCGCCGGCGCGACGCCGCAGTGGCGCGCGGCGGCAATGGCGGCCAGCGCATTGGCCTGGTTGTGCGCGCCCTGCAGCGCCCACCGCACGCGGCCCTGCTTCTCCCCGCGCCACAGCACGTCGAACCCGTCGTGCGCGGCGGCGGCCACGATCCAGCCGTCGCTCACGCCGAAGCGCTCCACCGGCGTGTAGCAGCCCCGCGCCAGCACGCGCGCAAGCGCCGCGTCCGCGCCGTTGGCGACGATCAGCCCGCCCGAAGACAGCGTGCGCACGAAATGGTGGAACTGGGTCTCGATCGCCGCGAGGTCGGGAAAGATGTCGGCGTGGTCGAACTCGAGGTTGTTCAGCACCGCGGTCCGTGCGGGGTAATGCACGAACTTGGAGCGCTTGTCGAAGAATGCCGTGTCGTACTCGTCGGCCTCGACGACGAAGAAGGGCGATTGCGATGGGGGGGCGGGCCGGGCCGAAACGCCGAAGTTCGCCGGAACGCCGCCGATCAGGAATCCTGGCGCCAGACCGGAATCTTCGAGTATCCAGGCGAGCATCGCCGCGGTCGTGGTCTTGCCGTGAGTGCCCGCAACTGCGGCGACCCAGCGTCCCGCGAGGACGTTCTCCCGCAGCCACTGCGGACCGGAAACGTAAGGCAGGTTCCGGTCGAGGATCTCCTCCATGAGCGGGTTGCCGCGCGTCACGACGTTGCCGACGACGAAGACGTCGGGCTTCAGCGCAACCTGGTCGGCGCCCCAGCCTTCGGTCAGCTCGATGCCCTGGGCGGCGAGCTGCGTGCTCATCGGCGGATAAACGTTGGCATCGCAGCCGGTGACGCGGTGGCCCGCGGCGCGCGCGAGCAGCGCGATGCCGCCCATGAACGTGCCGCAGATGCCGAGGATATGCAGGTGCACGACTACTAGCGCGGGCCCGCCGCAGGGATTTCGGAGGTCACAGGGGAAAGATTAGAGCACAAACAAAAAAAGCGCGGGCACTCGGCCCGCGCTTTTCGCCATTTCGTCACGGAATCCCGGCCGGCGCCGGGAGGACGCGACGTTGGCGTCGCGTTACTTCGTGACTTCGATCTGCCCCTTCATCGCCGGGTGGAGGCCGCAGATGTAGTCATAGGTCCCCACGTAGTCGAACCGGAGCGCGGTGCTCTGCCCTTTCAGCACGACCGGCGTGCGGAGCGTCGTTTCACCCTGCACGGTCACCTGGTGCGGTGAATCATCCACGTTGGTCCAGGCAATCGACTGTCCCTGCCTTACCGTGATCTTCTGCGGCCCGAACAGGAACTCAGCGATGGCGACGGTGCCCGGACCCGAGGGCCTCCGGGCCGCGCCCAGCGCCGTGCCCGACAGGCTCGCAAGCGAGATCACGAAGTCCTGGCCCTCGTGCGGCTTGTGGCAGACGAAGCAGTTGCGGATGTTGGCGTTGGCCTTCGCGTTGGGCTTGCGGTCCTTGGTGAATGCCGCGTATTCCCATTCGCCGTTGCGCCATTCCGCGGGATACCCGGCGCCCCAGCCCTTGCGCTTTTCCATCACCGTGTAGGCGAGGAGATCGCCCTTCATGAAGCGGCCGTTCGCGTCCTTCATCGGCTGGCCTTTGTCGTCCACCTTCGCTTTGTACTGCACCAGCGTCAGCACGGTGCCGTGCGGGATCGGCTTGCCCTCCCGCACCGCCTTGAACGCCTCCGGGGTAGCAAAGAGCTCCCGATACTGCTTGGTGTCGTGGCGATCCACGATGGCGTAGCGCACTCCCTTTTCGTATCCCTCGGGAAACCGGATGTTCTCGGGACCCGCCATCCCAACGGCCGCAATGAGCGCGCCTCCTGCAATACAAGCTGCTGATACGGCAAGACTTATTACGCTGCGAATGGTCATGGGCTCCTCCTCTGACTGGACTACCGGGCGCCGTGCCGCGCGCGGGACGTTAACTATAAGCTACGGCAGTGGCGGCGGATGCGAGATAAACACCGCTCTGGACACCCTATTCCCGCCGGAAGACCCACCGGTGGAAGACGAAGGTGCCGATGACTAGGGTGACCAGCGAATACACGGGGTCGAGCTCCGTCGCCGTGAAGATCGACTCGGTGGTGAGCGCGGAGCCCTCGTAGTTCGCGACCAGCGCGAGGAGCACGTTGTTCACGGCGTGCAGTCCGATGGCGAGCTCGAGCCGGCCGTCGCGCAGAGTGATGGTCGCGAGCAGCATCCCGATCGCGAAGTAGTTGGCGGCCATGACGAGTATGCCGTACTCGTGCACCTCGGGATTGAGCAGGTGCGGGACGGTGAATATCAGGCTGCTCGCGACCGCCACCAGCGCCGGCCGGCGCGTGAGGAGCGCGAGCCCCTGCATGGCGTAGGCGCGGAACACGAGCTCTTCGGTCCCGGCCTGGATCGGCGTCAGCACCAGTACCACGACGAGGAATACGAAAAACCGCTCCGCGTCGAAGCTCAGGAAGTAACGGTCGGGGAACAGAGCGTGCTCGATCGCCACGACCACCGCCGCGATGACCGCCCACACCAGTGCGCCGCGCGCAACGCGCGGCCAGTCGACACGCGCTTCCGGAGTAATCAGGCTCAGCAGCGGCCGGCGGTGTATCACCTTCACCGTCAGCAGGAGGCCGGCGAGCATCATGAAGATCGAGATATTGACCGCCAGATAGTCGAAAAGCTGGCCGCCCAGGCCGGCGCCCACGAGCAGCAAATAGGGTACGTAGCCCAGCGCCAGCCAGAAGAAGGCGATGGTCATGACGCCCAACGCGTAGCGCCACCACTCGTTCTTGCCCTCGCGCGCGAGGTCGAGATAGCGCTCGGTCTGCGGCGGCATCACCGGTAGCCCGCGGGTGCAGTTCGCGGCTGTCGCAAGAGGGGCGCGAGGCCGAGAAGGCCCAGCACGGGGCCGGGCAGGAGCAGCCAGGCCACGTTCGCGCCGAGCGATGTCCACGACGCCGTTGCAACCGAGATTGCGACAACGGTGATGAAAAAGCCGATGCTGTTCTGGATGGCGAGCGCGCTGCCGACAAGCTCCGGCGGGCAGGCGCGCGCCGAGAGCGCGGAGTACTGCGGCGAGTCGGCGATGACCATGACGCCCCAGAAGAGCAGCGCCGCGAGGAGCACGCCGGTGGGCGCGTCCTGCGCGAGCGGAAATACAAGGCACATTGCGCCCGATGCCGCGAGCGCGCCCGCGGCAACGCGCGCGCCGCCCAGGCCGCGGCTCAGGCGCCCGCCCAGCACGCAGCCGAGGACGCCTGCGGCCCCGATCACGGCGAACGACCATGCCGAGACCGCTGCGGGCGCCGCCTGCCCACCCTTCGCGAGCACCAGCGTAACGAGGAATGGAACCAGCGTCCAGAAAGCGTAGAGCTCCCACATGTGGCCGAAGTAGCCGAATGCGGAGGCGCGATAGGGGGCGATCCGGAATGCCCGCATCACCCCGCCCCATCGCGGGCTGCCACCGGTCGCCTTGAGATGGGGCCCGTCGCCCAGGCGCAGCACCATCGCAGCCGCAACGAGAGCAAGCACCGAGGAGACGAGCACCACCGCGTTCCACGACCAGCCGCCTCCTGCGGCGCGCACCGCATGCGGCAGCGCCGTGCCGAGCGTCAGCATGCCGACGAGCCAGCCAAGCGCCTCGCCCGCGGCC
>DATICE010000070.1:0-2746 GCA_035456985.1 Burkholderiales bacterium | reverse complement strand
CTCCTTGGCGTTTTTCACAGGCACCGAGGGGTGCACCGTCATCAGCATCGGCACGACGGCGATCTTGGAAACCGGCATGAAATCGCGCACGGGATGGTACGGGAGATTGCGGCTGGTACTCACGCTGATGGCGTGGGTCGACGAGGTGCCCACCATCAAGGTGTAGCCGTCGGCCGGCGCCTTGAGCACGATTTCCGCCGCGATGATGCCGCTGCCGCCGGGCCGCGGGTCGACCAGCGCCTGCTGGCCCGACCGCTCCGTGAGCTTCGCGGCCACCGCGCGCGCCAGGATGTCCGCCCCGCTCGCCGGCGGGAAGGGAACGACGATGCGTATCGGTTTTGCGGGATAGGCCTGCGCCGCGGCGTGCGGCGCCATGCACGCGAGAAATGCTCCGGCAACAGAAAGGTACGTCAAACGCGAAATCGGGTTCATGGCTACCTCCTCCTGGGGTTGTACGACTCAAGTGCTCCCGGCGACCGGGTTTTTCGGATACATCTCGAATTCGCCTACGATCTCGAGCACCGAGCGGCGCGGCAGTTCCGCGACGCCGATCGCGGAGCGGGCGTGAGCGCCGCGCTCGGGTCCCCACAGCTCGAAGAACAAATCCGAAGCGCCGTCGATCACCGCGAACTGGCGCTCGAAGCCAGGCGCGGAATTGACCATGCCGTGGAGGCGAATCACGCGCTTCACGTGGTCGAGGTCGCCGGCATAAGCCTTGATCGAGGCGAGAATCTGCAGCGCGACGGCACGCGCCGCGACGTACGCCTCCTGCTCGGTGACTTCTGTCCCCACCTTTCCGGTGTTCTTCGCTCCGAGCATCAACGGATGCCGCGCAGTGCTGTGCCCGCCGAGGAACAGGATCTCGCCCACCTGGACGCACGGGATGCGGTTCGCGCTCGGATAGGCGTAGACCTGCGGCAGCCGCAGGCCCATCTTCGTGAGTTTGCCCTCGATGAGACCCATCTCAACCGCCGATCGCGCGGTTCTCGGGCATCGTGAGGAACGCGTGGATCGCGTGCCGCACCTTGTGCCGGTTGATGCCGAGCGTGGAGTTGTGCGCGAGTCCCGAGATGAACGCGAATTGCTTGTCCTTGCTCGGCAGTTCCGCGTAAAAACGCAGCAGGTCCGGCTCCGCCGCGATGCCGTCGTACTCGCCGCGGATGATCAGGACCGGGCAGGTGATTTTCGCCGGGTCCACCACCGGCAGGTGCGCGCACATGTCGAGATAGGTCCCGGTCGGGATGGAATCGTAGAGGGCGAGCTCGGCGTCGGCCATCGCGTCGGGCACGGCGGACTCGGATGTCCCCGGGCGATCGCGCGTGAACATGCTGTGGAAGAAAGCGCGGTCGATCTTGCGCCGGCTGTGCGCGCGGTATTCCTCGAGCTTCTCCTTGCGTTTGGCGAGCGTAGGCGAGCCCTCGCCGGTATAGACCATGGCGGACAGGATGAGCTTCGCCACGCGCGCGGGATGGCGCTGCGCGAACAGCGCCGCGCGCAACGCGCCCGAGGAGCCGCCATAGAAGAAAAAGCGCGATTGCCCGGTTTCGCGCTCCACAATCGGCATCGCGGCGGCAACATCGTCCGCACCGGACGCGATATCGGAATTCGAGCCGGTCATGTCGGAGCGCCCGTAGCCCTCGTGGTCCATCGTCCACACGTCGTAGCCGAGGCCGGCGAAATGGTCCATCAGCGAATAATCGGCGCGCCCCGGCACCTGCAAATCGAAGCCCGACCGGCTCGACATGGACGATCCGTGCACCAGGAACAGTACCGGCAGGCGGTCGTTCCTTGCCGGCGCCGCCGCGCGCTTGCGGTAGACATACAGCCTGACGCCTCCCTTGCGCGCCCAGTACTCCGCGCTCCAGACGGCGGCGCGGTCCTTCACTTCGGCATGCATGATGTTCGCTCCCCGGAAAAGCTTGGTGCTATGATTTTCGCAAGCCACCTGAACTAACGCCCATCATGCCACAAGCCGTGCCATCCAAGCTTTGCAGTCTCGCGGAACTCGCGCAGCGCGTGCCCGATGGGTGCGCCCTCGGGCTCGGCGGCGTCTTCCTCCACCGCGGCCCGTTCGCGCTGGTGCGCGAGCTCGTGCGGAGCCGCCGGCGCAATCTCGAAATCATCAAGTCCTCGCCCGGATACGACCTCGATCTCCTGTGCCGGGCGGGGGCGGTGGCGAAGGTGCGGGCCGGCATCGTCGCCATGGAAGGCAACTTCGGGCTCGCTCCGTGGTACCGCAGGGCGATCGAGCGCAAGGAGGCCGCACTCGAAGAGCACGCCTGAATGACCCTCGTCGCCGGGCTGCGTGCAGCCGCATACGGGGTGCCCTTCCAGCCGGTCGGCGGCGTGCATGGCAGCGATCTTGCCGCGTTGAACGGCTGGCGCAAGATCCAGGATCCCTACGGCTCCGGGCAGGAAGTCTATGTGATCCCCGCGATCCGGCCCGAGATCGCGATCATCCACGCCAACGAGATCGACGAGCACGGCAACGCGCGCGTGCTGGGATCGCCGTACTGGGACCACCCTCTGACGCGCGCGGCCAAACGCGTGCTTGTCACCGCCGAGCGGCTCGTCCCCACGGAAGCGCTTGCGGGGCAGCCGGAATTGACGCTCGTTCCCGGATTCCTTGTGGAAGCAGCGGCCGTGGTTCCGCGCGGCGCGTGGCCCGGGTCGATGCACCCGCTCTACGAGATCGACTATCCGGCGGTCGAGGCCTATCTCAAGGACGAGCCCCGCGCCCTCGAGG
>DATICE010000069.1:0-26851 GCA_035456985.1 Burkholderiales bacterium | reverse complement strand
GGTCATCTCGCTCGCGCTCAATTTTGACCAGCACGGTCCGCAGGGCGGCAAGTCGAAGTACCCCTCGCTCGGCCGCTTCAACCCCGTGCACCTGATGCTCCGCACCGGCACCGACGCCTACTCCGGCGTGCTCGATCACCGCAAGATCCGCGGCACCGACGACATCATCATCATGCCGCTCCAGTGCGGCACGCAGTGGGACGGGCTCGGCCACATCATGTATTACGACCACATGTGGAACGGCTACGATTGCCGCAACGTGACCACCGCCGGCGCGCAGAAAGGCGGCATCGAGAAGACGCGGGAAAAGATGGTGGGGCGCGGCGTGCTGCTCGACGTCGCCCGCGCCATGGGCAGAAAGTGGCTTCCCGACGGCTTCGCGATCACGGGCGAGATTCTCGACTTCACCGAGAAGAAACAGGGCGTGCGCGCGCGGCGCGGCGACTACCTATTGGTGCGCACCGGGCACGTCGAGCGCTGCCTCGCAGCGAAAAGCTGGGACGGCTACTCGGGGGGCGACGCACCGGGACTCGCGTTCGAGACCGTGGACTGGATCCACAAGCGCGAGATCGCGGGCATCGCCACCGACACCTGGGGCGTGGAAGTGCGGCCCAACGAGTCCGAAGACACCAACCAGCCCTGGCACTGGATCACGATTCCCATCATGGGGCTGACGGTGGGCGAGATATTTCATCTCGGCGAGCTCGGGAAGGACTGCGCCGCGGACAAGCGCTACGAATTCCTGTTCGTTGCGCCGGCGCTCCCGATCACCGGGGCGGTGGGCTCGCCCGTCAATCCATTAGCCATCAAATAGAGGGCACCGACGTTCACTTACCGGTCCGAATCATTGAGGCTGACGCGCGGCGCGGCCTGTTTGTGTATACCGACGGCATTGCCGCGATGGGCCTGCGCTTCGCAAAATGAGCCAGATCGAGACGACGATCCGCAACCGCCGCGAGGAGCTCAGGAAGGTCGTAGAGGCGGTGGACCGGATCGCGGCCGAGCACTACCTTGACGCAGACGTCGTGGGTGACATGCAGGTGGCGCTGGACGAAGTCCTGAAGAACATCGTGGACTACGGCTACACTGACGACGCTGAGCATGAGATTCGGATCCGTTTGCGGGTCCTCGACAGCGCAATCGAAGCGACGATCGAAGACGACGGGGTGCCATTCAATCCCCTGGAGAGCGCGGTGCCCGACACCCGCGCACCGCTGCGGGAGCGCAGGATCGGAGGTATCGGCCTGCACTTTGTGAAGAACCTGATGAGCGAGGTCAGCTACAATCGCATCGACGATCGCAACCGCCTCGTGCTGAGAAAAAAACTGACCGCCTGAGGAGGCATACCGATGGATGTGAGGGAAGAACAAGTCGGAGGCGTCACCGTCGTGCAGGTCAAGGGACGGCTCGACAGCACAACCTCGCCGATGCTCGGGGAGCGTCTGAGCGCAATGCTGGGTGCCGCCAAGGCGCGTGTCCTGGTGGACTTCAGCCAGCTCGAGTACATCAGCAGCGCGGGATTCAGGGTGCTCCTGCAGGCGGCGAAACTTGCCGATCAGAACGCCGCCAAGCTGGTGCTTTGCGGCGTATCGGGCAAGGTCAGGCAGCTGTTCGACCTGGGCGGGTTTCTCGACCTGTTTCCCATCACCGCCACGCGCGACGAGGGCATCGCCGCGGTTAGTTAGACCACCCGCGCCGTTAAGTGATGCAGTGACGAAATGACGGGTTACGGAGGAACGGTCATGAAACATTTGCTGGCGATCGCCTTGTTGCTTGGTGCGACGGGTACGACGGCGCAGCAATATCCTGCGCGACCCGTTCGGATCATCGTGCCGCAGTCACCGGGAGCATCCACCGATATCACGGCGCGGCTCGTTGCGCAGGGATTGAACGAGGCATTCAAGCAGCCCGTGATCGTTGACAACCGCCCCGGCTCCAGCGGCATCGCCGGCACAGAGCTCGTTGCGAGGGCCGCGCCTGACGGATACACCCTGATGGTGGTCGCGTCGTCGTTTGCGATAAACCCCGCCCTGGGACGCAAGATGCCATTCGATTCGATCCGCGACTTCACGACGGTGACGCAGCTCTCGAAATTTCCGAACATGCTGGCGGCGCACCCGTCGGTGCCGGTGAAGACGCTGCAGGACGTCATGGCGATGGCGAAGGCAAAGCCGGGTCAAATCACCTATGCATCGGCGGGATTGGCCACTGGCACTCACATGACGGCCGAGTTGTTGAAGTACATGACCGGGATCGAGCTCCTGCACGTACCGTACAAGGGCGGCGGGCCGGCGATGATCGCGGCGATGGGAGGGCAGACCCAGCTCGTCATCGGCACGTCGGTCGGCCTGTTGCCGCACGTGAGGGCCGGAAAGTTGAAAGCAATTGCCGTTACCAGCGCCAAGCGTTCGGCCGCCGCGCCGGATATTCCCACTTTTGCCGAGTCGGGCGTGCCGGGCTACGAGCACGAGCCCTGGAACGGCATGTTCGGCCCGGCGGGGTTGCCGAAGCCCGTTCTCGCGAAGGTGAATGCCGAAGTCGCCCGCATCCTGCAGTCGCCGGAAGTGAAAAAAACATTCGAGCGCGACGGCGCCGACGTAGTAGGCAGCACTCCGGAACAATTCGGTGTCGTCCTCAGGGCGGAGATCGCAAAGTGGACGAAAGTCGCCAAGGCCGCCGGCATCAAGGCCGAGTAGCCGCTGAACCGTCAGGCTCGCCAGGAGAAACGAAAAATTCATCGAAAGGAAGGCATGAAGGCCAGGAGGAAGAGCGGCACCAGGAAGGCAACAGGAAGCAAGAGGGGGATGACGTACGACCTGCACAACCACGTCGTTCCCGAGACCGTCGTGCAGGCGATCCGGCGCCATCCGGAGCGCTACGGCACGCGGATCGAGGACCGGAACGGCAAACCCTATTTCGACGCGCACGGACGCATGATTGAACTGCTGCCGGAGTTTTTCGATCCGGAGGCGAAGATTGCGTGGATGGATCGCGTCGGGATGGACGTATCGGTAATCTCGGTCGGCCCGCCGATCTTCTTCTACTGGCTCAAGCCCGATGCAGGTGCGGAAATCGTCAGGATCGCGAACGACGGCATTGCGCAGATGGTGGCGAAATTCCCGGAGCGCCTGCGCGGCATGGCGCATCTTCCCATGCAGGACCCGGAGGCAGCGATCGCCGAGCTCGAGCGGGTGGTGCGGGATTACCGGTTCCGGGCGGTGGAGATCGCGACCTCGATCGAGGGCGTGCCGCTCGCCGACCTGAAATTCCGCAAGGTGCTGAAAGCGATCGAGCAGCTCGGGCTCTTCATCTTCACGCACCCCTACCAGTGCCTTGCGCAGGGCGGCATGGACAGCTACTACCTGAGAAACTTCATCGGCTTCCCGCTCGACACCACGATGATGGTCGCCCACCTCATGTTCAGCGGCGCGCTCGACGAGTTGAAGAAGCTGCGCTTCCTGCTCGCGCACGGCGGCGGCTTCGTTCCCTACCAGATCGGCCGCCTGGTGCACGGGCACGACGTGCGCCCCGAGCCGAAGGTGAATAACGCGAGCTCGCCGCGGGAGCTCTTCAAGCGCCTCTATTTCGACTGCCTCACGCACGAGCCGCGCTCGACGCGCCATCTCATCACCATGGCCGGCGCGAACCATATCGTCATCGGCACCGACAACCCGTTCGACATGGCGCCCAAGGGCGATGCCAGGCAGGTCGGGCAGGTGGACGCGATTCCCGGGCTCACGGCGGCCGAGCGCGAGTGGATCTGCTCGAAGACGGCGAAGTCGCTTCTGGGGGAGCGGTGACCCCGGTGGCCGCGATGAGCGAGCTCAAGGCGGTCAGCCTCGACAGCATCACGGAGGGCTTACGCAACGCCGTCACGCCGGTGAAGATTTTGTGGCAGGCGGATGACACGCTCGCCTTCGTCGCCCGCGGGCGCGAGCATCGCAGCGAGTTCCATTCCGACCCTGCCGACGAAGTGATGTACATGATCAAGGGGGACATGAATCTGCATTACCGCACGCCGCAGGGCGAAGAGCGGATCGCCGTGATCCGCGAGGGCGAGATCATTTACTGCCCTGCGGGAGTGCCCCATTCACCCCGTTTCGCGCCCGACGCCTACGTGCTGGTCCTCGAGCGCAAGCGGCGCGCCGGGGAACGCGACCGGTTCACCTGGTTCTGCGAGAACTGCGGAAAGGTGCTCTACGAGAGCGTGAAGCACGTGTCCGATTACAACGCGGATCCCGTGTCGCGCGCCTACGAGGAATTCTACGGCTCGGAGAAAAGCGGCACCTGCGCGGGCTGCGGCCACGTCACGCCGCGGCCCTGAGCCCGCTCGCTCCCACCACCTCCGCCGCTCTGCGACGACCCCGTCCGTCCCGCCGCGCTGCATCGCGTCGCGCGTTCATTGGCTCGGAGACATGCTCCTCGAATTCCCGACTCACCCTCAGAATTCATTTATCCGGCGTCGAAGAGCCGCTTCAGCCGCGTGACCGCCGAATGCGGGCTGGTCAGCACCTTGCGCCCGGGCTTCGCGGGGATGCCGGTCGCGGCGCGCGCCATCGAGAACTGGCCGAGCACCAGCGCGTCGCACGCGCCCATCTCGGCCGCCGCCGCGGCGATCAACTGGTCGTGCTCGGCGGCGCGCCCTTTTTGAAGCGCGGTGATGGCCGCCGGAACGGTGCGCGTTTTGAGCTTCAGCTGGATGCCGCGGCTCGCCGCCAGGTCCTCGAATTCCTTTTTGAGGGACGGAATGCTGGGCTCGAAGGTCGCGAGCAGCGCGAGGTCGGGGCCGGCCGCCAGTGCTTCCTCCAGCATCGCTTCGTTGGGCTTCAGCACCGGCACGCGGACCGCGTGCTTGGCGGCTTCGATTGCCGTGCCAAACGCCGAGCAGGTAAAGAGCACCGCATGTGCGCCGCAGCTTTCGCAGTAGCGGGCGAGGGCGATGAAGCGCTCGACCATGGCGGGCGTGATGCCGCCCGCTGCCGTCAGGTCGGCGGGGAGCGAGTCGTCGAGCAGATGCGTCAAGCGCGCCTGCGGCCACAGCTCGCGGAACACGTAGGCGACCGGCTCGATTGCGACGGGCATCGCGTGGACGAGCGCTATGCGGGGTGCGGTCATAGGAGCGCGATTGTAGCGGAATTCCTTGGAAAAGACAGGCAAATCAAGCCCTAGAAGGCGGGGCGCCGGCCGCGTCCGGGAACGAGCGCGGGTCCTGCACGTGCTCGTTGACGCATCTCTCCGCGGCAATCTAGCATGCGTACTAAAGGGCGGACGATCCGATCCGTCCCCGTCCAAGAGAAGGAGTCACCGTGCGGCCCCCCCTCATCTGGTTCGTGCCATTGGCATTGCTTGCGTGCTCGTTCACGGCGCACGGGCAGGGTTATCCGTCCAAGCCGGTGCGGATACTGGTCGGGTTCGCACCGGGCGGCGGCACCGACATCATGGCGCGCGCGGTCGGGGCGAAGATGACGGAATCCGTGAAGCAGCAGTTCGTCATCGAGAACCGTCCGGGCGCCAACGCCAACGTGGCGGCGAAGCTCGCCGCGGATTCACCCGCCGACGGCTACACGATCTTGTTCATGTCGGTGGCGCACATCATGAGCAAGCCGGTTTACAAGAACCTCGGCTACGACATCGAGCGCGATCTCACGCCCATCACGGTAGTGTCAGAGGTGTCGAACGTGTTCGCCGCCCACCCCTCGTTGCCGGCGAAATCGGTCAAGGAGCTGATCGCCCTCGCGCGCGCCAAGCCCGGGGAGCTGACCTACGCCACGTCCGGGGTCGCCAGCCCCGAGCACTTCGCCGGCGAGATGTTCAAGATGATGACAAAGACCAACCTGCTGCCGGTTCCCTACAAGGGCGGCGGCCCGATTGCCATCGACCTCATGGCCGGGCACGTCATGACCAGCTTCAGCACCATGCCGCCGATCATTCCCCATATCCGGGCCGGGCGCGTGAAGGCGCTTGCCGTGACCAAGGACAAGCGCGCGGCGGTCCTGCCCGATGTGCCCACTGTCGCGGAAACCGTGCCGGGCTACGCGATGAGCACCTGGTACGGCGCGGTGGCACCGGCGAAGACGCCGCGCGAAATCGTCGTCAAGCTCAATCAGGAGATGTTGAAGGCGCTCGCGGATCCCGACGTGAAAGAGCGCCTGGCGCTGCTGGGCGCGGATATCGTCGCGAGCAGCCCCGAGCAGACCGCGGCGATCTTCAAGGCGGATCTCGCGAAATACACCAAGGTCGCGCAGGCGGCCGGAATACGCGCGGACTGAGAATGCATACCCGTCACCGTAATCGTCACGGAAGAACGTGAAGGAACCCATAATGATCCCGTCGAGACTGCTGAAAGCGCTGCTCCTGTCGATTGCGGCCACGCTGCCGGCGCCGTTGCTCGCGCAGAGTTATCCCGTGAAGCCAATCCGCATGATCCTGCCGTTCCCGCCCGGCGGGCCGACCGACATCACCGGCCGGGCGATCGCCCAGAAGCTGTCAGAGCAGCTCGGCCAGTCGGTGGTGCCCGAAAACCGGCCGGGCGCGGCCGGCAACCTCGGCCTGGAGCTCGGCGCCAAGGCGCCGCCCGACGGCTACGCCATCACGCTTACTGCGCCGCCGCTCGCGGTCAGCCCCGCGCTCTACGCCAAGCTCAATTACGACGCGGTCAGGGACTTTGCGCCGGTCTCGCTCGTGGCGGCGATCCAGAACATCGTGATCGTGCACAATTCGGTACCGGCGAAGAACGTCAAGGAGCTGATTGCCCTGGCGCGCCGCAATCCCGGCAAGCTGAATTTCAGCTCGAGCGGCGCCGGCAGCACCAATCATCTCGCGACGGAGCTCCTGAAAGTGCGTTTCAAGCTCGACATGGTGCACGTGCCGTTCAAGGGCTCGAGCCCGGCGCTGGTGGCATTGATGAGCGGGGAAGTGGATATGGGAACCATGGCGGTGCCGGGAGCGATACCGATCGTCCGCGCCGGCAAGGTGCGGGCGCTCGCGGTGCTTTCCGAGCGGCGCGAGCCCGCGTTGCCGGACGTGCCGACGATGAAGGAGTCCGGCGTGGACGATTTCGTCGTTCCGATCTGGTACGGAATACTCGTGCCGGCGGGCACGCCGCGCGAGATCGTCAACCGGCTCAATTCCGAGATTCACAAGGCGCTCGCTTCACCCGACCTGAAGCAGCGCCTCGCCAATGCGGGCGTCGAGCCCATGGTGAGCACGCCGGAGCACTTTGCAGGATTCATCAAGAGCGAGATGGTGCGTTACGCGAAAGTGATCAAGGACGCGGGCATCAAGGTCCAATAAGCACGGACGCGTTTCATGCGGGAGAAGCAGACCGAGGAGGATCAATGAAGCTCAAAATCAGCGGCGTGGTCGCGGTGGCAATGTCCATCTTTGCTGTTATCTCGTCGCTCGCGGCCGCGCAGCAGTACCCGTCGCGGCCGGTGCGCGTGATCGTGCCGTTCGCGCCCGCCGGGCCGACCGACTTCGTGGCTCGCGTCGTGGCGCAGAAGCTGAGCGAAGCCTGGGGACAGCAGTTCGTGGTGGACAACCGCGGCGGCGCCGGTGGCAATATCGGCATGGGCATTGCCGCAACTTCGGCAGCGGACGGCTACACGGTCCTCTTCGTGAGCTCGAGCCTGATGGTCAATCCGTCCCTGTACAAGAAGGTGCCGTACGATCCGCTCAAGAGCTTCGCGCCGGTCTCCAATATCGCGTCGTCGCCCCACGTATTCATCACGCATCCGAGCCAGCCGGTGAAGTCCATTGCCGAGCTCATCGACGCGGTCAAGAAGGAACCGAAGAAATACAGCATGGCGTCGCCGGGGATCGGCACCGTTCCGCACCTCTCGGCGATTCTGCTCGGCCTCGACGCGAAGATCGATCTCGTGGTGGTGCCCTATGGCGGGGGCGGCCCGTCGATTGCGGCCGTCGTGGGCAACCAGGTGCCGTTCGGCTGCCAGGCGATACCGCCCGTGACGCCTCACATCAAGGCCGGCAGGGTGCGCGCTCTCGCCCTCACGAGCGAAAAGCGCTCGACGATCGTGCCCGACGTGCCGACCATGGCGGAGCTCGGATTCAAGGGTCATGAGGCGGACACGATATCCGCCATGCTGGTGCCGGCCGGAACGCCGGCCGCGATTGTGAAGAAATTGCACGACGGCGCGGTCATGGCCATCACGTCGCCCGACATGAAGCCGCGAGTCGCGGAACAGGGGTTCGACATCATCCTGAGCTCGCCCCAGGAATTCACCGAAAAGATCAGGCGCGACCTCGCCAAGTGGGGCAAGGTCGTCAGGGACGCAAAGATCGTCGTGAACTGAACGCCCCAGGAACCGTTATCGAGCCTTAATCCGGCGCGACGATGACGACCTGGTCGCGGCTGACGTTGAGGAAGGGCGCGGAGAAGATCCTGCGCCCCTCGAGGTCCCAGACCTCGGCCCGGGTGACGGCGAAGAACGCCTTCGCATCGAGCATGTAGTCGGTGACCCGGGCTCCAGGCACGAGCTCGATTTCGCCCTTGATGCGATAGGATCCGGCAAGGATCACGACGCGCGTCTTGGTGTCGCCTTCCATCATGGTTTGCCTCCCTGCTTCTTGAGGGCATTTGCGCGGATTGCCGAGAGTGTCGTCCGCGTCGTAATCGCCTCCGGATCGATGCGCAGCTCGATGAGGGAGGCGGTCTTCGCGTTCCACGCCCGCTCGAACGCGGCCCCGAAGTCCGCGGTCCTCGCCACCGTCTCGCCGTGGAGCCCGTAGGCGCGGGCGAGCGCGGCGAAGTCGGGATTCTTCAGCTCGGTACCGATGATGCGTCCGGGATAATCGCGCTCCTGGTGCATGCGGATTGTGCCGTACATGCCGTTATTGACGACCAGGAACACGATCTTGAGATCGTATTGCGCCGCGGTTGCCAGCTCCTGCCCGTTCATGAGGAAATCGCCGTCGCCATTGAACGAGATCACCGGACGGTCGGGCTGCGCGAGCTTCGCGGCGACGGCGGCGGGGACGCCGTAGCCCATCGAGCCGACGGTGGGTCCCAGCTCGGTGCGGAAACCGGGGTAGGGATAGAAGCGGTGGACCCAGCCCGCGAAATTGCCCGCGCCGTTGGCGACGATGGTTTCGGGCGGCAGGCGCCTGGCGAGATACGCCACCACCTCGCTCGGATTGAGCTCACCCGGCGCGGGAACGGGCTTGAGCCACGATTCGTAGTCCGCGCGCGCCGAGCGGGTCCAGTCCCGCCACGCCGACGCATCCACAGGCGCGAGCTTCGCCGCCGCCTGCGCGAATTCCGGCATGCCGGAATGGATCGGCAGATCCGGCTGGTAGATCCGACCGAGATCCTCGGCGCCGGGCGCCACGTGCACGAGCTTCTGCGCCGGCCGCGGCACGGCGATGAGCGAGTAGCCCCCGGTCGTCATCTCGTCGAACCGCGCCCCGATGGAGAGCAGGAGGTCGCAGCTTTTTACGCGCTCGGCCAGCGCCGGGTTGATCCCGATGCCGACGTCCCCGACGAAGTTCGGCAGCCGGTTGTCGTAGAGGTCCTGGCAGCGAAACGCCGTGCCGACCGGGAGATCGTTGGCCTCCGCGAACGCGCGCACGCCGGCGCAGGCCTCGGCGTTCCAGCCGCCGCCGCCGAGGAGCACGAACGGGCGCTTCGCGCGCGCCAGCATCTCGCGCAGCCTGCCGAGGTCAGCCTCGCTTGGATTCGCCGCAATGCGTTTGTAGGGACCGGTATCCGCGACCGCGGCGGACTCGGTGAGCATGTCCTCCGGCAGCGCCAGCGCCACCGGGCCGGGGCGTCCCGACATCGCGGTGTGAAACGCGCGGCTCACGTATTCCGGCACGCGGTCGGCGCGATCGATCTGCGCGACCCATTTCGTGAACGGCCCGTACATGCGGCGGTAGTCGATTTCCTGGAACGCCTCGCGCTCGACGAAATCGTTTCCAACCTGCCCGATGAAGATGATCATCGGGGTCGAATCCTGGTGCGCGGCGTGCACCCCGATCGAGGCGTTGGTCGCGCCGGGGCCGCGCGTCACGAAGCAGATGCCGGGCCGGCCGGTCAACTTCCCGTAGGCCTCCGCCATGTAAGCGGCGCTGCCGTCCTGGCGGCAGATCACGTACCGGATCGTGTCGCGCGCGTCGTAGAGCGCGTCGAGCACTTCCAGGTAGCTCTCGCCCGGGACTCCGAAGGCAAGATTCACGCCATGGACCTTGAGCGCGTCAACCAACAGCTGTCCGCCGGTGCGGGTGAGGGTGGTTTCAGAGACCTTCATGTACTGTTCCTGCGGGATGATTGCGATGCGGAGCTTCCGTGACGACTCGCAAAGCCTATCACGATCCGCGCGCGGCGTGGCGTTGACGCGCCGTTCGATTTCTCCCTACCATGCGTGCACCCGGAGGGAGGGAAGATGAGCGAGCTGTGGCGACATTCCGCGGTCGAGGCGGTGCGCCTGCTAAAGCGCCGCGAGGTATCGCCGCTGGAGCTGATCGACGCTTGCGCGGCCCGCGTCGAGTCGACCAACTCGAAGATCAATGCGCTGGTGACGCTGTGCTACGACCGCGCGCGGGATCACGCGCGGCGCATCATGAGCGAACGGCGCGCGGATCCGCCGTCGCAATATCTGCATGGCCTGCCGATCGCAGTCAAGGATGGCACGGACGTCGCGGGAGTGCGCTGCACTTCGGGTTCGCGCATTTACGCGGACCGCATCGCGCCCTCTTCCGACGTCGTCGTGCAGCGGCTGGAAGCGAACGGTGCGGTGGTGATCGGAAAGACCAATCTCCCCGAATTCGCGGCGGGCGGCAACACGTTCAACGACGTGTTCGGCGCGACTTTGAATCCCTGGGACGTACGCACGACCTCGAGCGGCTCCTCGGGCGGATCGGCGGCGGCGCTCGCGGCCGGGCAGGTCTGGCTCGCGACCGGCGGCGATTTCGGGGGCAGCATCCGCACGCCCTCGAGCTACTGCTCGACGACGGGGCTGCGCCCGAGTCCGGGGATGGTAGCGCGAACTTCGCGGCAGCCGTTCAATCCGCTGTCGGTGGAGGGGCCGATGGCGCGCGACGTCGCAGACACCGCCCTCATGTTCGACGCCGAGGCGGGATGGCATCCGCTCGACCCGCTGTCGCAGGTGGGTCCGCATCCCAGCTTCTCGGAGGCGGCGGCGCGCCCGCACAAGCCGGCACGGGTCGCGTTCAGCACCGACCTCGGCATCGCGCGTGCGGTGGACCGCGAAGTGCGCGCGGCGTGCCGAGCGGCGGCGGAGCGGCTCGCGCGCGACGGGGTCGTGGTGGAGGAGGCCCATCCCGACCTGTCCGACGCGGAGAGAATCTTCCACACGCTGCGCGGCGCGGTGTTCGTTGGGCGCCATGCGCAACTCATGGAGAAGCATCGCCACTTGTACAAGCCGGAGATCATCGAAAACACCGAGATCGGCCTGAAGCTCACGCCGCGGGAGATCGTCGAAGCCGAAATCGCGCAGGGCGAGCTGATCCGGCGCACCGCCAGGTTCTTCGAAAAGTACGATTTGCTGATCTGCCCGGCGGTGACCTGCCCGCCGTTCGACGTGAACCAGCGTTATCCCAAGGAGGTGGACGGCGTAGCGTTCGAGGGCTACATGGGCTGGCTGGTCCTGACCCTCTCCATCACCGTCACCGCCTGCCCCGTGATGGCGCTGCCGGGCGGATTCACCGGTTCCGGCCTGCCGATCGGATTGCAGCTGATGGGACCGCCGCGCAGCGAGGCGAAGCTGATTTCAATGGCGTCGTACCTGGAAGCGCTGCTCGACGTGAAGCCGAAGACGCCGGTTGACCCGCGGTGAGCGATGCGTACAAAAAAACCCCGGCATATGCCGGGGGAAACAGGGGAGGGATAGAACCGTGTCGGATGTAACGCTGCCGGCACAGTCCTGGTGCTTCCTATCTAGCATGGGCCGTGCCAGATTGAATTGGCTATGCGTTTCAACGGGTTGTCGATGCTATTGGCATTGTCATGGAGGCTAAACTGTCGCCGGGTAGAGACGGAAATATTTCTCGCGCGAGGCATCTCGCTGAGCCGCAGCACGTTTTTCTGTCGCCCGGCCCCGACAACGCTGCTGCGGGCCGACAGTTGGTCGAAAGCCCCGTGCGTCTTTTTGGCTGACGTCTGGTCGATGTGAGCGACGCGAAACCGCTTCCGCTGCAGGGCATCAAGGTCATCGAGCTCGGCACGCTCATCGCCGGGCCGTTCTGCGCGCGCCTGCTCGCCGAGTTCGGGGCGGAGGTGATCAAGGTCGAGCCGCCCGGGGTGGGCGACCCCCTGAGGAAATGGCGGAAGCTCCACCAGGGCACGTCGCTGTGGTGGTACGCGCAGGCGCGCAACAAGAAATCGGTGACGCTCGACCTCCGGCAGGCGGAAGCGCAGGAAATCGTGCGCAAGCTCGTGGCCGGTGCGGACGTCGTCGTCGAGAATTTCCGGCCCGGCGCGATGGAGAAGTGGGGCCTCGGCTGGGAGCAGCTCTCGAAGCTGAATCCCGGGCTCGTCATGGTGCGGCTCTCCGGCTTCGGGCAGACCGGGCCGTATCGCGACCGCCCCGGCTTCGGCGCCATCGGCGAATCGATGGGAGGGATGCGCTACGTCACGGGTTACCCCGACCGGCCGCCGGTGCGCGTCGGCGTCTCGATCGGGGATTCGATCGCCGCCCTGCACGGCGTGATCGGCGCGTTGATGGCGCTCCACCACCGCAACGTCAACGGCGGGCGTGGCCAGTACGTGGACGTCGCGCTCTACGAAGCGGTGTTCAACATGATGGAGAGCGTGCTGCCCGAATACGACATGTTCGGCTTCGTGCGCGAAAGAAGCGGCGCGTCGCTGCCCGGGATCGTCCCCTCCAACACCTACGTCACGCGCGACGACAGGTATGTCGTGATCGGTGCGAACGCCGACCCCATCTTCAAGCGCATGATGAACGCGATCGGCCGGCCCGACCTCGCGAACGACCCCGCGCTCGCGCACAACGATGGACGCGTGGCACGCACCGACGAAATCGAAAAGGTGATCGGCGACTGGGTCGCCGCGAGCGACCTCGAGCAGGTGCTGCAGGTGCTGGAGAAGGCCGAGGTGCCGAGCAGCAAGATCTACGACATCGCCGACATCGCGCGCGATCCGCATTATGCGATGCGCGAGATGATCCAGCAGTTCACGCTCGCGGACGGCAAGCCGCTCAAGCTCCCGGGCATCGTGCCGAGGCTGTCGGATACCCCGGGAGCCACGAAGTGGGTCGGTCCCGCGCTCGGCGCGCACACGGCGGAAGTTCTGGGCGCGCTCGGCTACAGCGAGGAGCAGCAGCGGGAGCTCAAGCGGCGTGGCGTCATCTAACAGCACCTCGGCGCGGGCGAACCTCGCGCCCGGCGTTCGCCCGGTCGAGGTTTTCTCCTGGGCGATGTACGACTTCGCCAACTCCGGCTACACGACCGTCGTCATCACCGCGGTCTTCAACGCCTACTTCGTCGCCGTGGTGGCGGGCAACGCACCGTGGGCGACGTTCGCCTGGACCGCGGCGCTCGCGATCTCTTATGCGCTCATCGTGGTGACCGCTCCGGTGATCGGTGCCTATGCCGACGTGCACGCGGCAAAGAAGCGATTGCTGCTCGTCACCACGGCGGGGTGCGTCGTCTTTACCGCGGGGCTGGCGCTGGTCGGGGAGGGGCAGCTCGCGCTCGGCGTCGCGCTGGTGATTCTGTCTAACTTCTTCTTCGGCAGCGGCGAGAACCTGATCGCGGCGTTCCTGCCGGAGCTCGCGCGCGGTGAGGCGATGGGAAAGGTGTCGGGATGGGGCTGGAGCCTCGGCTACCTGGGCGGCCTCGTCGCGCTCGGGGCGTGTCTCGTCTACGTAACGCACGCGCAGGCCCAGGGAGCGACCGCGGCCGAGTTCGTGCCCGTCACCATGCTGATTACCGCAGCGATCTTCGCGATCGCAAGTCTCCCGACGTTCCTTTTCTTGAGGGAACGTGCGCAACCGGCAATCGGGGCCGCCGATATCATGAGGAGTTCGTTCGAGCGTCTCGCGCATACGGTGAGACACGCGCGCCGCCACGTGGACCTGTGGCGCTTCCTGGTGTGCGTCGTGTTTTACCAGGCGGGCATCCAGACCGTCGTCGCGCTTGCCGCCGTGTACGCCCAAGAAGTCATGGCATTCACCACGCGTGATACGCTCTTCCTGATCCTGGTGGTGAACGTCACCGCGGCCGCGGGAGCTTTTGCCTTCGGCCACGTGCAGGATCGCATCGGGCACGTGAAGACGCTCGCGCTCACGCTCATCGGCTGGCTGATTGCGGTCCTCCTGGCATGGACCGCCGAAAGCGCGACAATGTTCTGGATCGTCGCCAACCTGGTCGGGATCTGCATGGGCTCCAGCCAGTCCGCAGGACGCGCCCTGGTCGGCTACCTCAGCCCGCCCGCGCGCACCGCGGAATTCTTCGGTTTGTGGGGGCTTGCGGTGAAGCTATCTGCGATTCTCGGGCCCATGACCTACGGGGTCGTCACGTGGGTCACGCTCGGTAACCACCGCTTCGCGATGCTGGTGACCGGCATCTTCTTCGTGATCGGGATGGCCATTCTGGCGGGTCTCGATATTGCGCGCGGAAGACGGGCGGCACTGGAGGACGATCCGCAGCCCGTCGGCAGCTGACTAGCCGGATACTCGAGCTGACGACGCCTCTCTCGCAGTTAATCTTCGCGTCCGTAGCCAGCCGAACACGCAGGCGAGCGCAACGCCGGCCATGACGTGCTTGAGGTTGTGGCCGCTGGCTTTTCCGCTGGCCAGGTGGAAGATCTCGTGATCGAAGCGCTCCGGGAGCGCTATGGCCGCTTCGCAGACCACGGCGGCAAGAAGCCACTTCGTTCCGGTATGCCGCGGCTTCCGCAGAACGAGCAGCGCGAAGATGGCAACGGCCGCGCCAATTCGGACGACGAGGTAAAGGAGGAGATCCCCGCGTCCCATCGCTTCGGAGATGCCCCACAGGGCGACGCTCGCAATGCCGAGCGCCGCAAAGGGCCACAACCCCTCCCGCGCGTAGAGCGGATGCACCCGGTCCGCCATGACGAGCGCGAGCAGTGACATGAGAACGACGGCTATTGGCAGGCGATCCCAGACCAGTGTCGCGTTGGCGGGTGCCCAGTGGTAGTACGCTGAGCCGAATGCAATCAGGATCGTGGACGCGATCAACACGTTCACCGCATTGCGTTCTTCTGGTCCGATCGTCATGCGCGGGCGAAGCGCGAGTCCCAGTACCCCGGCAGCGAGGATCCCGAGGTTCGTCATTACGTCACCGGTGTGCGGGATGCCGCCGAGGCGCGTCTGCGCATCCGCGAGCTCATGGTAAGCCGGGTCCTGCGGCAATGGACCCAACGCCAGTCGCAACAGTCCATATAGAGCGACGGCGGCGCCAACCAGGAACCACACCTGCCACCGCACACGAGCTGCATCGCCTGTGCCGTTCATGTTCCTTCCTGACTTGCCAGCTGCAAGCCCTGCGATTCTACAAGCAGGCGCAACTCCATCGCCCGCCAGACGGCCGCGCGCGCGGAATGGGCGTTGAGCTTGCGGTAGATGTTCTTGACGTGGCTCTCGACCGTGTGCACCGACACGCCGAGCCGGTCGCCGATCTGCACGTAGGTGCACCCGCGCGCAAGCAATGACAGGACATCCAGTTCGCGGCGCGTGAGCAGCGATCGCATGGTCGAAGCCTGCTACGAGAAGCTGAAGCGGGCGGGATTGAACCGCGTGGCGAACAGGTTGTCGATGGACGGCAGGTTCGACGTGCCATGGAACCTCGGCATCGTGTCGAGAGACCTCTTGACGTAGTTGGGCGTGATCCCCGGCCTGGAATCGACCTCCTGCCGCTCGACGCTTACCATGCCCAGTCCGTGCTTGTTCATGTACGCCATGATTCTTATGGCGAGACGGGTGACCGGCTCCAGGCGCTGGGTCCAGGCCGAGTGCCACGATCCCATAGGGTGAAAGTAGTTCGGAATCCCGCCGACCATGAATCCCTTGTAGAAATTGATCCGGTCCACGGCGACCTTTCTCTCCCCGACGTACAGGTCAAAGTTGAAGAACCTCAAGTTGAGTCCCGTCGCCAGGATGCACGCATCGCACGGTATGGATTCGCCGCTGGTGAGCACGATGGAGGATTCGGTGAAATGGTCAATCTCCGCGGTCTTGATCGATATCTCGCCCTTCTGCAGCTTCGCCTTCAGCCCGACGGCCACGGCGATACGCTGCTCCCACGGGTTGTAGCGCGGGCTGAAGTGGTCCCGCAGAACATCCTTGCCCACTGCCGTGAGCCAGTGCTTTCTGAAGAACCAGCGCGCCGCCCCGGGGAACATGCGAAATCCGACGAAGACCAGGTCATCCTTCAATTGCAGGCAGGCGCGCAGCAACCTGACGGGGAAGCACAGACCGAGCTCGTAGAGCCGCTGGCAGAACAGGGTCAGGGCGCCGACCTTGTTGTCGATTTCATAGATGTACGAAGGCGATCTTTGCAGCAGGACGAGCGATTTCGAGACCCGGGCAAGCTCGGGAGCACAGCAAATCGCAGTCGCGCCGCTCCCCACCAGCACGACATTCTTGTCGGCAAATGTCCTGTTGCCGTCGAGGTGCGAGGTGTGAATGATCTCGCCCCTGAACCGGGCGGTGCCCTTGAAGGCCGGCACGTACGGCTGCTCGGAGAAGTAGCCGTTGCCGTTGATCAGGAACCGGGCGGTGAACACGCCCTGATCGGTGTGCACTGTCCAGCGCCGCGCTCCGACGTCGAACGCGGCCTTCGCGACGCGGGTGTTGAACCGGATGTTTTCAAGAATGGAAAACTCCATTGCCACGGAGCGCAGGTACTGGTGTATCTGCTCCCTGCCCTGGAGGCATTGCGGGGACAGGAACGGTTTGAAGCTGAAGGAGTACTTGATGAAATCGGAATCGCACCGTGCGCCGTGCCAGCGGTGCGTGTTCCAGACCCCGCCAAGGTTGCTTCCTGCTTCGAGAACCGCGTGACGGATGTTGTGCGCGCCCAGGTAATAGGACGCCCCGATTCCGGTGATTCCGGCACCGACAACGATTACGTCGAAGTTGCGCTCTCCATTCATGGTTGTCTCCCGATCAGTTGCGGCAATCCGGTCGCGAGCCAGGGCAGGAACGTCACCAGCAGCACGCCGAATGCGAGAAGTGCCGCGGCGGGAAACGCCGCGTGAAATACCTCCGGAAGCGGCCTGCCGAACCGGTAGGCCGTGAAGAAGAGGTTCATGCCCACGGGCGGGGTCAGGTATCCGAGCTCCATTGCGGTCAGGAAGATGACCCCGAGATGAAGCGGATTCACGCCGAAGGCATGGCCGAGAGGCGCGATCAACGGCACCAGCACGATGGTGGCGGAGAAGATGTCCAGCAGGCATCCGGCCGCCACCAGGAATGCGACAAGAGCGAGCAGGAACACCCAGCGCGATTGAATGGCGCCGGTCACCCAATCCACGAGGCGCTCGGGAACGCGCGCGTCAATCAGATAGTTGGTGAGGCCGAGAGCGACGCCGAGGATCAGGAGGATGCCGCCGACGAGCAGCCCGCACTCCACCATCACGCGCGGGGTATCGCTTCGGATGCTGAAGTCGCGGTGGATCAGGACTGCGACGACAAAAGCGCAAATGGCGGTCACCGCGGCGGCCTCGACCGGCGTGACATACCCCCCGAACAACCCGGCAAACGCCACCACGGGGACCAGCAGCTCCCACTTCGCGGCCCACAGCGCTGCGACTGCTTCGCGCCAGTCAAAGGGGTGATCAGCGCGAGCCCGTGGCGGGGCGAGGCGGATCCCCCAGAGTGCGATCAACGCGATCAGGAGCAGCCCGGGAACGATCCCCGCCAGAAACATGTCCTCGATCGAGAGCTTGGACACGATGGCATAGAGCACCAGTGGCAGGCCCGGCGGCAGCATGCCACCGAGCGAACCGGCGCCCGCCAGCAGTCCGATCGCGCTCCTGGGTGAGAAACCGGCGCTCGACAGGAGCGGCATGAGCATCCCGCCCAACGCGATGATGGTGACGCCCGATGCCCCGGAGAAGGACGTGAAGAACGCGCAGGCAACGACTGTCGCGACGGCAGCCCCGCCGCGCATTCCCGCAAACAACGCGTTGAAGACGCGGATGAGGCGCTGTGGCGCACGGCTCTCCGCAAGGAAATAGCCGGCCAGCGCGAATAGCGGAATCATCGGCAGCGAGGGGTTGACCACGAGCCGGTAATGGTCCAGCGCGACGGAGGCGATGGGCAATCCGTCACCCCAGAACAGAATGAGCGCCGCTCCTCCCAGCGTGACGAAGACGGGCGAGCCGAGAATGGCCGCGACCAGCAGAATGCCCATCGCCACGATGACCGTTGTTTCTCCGAGCGGCAGGCGCTCGCTCGCGGCGGTCGCCACAATTGCCGCGAGCGCGAGCGCGGCAATACGGCCTGACCAGTGCCCTGCAACGCCCCAGGCGAGGCGCAGCGTGACCAGGATAAAGCCGGCCGGCAACGCAGCCTGTGCGACCCACACTGGCATGCCGTAGGCGATCGTGCTGCCGCCTGCGCGCTCGGCGCTCACGAACTCAAGGCTTGCGAGGCTGAGGAGGGTGCCGACGATGACAGCCACGGTACCGGTGAACTGGCGGACCCATGCGGCACGGCCGTTGTCCTGCAGGATATTCAGCGACGAGAGCGACAACAGGCGTCCCTCGCGCGCCGCGGCCGCGGCGCCCAGCATGCCGGCGATGAGGGCGAAGTGCTGGGTGAAGGTCGCGGCCCCGGACACACCCGCGCCGAGCAGCGCCCGCAGGACTATCTCGGCAACGGGGAGCAAGGCCATGGCGGAGAGCGCAAGCACCAGGGCCGCGCTTTCCACGCCCTTGAGCAAGCCGCACCCGGCCGTCGTCCGCGATTCGAGTACTCCGAGACCGGCGCTCATTGCCGCTGCTCCGGGCGCCGTGAATCCTGGGCAGTGCGGTACTCGTGCAGCAGGCGCTGCACCTCGTCGAACATCTCGGCGGGCACCATCTTGCCGCGAATCATGGGATAGACCTGTTCCGCGAGCTTGCGCCACTCGGACTCGACCGCAGGCGTGACCGGTTGCACTTTGAGGCCGCGCTGCTTCATGGCATCGATCGACTGCTCGTTCTCGCGGCGGCTGATGGCGCGCAACTTCACGCCCGTCGTGTTCGCAGCCTGCCGAAGCGCGTCCCGCCCGGCCGGCGCCATCGCGTCCCAGGCCTTGCGAGTGATCACGACGGCGCCCACCAGGGGGACCCAGTTCATGTCGAGCATGTAGGGGGTGTGCTTGTAGAACTGGAGGGTGAGCGCCCAGAACGGCGTGCTCGGCACCATGTCGATCATGCCGGTCTGCAGTCCGGGAAGGATGTCCGAGATTTCCAGCACCGCCGGCCGGTATCCGAGCGACTTCATGATGTCGGCCTGGGGGATGTCGCCGGCCCAGGTGAATACCTTCATCCTGCGGTAGTCGGCGGGGCGTAGCGCCGGGCCCGTGGAGAAGAAGCGTACCCACCCGGCATCGCCCCAGAACAGGACCACGAAGCCTTTCTCGAGAAGCCGCTGGTCAAGCGCCGGGCGCAGCTTCTCGCGCAGGTAGTCGAATTCCTCCCACGAGCGAAACACCATCGGCATCTTTTGGAGAGCGGCCACCGAGTCGTCGATCTCGCTCAGCCCGACTACCGTGAGCAGCGCGGCGTTGAGCTGTCCGACCCGCATCCTGCGCACCATGTCCGCTTCGCCCCCTTGCGAGCCGTCGGTATAAACGACAAAACTGGCGCCGGGACCCTGTGCAGCCCGCCACTGCTCACCCATCTCGAGCAAGCTTCGGTGCCAGGACGTGCCGCGCGGTGCGAGCGTGGCGAGCCGGATCCGGACCGGCTCCTGCGCGTCGGCGTGCGGCGGGAACTGCGCAGTGCCGAGCGCCAGGAACGCGGCGATCACTGCCATCGTGCGGATTGATCTCATGGGACGCCTCCGTTCACTCGATGAATAGGTTGTCGATACGGGAGAGCAGCCAGCGCGCGCGACGCTGCGCCAGTACATTTGCCAGCCGCGACTCAGGGACGAGGTCGGGGTCGATGCGCAAGGCTTCGCGCAGCAGGGCCTCGAACTCTGCGCGTCGTTGCTGCGGCACACAGACCGACTCGGCGAGCGCCACCAGGGGCGCGGCGTCGGCGCCGCCCGAGAGCTGCTGTGCGCGAGCGAAGTGCTCGCGCGCTCGCGCCATGGGATCGCCCGTCCGGCCTTTGCGCACAGGCTCGTAACCGATCAGGAGGGTGTGGATCGCACCGCGCTCGAACGCCTCGTCGAGCTCCAGTGACCGGTCCAGGAGCGCCTCCACCACAGGCACGTCGCTAAGGGCTTCAGGGTCGGTCTTGGACAGGGCAATCAGCGCGCCCCACGAAGCGCCAGTCCAGTACAGCAGCGGCACGTCCGCAGTCGAGAAAGCTCTGACAGCTTGCCGCGGGTCGGCGCGCAACTGTTGAACGAGATCGCTTCCAGTCGTCGGCGCCAGGCCGCGCACCCCGTAATCGCGGGCTCGCCGGTAGAATCGCCTCGCGCGACCTTCAAGAATTAATGCGCGAGCCAAATCGCGCTCCTCGAGTTCTTCAGCCTCCTGCTGCACGAACGCGTACGCGTACTGAGTGAAGCCGCGTGCCGCCGCCAGCAGCAGGCCCTTGTGGCGCGGGCTTTCAGCCAGCAGGCTCTCGATCAGCTTCAGGCTGAACGGCGCCGCCGCTCGAATCAGCTCCGGATCGTCATCGGTGGCGAACACGCCGCCGCTTTGCGCAATCGCGTCGCCGATCCGGTCCACGGCGAGCTGGCGCGCCGAACAGGCGCCAAGTGCGAGTGCCAAAGCCACCAGTGCGAAGAGTCGTCTAGCGCGTCGCATGCGCAGGCCTTTCCCTAGATGGGACGAATGCGGACATTTCCCTGAAGTGCCGCGTCACTTCGCGCGCGGCGGCGAACCATGACATCTCCTGGTACGCAATTCCGTGCCTGCTGCAGAAATTCCGGACGATCGGGCGTGCATTGCGCAGGTGCGCGGTCGGCATCGAGGGAAACAGGTGGTGTTCGATATGGTTGTTCAGGCCGCCAAAGAAGAGGTCCTGCAACGGCGAGGAGCCGAGGTTGCGCGTCACCGCGATCTCCTGCTCGAAGAATGAAAGCGACTCACCCGGCTCGATGACCCGCGTGCCGATGTGGTTGACGAGAAAGATGGTGCCGAGGTACGGGCCGATCAGAAGCGTGACCAGGGCATAGTTCAGCGCGGCATCCGCAATGCCGAGCGCCACGACGGGCGGCACGAACCAGAGCACGAAATGCAGCGCGAGCATGATCTGGTCGATGCGCGTTGTCCGCGGGTTGCATCGGAGAAACCGCAGGCTGTCGATCTTGAGGGTGAAGCCCTGCAGCCATACCAGGATCCAGATGAGCACCGCCTGGTGGCGGCTGATGATTCTGCCCAGGCCGGTCTTGGAGATCGCGGACTGCCGGTACATGCTGAAGAATTCCGATTGCATGTCGGGATCACGCGCGCGCTCGTTGCAATGGGGGTGATGCTCGCGATGAATGTGGCTGAAGTACGAGTAGCAGAGCGCGGTGAGCAGCGTGTTGAAAACTTGGCCGACACACGTCGCGACCCGCCGGTTGCGGGTGAGCGCGCCGTGTCCGGCCTCATGTGCGAGGAATCCGGCCTGAACGCTGAGGAACGCCAGAGCAGCGACTGCGACCGCGCGCACCGGGGCGCTGGGATCGGCCAGCAGGACGATGAACGCGAGTGCATAGCACCCCAGCACAACGGTTGCGTAGACGATGCTTCTCGCCGTCGCGGGCCGAAAGCAGCCGGCTTTTGACAATTCCGCGATCAGCATGCGGTGTAGCTGATCGCCGCGCGGTACTGTGGATATTTCGCTGTGACCCATCGTCGTCCTCTCCAATCTGTCTTTCCCGACGCCGGTAGCCGATCTCAAAACGCAGCTGCCGGTTGCCAGGGTCATAGCAGCGAACGTGCCAGTCTCTATCTGATTGTTTTGTATGATTAATTTTTTGAATTAAGAATTTGAGTAGCATTTTATGTATGTTATGAATACATTTAATGTGTGTTGATGAGCCCAGTAGATCGAGAGTTCTTCACTGCGCTGGCGGATGTCGTTTTCGGCAATCCGTTTACGCGGGAGCGCGCTGAGCTGATCGCCCGGCTTGCCCCCGGCGTGCCGCTTGGCGACATGACGACGCACCGGGAGGCGCTCGCGAAAGGGGTTGGGCCACGGTTGGCAGCGTGGTTGAGCCAAGGCGCGGCGGCGCTGCAGCGATTGAGCGCGGACGATCGACGGCTGCTGGAGCCGCCGCTGCTGTACGTCGCCTACCATCGCTTCGTGCCGCAGCTCGACGCGCTGATCGAGCGCCAGGCCGGGCAGGGCGGCGCGCCGCTGACCGTGCCGTTCGCCGATGAGGTGATCGCGGAGCTCGTGCGCAGCGGTTTTCCGGAGGAGCGGGCCGTGCGCTATTTCGCGATGTTCTTTCAGCTGCGGCGCGCGTTCTATTTCATCCTCACGTCGCTTGCCGGCGAGAGCGAATCCATGCGGCGATTGCGGGAGGCGCTGTGGAACAATGTTTTCACCCACGACATGCGCGGCTACGAAGTCGCGCTGTGGGGCCGGATGGAGGATTTCTCCACCGTGCTGCTGGGCGAGACGGGCACCGGCAAGGGATCCGCCGCCGCCGCCATTGGACGCTCAGAGTTCATTCCCTATCTGCCTGCCCAGCGCCGTTTCGCGACCAACTTTGCCGAGAGCTTCATATCGATCAACCTTTCACAGTTTCCGGAGACGCTGATCGAGTCCGAGCTGTTCGGCCATCGCAAAGGGGCCTTCACTGGCGCAATCGACCATCACGAAGGCGTGTTCGAGCGGTGCGATCCGCACGGCGCGCTGTTCCTGGACGAGATCGGCGAGGTGTCGATCCCGGTACAGATCAAGTTGCTGCAGGTGCTGCAGGAAAGGACCTTCACCCCTCTGGGCGGGCGCGAAAAGAAGCGCTTCTCGGGCCGTGTCATTGCGGCCACCAATCGCCCGCTCGAGAAACTGCGGCGTGAGGGGCGGTTCCGCGAAGACTTCTTCTATCGCCTGTGCTCGGACGTCATCGAGGTACCGACGCTCCGCCAGCGGATCCAGGAGTCTCCCGGCGAACTCGTGCACCTGGTCCGCCTGCTGATCATCCGGATTGCCGGCACGCAGGCTTCGGAACTCGCGGCCTCCATTATGGAGGCGCTCGAGCGCGATCTCCCGCGCGGCTACCCCTGGCCCGGCAACGTGCGCGAGCTCGAGCAGGCCGTGCGGCGCATCCTGCTGACCGGTCGTTACACGGGAGGCATCGTCAAAGTGGCCTCGAGCGAGGAGGATGCTCTGGAGGAGAAGTTGCGCGCGGGCCAACTGACGGCCGACGAGCTGCTCAGCCGGTATTGCGCGCTGCTTTACCGGCGTCTTGGGTCCTATGCAGAGGTAGCGAGGCAGACCGGGCTGGATCCCCGCACTTCCCGCAAGTACGTCGAAGGCGCGCGCAACAGTTAAACTACGGGTATTGCGCGGCAAGTGCAGCCGGACGGCGCGGTGTTGGGAGCGAGATGGCGATAAAGTGGACGGGCGGTGGCGCCGAGCACCCGATGGCGAACCCGGTGCAGGCGCGCCAGGTCGTGGCGGAGCTGCCGGACCAGGACGCGACCATGGCGCTCGAGAAAATCACCGAGTGGCTCGAGTCCCTCAACCAGGCCGACGGCCTCAAGGTCGACCGGCGCTACGAGTGCATTGATCTCCTCGACGGCGCGGCGCGGCGCCACCAGCAGGCGCTTACGCAGGAGTACCTGTCCACGCCGCGCGTGCAGAAATTCCAGGAAAACCGGCTGTGGAACGCGGCGTTCGGCTACTACAAGGAGCTGGGCGAAGCCTATGTCCGGTGCATCAAGGAATGCGTGGGCGGATTCCAAGGCGCCTCCGCCGCCGAGAGAGTGCTGCCGGCAATCGTCGCGCGCGCGCTGCGCGCGCTGGCCATGCAGTTGAAATGGACGCTGCTGCGCTACGGGCTCGTCGAACGGCGGATATGGACCCACCTCGCGATGCTCTATCGCTTCGCGAAGGAGAAGGACCTGTCCGAGAAGGTGATCGCAGTCTATCCCGTCCCGCACCCAGCGACGACGGTGAAGCGCGAATTTCTCAAGGCGCTGATGCTTCCCGCTTCATCGCTCGACGGCCTGACGCCGGTCGCGCAGCAGATCGCCGAGCGCACCGTGGTGCACTTCGCGGAGTCGTTCCTGCTGTCGACGGAAGCCAAGGGCTGCACCCACAGCTTCGATCTCGCCGCGCCCCGGCCGCCGGCGCGACTGGTGCCGGCGGCCGCGGAATCCGGCCTGCTTTACTTCGGCGCCGGGAAAGCGCTCGCCGAGCTCGATCGGCTGACGGAGCAGGTCGCCGCGCGCGGCGGCGTCACGCATGATTACGGACTCGGCACGAACTGCCACAAGGATGACGTCCTCCCGGTATTGAGGCACCTCGCCCAGTACTGGTCTGACACCCCGCCGGCACGCAACTCGGAGCGCCGGCCGACCGCCGCCCGCCTCACGGTGGTGCCCGGGGCGGACCAGGTGTTCCGCATGCTCAACCCTTCCGCCACCGTCAGCACGGGGGATTTCAGCGGGAACCCGACCGCCGAGAGCTGGATCGTCGAGAACGTGAGCGACAGCGGCTGCGGTGCGATCGTCCCGCCCCAGAAGATTGATTGGGTCAAGGTCGGCACGCTGATCGGGATGAAGAGCGAGATTTCCGGGTACCTGGGCGTCGGCGTCATCCGCCGCATCACGCGCGATGCGCATCAGCAGCGGCGGGTCGGCATCCAGGTGCTGACGAAGACCGCCATCCCGATCACGATCTCGAAGGCGAGTACGATGTCGGCGCTCAACTTCGACCTCCGGGAGGAGACGGCGATACTCCTCACCGTCAAGCCCGATGCCCGGGGCGAGATCGAGGTGCTGCTGCTGCGTGAGGGCATCTTCAACGGCCGCGACAGCCTCGAGATGACGCTGCAACGCAAGAACTACCGGCTCGAGCCCCTGCGCACGCTCGAGGCCGGGGATGATTTCTACTGGGCGAGGTTCAAGGTTACGCAGCAGGTGGAGTGAGCCGGAGCCGGAACTGGTGGTTCGCCCCGGGACGTTGCACTAAAATCCCCGTTCCTTACAAGAACCGGTCACACGGCACAATGCCGCGAATCCAGGTGGGCGCATGGCAATGAACTGGCTGGGGGGCAAGGTCGATCACCCCATGTCCGACGCGAAACGGGCGCGCGAAATCATCGACGCGCTGCCGTCGAACGATCCCGCCAAGGCACTCGAGGAGATCATCTACTGGCTGGACTCGATCAACCAGACCGGCGAGTTCAAGCTCAACCATCGCTTCGAGAACATCGACCTCCTCGACGCGGCGGCAAGGAACCACGTGCGCAAGCTGTCGCAGGACTATCTTTCGATGCCACGCCAGCAGAAGTTCCAGGAAAACCGGCTGTGGCACGCGAATTTCGGCCTGTGGCGCCAGCTGGGCGACGGCTACCTCCACTGCGTCAAGCAGTACGAAGACGGGCTGATCGGCATGACCATCATCAGGAAGAGCCTGCCGGTGATCGTCGCCCGTGCGATCCGGGCGCTCACGTTTCAGCTCAAGTGGCGATTGCTGCGCTACGGTCCCGTCGAGCGGCGCATCTGGTCGGATCTCGTGCAGGCCTACGCGATCGCCGAGCAGAGGGGATTTGCCGACGGCGCAGTCGTGCTCTATTCCGGCGCCCCGGGCGAGAGCACCGTGCGGCGCGAATTTCTCACCGCGATGATGTTCTCGGCTTCGTCGCCCGAGGGTCTGCCGCCGCTGCGCCAGGAGATCGCCGAGCGGGCGGCGGCGCGTCTTGCGGCCGCATTCCGCATTTCAGGCAAGCCGGACGGCTGCACGCATTTCGTCGACCTGGCGTCCCCCGGCCCGGCGGTGCGGCTGTTCAAAGGGGCGGCGGCCAAGCCCACGCTGCGATACTTCGGCGCCGGCAAGGGGCTGGGGGATCTGAACCAGCTGATCGGAAGAATCCAGCAGTCGGGCGCGGTGCCGCAGGCCGTCAATCTCGGCGGCGACTACGACAAGGACAACGTGGTCGGCACGCTCCGGCATCTCGCCCAGTACTGGTCGGAGAATCCGCCGTCGCGCAGTTCGGCGCGGCGCCCCTCCGCCGGCCGCATCACGGTGGTGCCGGGGCTGCGGGACATCCTCAAGACGCTCGACCCCTCCGACGACGATACGCTCGACTTCAGCTTGAGCCAGCCCGCGGGCTCCGGGGAAAGCTGGATCGTGGAGGACGTGAGCGATGGCGGCTACGGCGCGGTCATTCCCACGGTAACGAGCGACTGGATCAGGGTTGGCACGCTGATCGGAATTCAAAGCGAGGCGTCCCGCTACCGGGGCATCGGTCTCATCCGCCGCATCGTGCGCGACGAGCAGCAGCATCGTCACGTCGGGATCCAGGTCCTGACCCGGACCGCGATCCCGGTCAGGATTACGCTCGCCCAGGAGCTGTCCTTCACCGCCGCCGATCGCGAAGCGGAGCGGGCGATCCTGCTGCCGACCGGCCCCGACGCCAAGGGCGAGGTCGGCATCATCATGCGCAACGGCCTCTTCAACGGCCGCGACAGCCTCGACATGATGGTGAGCCAGAAGTCCTATCGGCTGACGCCGGTCGGGCTGGCGGAGGGTGGCGAGGATTTCGACTGGGCCAGGTACAAGGTC
>DATICE010000068.1:0-13747 GCA_035456985.1 Burkholderiales bacterium | reverse complement strand
CCGCAGTAGGGACAGAGCGCCTCTCCGGTCTTCTCGACCGGCAGGAACACCCGCGGGTGCGCGTTCCACAGCAGCATGGAGGGCATCGGGCAGTGCAGCGGCAGGTCCGCGGCCGTGACCTCGATCAGGCGTTCCTTGTTTTCCGTTTTCTCGGGCATATTCATTGGATGGACCGACGGGCGGTGCGGGGGGCGGGCAGGATCCGAAAGATTTTCCGGAAGAGGCCCGCTCCCCGCGCTCATCCCGCCACCGGCGTGAGCCAGTCGCGGTATTTATCCGATTTTCCGGTCGCGCAGTTGAAGAATGTCTTCTGCAGCTGTTCCGTGACCGGGCCACGCTTGCCGCTGCCAATCCTGCGGTTGTCGAGCTCGCGAATCGGCGTCACCTCGGCTGCCGTGCCGGTGAAGAACGCCTCATCGGCGCAATAAACCTCGTCGCGGGTGATGCGCTTGGCGATGACCGGTATGCCGAAGTCCTGCGCGATGCGGACCACCGAGTCGCGCGTGATGCCCGCGAGCGCCGAAGTGAGCTCCGGCTCGTAGAGCGCGCCGTTGCACACGATGAAGATGTTCTCGCCCGACCCCTCGGCCACAAACCCGTCGACGTCGAGGAGCAGCGCCTCGTCGTAGCCGTCCTGCGCCGCCTCCTGGTGCGCCAGGATGGAGTTCATGTAAGTGCCGACGGACTTCGCCCGGCACATCGTGACGTTTACGTGGTGGCGCGCGTAGGAGGAGGTCTTGACCCGGATGCCGCGCTCGAGCGCGTCCGCGCCGAGGTAGGCGCCCCACGGCCAGGCCGCAATCGCCACGTGCACCGTCACGTTCTTCGCCGAGATGCCCATTGCCTCCGAGCCGTAGAACGCGATCGGGCGGATGTAGCAGGCCTCCAGCTTGTTGGCGCGCACCACTTCCTTTTGCGCCTCGATCAACGTCGGCTTGTCGTAAGGCAGCCGCATGCCGTTGATGTGCGCCGAGTAGAAAAGGCGGTCGGTATGCTCCCGCAGGCGGAAGATCGCGGTACCGTTCGCCGTCTTGTAGGCGCGCACGCCCTCGAACACGCCCATGCCGTAATGCAGCGTGTGGGTGAGAACGTGCGTGGTGGCATTGCGCCAGGGCACGAGCTTGCCGTCGTACCAGATATGCCCGTCACGATCGGCCATCGAAGGCATGTGGAGACTCCGCCGAAAGCCGTTATTCTAGCGGGTTTCGTGCGCGGCTGAGGCGTGCGAAGTTGGCTGGCAGTCATGGCGATACGCAAGTAGAATTGCAACACGATCGCATCCGCCGGATCGGGCTTCCATTCCGGCTGCGGTCTCCCAAGGGAGTAGCGATGGCGCGCAATACGGGCGGCTGGCTGGCGAACCTCGGCCAGCGCGTCATTTCGAGCGAGGACACCGAGCAGCAGAAGCTCAACAAGACCCTCGCCATCTTTGCTTCCGGGTTGATGGGCTTCGGCGCGATGCTGTGGCTCGCCATCTACTGGGCGATGGGCATCAAGTTCTCCGCCACGGTGCCGCTCATCTACCTCGCGGTCTCGGCGGGCTCGCTCGGTCTCTACCTGTGGCGGCGCAACTTCGAGCTGTTCCGCTTCATCCAGGTGAGCCTGTTCCTGTTCGTGCCGTTCATCATGCAGTGGAGCATCGGCAGCTACGTGAGCTCTTCGGGCGTAATGCTCTGGGCCCTGCTCGCGCCGGTCGGGGTGATGATCTTCCAGGGTCCGCGCGACTCGCTGCCGTGGTTCTTCGCCTACATCGTGATGACGGGAGTGTCCGGCTTCTTCGACTACTACTTGAGCGAGGGCGTGCAGCAGGGCGTCACCATGCAGTCGGTCGCCGTATTCTTCTCGCTGAACTTTGCCGCGGTGTCCACCATCGTCTACCTGCTGATCAGCTACTTCGTCAATCAGCGCGACAAGCTGCAGGCGCGGATCGACGAGCAGTACAAGCTGCTGCAGGCGGAGCAGGAGAAATCGGAGCGGCTGCTGCTCAACATCCTGCCTGGTCCGATCGCGCGGCGACTGAAGGAGCAGCACGCGACCATTGCTGACGGTTTTTCGGACGTCACGGTCATGTTCGCAGACATCATCAACTTCACGCGGCTATCCGAGGAGATGCCGCCCAAATTCATGGTCACGCTGCTGAACGAGGTGTTCTCGCATTTCGACGTGCTCGCCGAGAAACACGGGCTGGAGAAGATCAAGACCATCGGGGATGCCTACATGGTTGCGGGCGGCCTCGACGAGCATCACCTGTCCGCCGGTACCGCTCCCTCGGAACGCGACTACTGCAGATCGATTTGCGCGATGGCGACGGAGATGCGCCAGTACATGGAGACGCTTTCCGGCATCCGCAGGGCACGGCTGCAGATCCACGTCGGCATCGGCACGGGGCCGGTCGTGGCGGGGGTGATCGGGATGAAGAAATTCATCTACGACCTGTGGGGCGATACCGTCAACATCGCAGCCCGCGTCACCGAGCAGGCGGGCCCGAGCATGATACTGGTCGACGCCACCACCTACCGGCGCGTGCGCAATGAGTTCGATTTCGAGGGCCCGCAGACCGTCCACGTCAAGGGCAAGGGTGAAATCACCGTCTACCGCCTGCTCGCGGCCAAGGCGCAGTCCGCAGGGATGGCAAGCGCCGGCGCCTGATCAGTCGTTTCTCGTCACTCGTCAGTCGTCACCGATAACGGATTTCCAGAGTTCCCGCACGGCCCGGATTTCCCCTGCGACCGCTTCCGGCGCGATGCGGGCGTATTTTTCGCCCTTCAGGCGCAGCGCGTGCTGGAGCTGGCGCAAGCGCCGATAGGCGTCGTGCGCGGCCTGCGCGTGTTCCCCGGTGAGCAGGCCGAGGCGCGCAGCGAGCTTGAGCAGGGCGAGGTTGCCGATGTTCCCGGTCAACTCCGCGTGCGCGTGTGCATGGCCGAGAACGAGGTACTGCACGGCAAACTCGACGTCGACGAGGCCGCCGGGGTCGTGCTTTATGTCGAAGAGCTCGCTGCGGTTGGGATGGGCGTCGCGCAGCTTGCGGCGCATTTCGGCGATCGCCCGGCGCAGCGCCTCAAGGTCGCGTTCCTTGCGCAAAACCTCGACCCGGAGCGCCTCGAATGCGGCGCCGATCTCGCGGTCCCCGGCGACGAAGCGGGCGCGGGTGAGCGCCTGCTGCTCCCACACCCAGGCCTTGTGCATCTGGTACTCCTGGTAGCTCGCAAGCGGGCTCACCATCAATCCGCCTGCGCCGTCGGGTCGCAGCCTGAGGTCGGTTTCATAGAGCGTCCCGGCCGGCGTCATGCTGGACAGCCAGCTGTTGATGCGCTGGGCAAATCGCGCGTAGTTCTCGGCCGCCTCCGGCGCGGCGTCGTCGTGGAGGAACACGAGGTCGAGATCAGAGGCGTATCCGAGCTCCTTGCCGCCGAGCTTGCCATAGCCGATTACGGCGAAGCGCGGCGCCTCCCGGTGCCCGGGGCGCATCCGCCACGTCGTGCGCAGCACTTCTTCGAGCACGACGCACGCCAGGTCGCTCAAGTGGTCGCTCAGCGTCTCGATGGGCAGCAGGCCCGCAAGATCCTGCGCGATGAGCCGCATGGTGTGCGCGTGCTTGAAGTGCCGCAGGACGTCCATACTCTTCTCGGCATCCCCCGCGGCGGCGTCCATCAGCCCGCGCAGCTCCCGCGTCGCTGATGGCCAGTGCGGCGGGGCGTAGAGCGCGCGCGCGTCGAGCAGCTCGTCGAGGAGGATCGGATGGGTGGTCAGGTACTGGGCGACCCAGGGGCTCGCGCTCATCATGGCGGCGAGCCGCGACAGCGCCTGCGGATACTCCTTGAGGAGCGCAAGGTAGGCGCCGCGGCGGGAGATGCTCTCGAGCAGGCCGATCAGGCGCTCGAGCGTGACGTCGGGGTCCTTCTCCGCCGCGGCGGCCTCGACCGCGAGCGGCACCACCCGGTCGAGCAGCGCCTGGCTCGCCGCCGGCATTTCGCGGTAGCGGCTCGCGGAACGCATGCTCCTCAAGCGCTGCTCGATCGCTGCAGGCTCGCGAAAGCCCAGCCCCGCTAGCACGCCGGCCGACCGCTCGGCGTCGAGCGCTCCCTGCCACAGGTGCGAGAGCGCGTGCTCGTTCTCGGGCGAGACGGCAAAAATCGCGTCGAAGTGCCGCGTAACGTTGCCGCGGTGATGCTCGAGAGCGGCGGCGAGCGCCGGGTAATCGCCGAGCCCCATCGCCTCGGCGAGGAGCGCGCGGTCCGCCTCCGGCGCGGGGAGGACATGGGTCTGCAGGTCGTCGAGGTATTGCAGGCGGTGCTCGAGATTGCGCAGGAACTCGTAGGCTTCCGTGAGCTCCCGCACCGCCGCCTCCGGCAGCAGGTTCCGCACGGCGAGCCGCGGCAGCACGGCGAGCGTAGGCTGTGTTCTCAACTCGGGCTCGCGCCCGCCGCGGATCAGCTGGAACACCTGCGCGATGAACTCGATCTCGCGGATGCCGCCGGGGCCGAGCTTGATGTTGTCCGCGATGTCGCGGCGCTCCACCTCGCGGCGAATCTGCCGGTGCAGGTCGCGCAGCGCCGCAATCGCGTTGTAGTCCATGTGGCGGCGATAGACGAAGGGCAGGACCCGCTCCATCAGCTCGGCTCCACGGTCGCCGGTGAACGCCCGCGCCTTGATCCACGCGTAGCGCTCCCATTCCCGCCCCTGGGTGATGAAGTAGTCCTCGAGCGCATCGAAGCTCGTGACGAGCGGTCCGGCATCGCCGTAGGGCCGCAGCCGCATGTCCACGCGAAACACGTAGCCGTCCGCGGTGATCTCGGAGAGCGCCGCGATCAGCCGCCGGCCCAGAGCCGTGTAGTACTCGTGATTGCTGATCGGCCGCGGTCCCTGCGTTTCGCCGTCCTCCGGATAAATGAACACGAGGTCGACGTCGGAGGAAACGTTCAGCTCGGCGCCGCCCAGCTTGCCCATGCCCACAACGTGCAGCTGCTGGGCACTCCCGTCCGCCGCGCCAAGCGGGAGTCCATGCCGCGCGGCGAGCCGCTCTTCCAGGCTCGCGAGGGCATGGGAGATTGCAGTCTCGGCGAGCGCGGTCATGGTCTCGGTCACTTCGGCGAGCGGCGCGAGGCCGCCCAGGTCGCGCGCGGCGACGCGCAGCATGACCCGCTTGCGCAGCGCGCGCAGCGCGCGCTTGAGCGTGTCGTCGTCGCCCGACGGGTGCGCCGCAAGGAACGCGCGCATTGCCCCGGCACTGAACGGTTGTGCCGTTCCCGCATCCAAACCCAGTGCGGGCTCGGCCTCGAGCAGCCGGCTCACGTAGCGGCTCAACCGCTCAGCACGCGCGAGGCTCGCGTCGGCGCCGAACCGTGTCCGCGCGTTATGGGTTTCCATGCAGGGTTAGGGTTAGAATACGTAAATCCTTGAGTCAATATCGCATTTTTTCCAACCCCAGGCAAAAACCGAAGCTACCGGGACCGTTCCGGCGGCTTGGCGTCGGCTCGCTCTGGTTCTACCGCGTGCTGACGTGGGGCGTGCTCGCGATCGGCCTTGCTTTCGCCGGCGCCGTGTTTGCGCTGCGTTACTGGGTATTCCCCAACATCGACTCCTATCGCGAGGACATCGCCCGCATCGTCAGTGAGCGCACGGGGCAGAAAGTCACCATCGGCGGCATCTACGCCCAGTGGGAAGGATTGCGCCCGCAGCTGGTGCTCGAGCACGTCATCGTATACGACACGGCGGGGCGGCCCGCGCTCGAGCTCCCGCGCGTCGACAACACGCTGTCGTGGCTGTCGGTGCCGACGCTCCAGTTACGCACCCACGCGCTCGACATCTATCGTCCCACGCTCAGTATCCGCCGCGACGCGCGCGATGTCGTGTCGATCGCTGGCGTCGAGGTGGGTGACGGGGGCGGAAGCAATGCCTTCGTCGACTCGCTGCTGCGCCAGCGCGATATCGAGGTCCACGACGCGACGATCATCTGGAACGATGAGCTGCGCAAAGCGCCGCAGCTAGAGCTGACGAGCGTCCACCTGCATCTCGTCAGCGGCGGCGGCCGGCATCGATTCGGACTGCGGGCGACTCCTCCTAAAGAGCTGGCCGCTCCGCTCGATGTGCGCGGAGACCTGCGGGGCGGCACGATCGACGCGCTTGCCGACTGGAACGGGACGCTCTACCTCGAGCTTGCCTACGCCGATATCGCGGCGTGGCGCACCTGGGTGCCGTTTCCGATCGAGTTTCCCCAGGGCGCCGGCGCGCTGCGCGCGTGGCTCACGTTCAGCCGGGACCGGCTGACCGAGGCCGTCGCTGACGTGCGGCTCACCAACGTGAACACACGAGTTGCGGCTGAACTGCCGCTGCTCGACCTGTCGCAGCTCTCCGGCCGCGTCGGGTGGAAACAGTCCGACCAGGGATTCGAGATCTCTGCGTCGAAGCTCGGCTTGACCACGACCGGAGGCCTCAAGCTCGCGCCCGCCGACTTTTTGTTGCGGGTCAATGCAGCAGGCGCGCGCAAGCAGTCAGGCGGCGAGCTGCAGGCGAACGCGATTGAGCTTGCGCCGCTGGTCGCTCTCGCAGAGCACCTGCCGTTCGGGCAGGAGGTGCGAAAGCATCTCGCCGAATACTCGCCCAGGGGCAGGTTGAGCGACGTTGCGATGCGCTGGAGCGGAAAATGGAGCGAGCCGCAGCAATACAGCGTGCGCGGGCGGTTTCAACGCCTGTCGCTCAATCACGTAGGGAAGATTCCGGGATTCGCGGGCGCAAGCGGCACGGTCGAGGCGAACGAGCGGGGCGGCACGCTATTCCTGAACTCGCGGAAAGCGACCGTGCAGATGCCGCTCGTGTTCCGCGACGAGCACGAGCTCGAGGCGTTGTCGGCGCAGATCTCATGGGTGAAAAACGCCGGCGAGACCGAAGTGGCGATCAATAACGCCAACTTTTCCAACGCGCACCTTGCCGGCTCGGCGTACGGCGTCTACCGGACCGCGGGAGCGACGAGCGGCAGCATCGACCTCACGGGCAGGCTTACGCGGGCCGACGCGCGCTTCGCCAGCCGCTACATACCGCTCGTGGTGTCGAAGAAAGTGCGCGACTGGCTCGAACACGCGTTCCCTGCCGGGCACTCGAGCAACGTTACGCTGCGCATCAAAGGCAAGCTCGACGATTACCCGTTTCGCGAGGGCGGGAGCGGCGTGTTCCAGGTTACGGCCCGGGTTGCCGACGGGGTTCTGCATTACGCGGACGGCTGGCCCGACATCACGAATATTGCGGGCGATCTAGTCTTCCGCGGGAGCCGGATGGACATGCATGCTTGGGAGGGCGTTGTCTCGGGTGTGCGCCTCGCGAGGGTGCGCGCGGAGATACCGAATATGTCGGCCAACGAGGAGCTCCTGAACGTATCGGGGGAGGCGGAGGGCGCCACCGGCGATTTCCTCGGGTTCATCGCGAAGAGTCCGGTGAGCGGGATGATCAGCGATGCCACCCGCCACTGGCAGGCGCAGGGCACGGGCAGGCTCGGGCTCAAGCTTTCGATCCCGCTGAGCGATACCGATAAGAGCACGATCGCGGGCAGCTATCAGTTTTCCGGGAATACGCTCACGATCTACCCTGGAGTGCCGGCGCTGGAGCAGCTGGGAGGCCGGGCCGAGTTCACCGGGAAGAGGGTGCACGCGCAGGGCGTGAGGGGCGTCGTACTCGGGGGCCCGGTGACGATAAACGTGATCCCGCGCGAAGGCGAAACGCGGGTCGGAATCCAGGGACGCATGAATGCCGATATTGCCCGCCGCACCGGCGGCCCGCAGTGGCTCCAGAGACTGCGTGGCGCGACCGATTGGCGCTCGACGGTCACCATCCGCGGGCGCACCGCCGGTTTCGTGCTGGAATCGAGCCTGCAGGGCCTCGCGGTCAACCTGCCCGCGCCGCTGGCGAAGACCGCGGCGGAGAATTGGCCTGTGCGCTACGAGCACCGTATTCTTGGGGACGGCCAGGAGCGGCTCAATCTCGCCGTCAGCGACATCGTCAGCATGAACCTTGTGCAGCGTAGTGAAGGTGCGGAGGCAATTATCACGCGCGGAGCGGTGCGGTTCGGCGGCGCCCCTGCCGAGCCTGACCGCAATGGCGTGTGGGTGAGCGGCACGGTGAAAGCGCTCGACGTCGACGGCTGGCTCGACCTGCTCGAGCCGGGTCCGGGCGGGCCGCGAATCGAGTGGGGTGGCGTCGACGCCAGCGCGGGGACGCTCGATGCGCTGGGGTGGCGCTTCAGCGGCCTTGCGGTAAAGGCCTCGGTTCAGGGCGGGGAATGGCGCGCCGCGCTCTCCGGCAAGGAGCTGGACGGCGAGGCCACATGGCAGCCGCAGGGCCGCGGCAAGATCGTGGCGCGCATGAAGACGCTCGCCATTCCGGCGGCATCGCCCGGCGCTGCGCCGGACGCGGACCGCGGCCCGCAGTCCCGCGTGGAGCCGCAGGATCTGCCCGCGCTCGATGTCGTGGCGGAGCAGTTCCACATCAAGGATACGCATTATGGGAAGCTCGAGGTGAGCGTCGTGCCCGAAGGACGCGACTGGCACCTCGAGCGGCTGCTGCTCTCCAATCCCGAGAGCAACCTGAAGCTCGACGGGGTATGGAAGAGCGCGCAGCCCCGGCCGGTGACGCAAGTCCAGCTGCGGCTCGAAACCAGCGATATCGGCAAGCTGCTCAAGCGCCTCGGGTATCCGGAGGGCGTGCGGCGCGGCACGGCCACGCTGGAGGGGTCGCTGTCGTGGAGCGGCCGGCTCTACGAGCTGGACTATCCGACGATGTCCGGCAACCTGAAGCTCGACGCCGAAAAAGGGCAATTCACGAAGCTCGACCCGGGCATCGGAAAGCTGCTAGGCGTGCTGAACCTGCAGTCGCTGCCGCGCCGGGTCACGCTGGATTTCCGTGATGTCTTCAGCGAGGGCTTCGCCTTCGACGATATTTCCGGCGCAGCCCGCATCGAGCGCGGCACCGCCACCACCGAGAAATTCCGGATCCGGGGGCCGTCCGCGAACGTCGTGATGGAAGGAACGGTGGATCTCGTGCGCGAGACGCAGAACCTGAGGGTGCGGATCACGCCGCAGCTCAGCGGGTCCGTGGCAGTCGGGACCGGAGCGCTGGTCGGTGGACCGGTCGGCGTCGCGGCGGGCGTGGCGGCGTACCTGGCCCAGAAGGTCTTAAAGGATCCGTTCGGCCAGCTCGCCTCTTTTGAGTACGATGTGGCCGGCACCTGGTCCGAGCCGACTGTGAAGCGGGTGCAGCTCCCGTCGCTCGCGCCTGCGGCAGGGAGCGAGTAAGCCATGAGTGAATCGAATTCTTTTCTCGCCAAGGCCAGGCCGAACGTCGGAAATTCCGACGGGCAGTCGGGGATGACGCGCATCGCCGCGGTACAGCTCGCCTCCGGGCCCAACGTCAAGGGCAACCTCACCGAGGCCGGGCGGCTGATCGAGATGGCGGCGGCCCAGGGCGCGCGACTGGTGGCGCTGCCCGAATACTTCGCGATCATGGGCATGCGGGACGACGACAAGGTCCGGGTGCGCGAAAAGCCGGGCGCCGGTCCGATCCAGGAGTTTCTCGCCGCCACGGCGCGCCGGCACGGCATCTGGCTGGTCGGTGGCTCGGTGCCGCTCGAAGCCTCGAGCCCGGACAAGGTGCGCAACAGCTGCCTCGTCTACGACGACCACGGCCGGCTCGCCGCGCGCTACGACAAGATCCATCTCTTCAGCTTTGCCATGGGCAAGGAGCGCTACGAGGAAGAGCGCACCATCGAGCCGGGGCGGGACGTCGTGACCGTGGACACGCCGTTCGCGCGCCTCGGGCTTTCAATCTGCTACGACCTGCGGTTTCCGGAGCTCTACCGCGCGTTGAAGCCGGTCGACATCATCCTGGTGCCTTCCGCGTTCACCGAGACCACGGGCAAGGCGCACTGGGAGACGCTGATCCGGGCGCGCGCCATTGAGAACCTCGCTTACGTGCTCGCGCCGGCCCAGGGCGGCTATCACGTGAGCGGGCGCGAGACTCATGGCGACAGCATGATCGTGGATCCCTGGGGCGTGGTGCTCGACCGGCTCGGGCGTGGATCCGGCGTGATATCGGCCGGGGTCAACCTGGAGCATCTGCGCAAACTGAGGCAGAGCCTGCCGGCGCTGACGCACCGGACGCTGCATCGCTGCTGAGCGGCTATACTGATTCCCATGAAACCCGAGAACCGCCGCGAAACCCGGGCCCTGGAGCGCGAGGCCTCGTTCGCCACCGCGAACGAAGTCCTGCTCGCGCCCTACGCGCTCGACTCCGTCCGGCTGCAGGCCGTGTTCGGGCAGATCCTGGCGCACCGGGTGGATTACGCCGATCTCTATTTCCAGTACACGCGCAGCGAGTCCTGGAGCCTGGAGGAAGGCATCGTCAAGTCCGGAGCCTTCAACATCGACCAGGGGGTCGGGGTGCGGGCGGTGAGCGGAGAGAAGACCGCCTTCGCATATTCCGACGATATCAGCCTGACCGCGCTCGAGGCGGCGGCACAGGCGACGCGGGCAATCGCGCGCCAGGGGCAGGCGGGCCGCACGCGCGTCGCGCGCCGCGCTGCCGGCCACAACCTCTATACGCCGCATGATCCGCTTGCGAGTCTGGAGGACCCGGCGAAGGTCGCGCTGCTCGAGCGCATCGAGCGGCGCGCGCGTGCCTTGGATGCGCGCGTGACGCAGGTCATGGCGTATCTCGCAGGCGAGTACGAGGTCGTGCTGGTCGCGCGCTCGGATGGCGTTCTGGCCGCAGACGTGCGGCCGCTCACGCGCCTGTCGCTGCAGGTGATCGTGGAAGCCGACGGCAGGCGCGAGCAGGGCAGCTCCGGCGGGGGCGGGCGCTTCGACTACGCATATTTCACGGACGAAGTGCTGGACGAATACGCGCGCAAGGCGGTGGACCAGGCTCTCGTCAACCTCGAGGCGCGGCCGGCGCCGGCGGGCACCATGACCGTGGTGCTCGGTCCTGGCTGGCCCGGCGTGCTGCTGCACGAGGCGGTGGGCCACGGGCTCGAGGGCGATTTCAACCGCAAGGGTACCTCCGCCTTCAGCGGGCGCATCGGCGAACGGGTCGCCGCGCCGGGCGTCACCGTGGTGGACGACGGCACGATTGCCCGCCGGCGCGGCTCCCTCAACATCGACGACGAGGGCCAGCCCACGCAACGCAACGTCCTGATCGAGAACGGCGTGCTGAAGGGCTACATGCAGGACAGTCTCAACGCGCGCCTCATGAAAGTGCGCCCGACGGGCAACGGACGGCGCGAATCCTACGCCCACATACCGATGCCGCGCATGACGAACACCTACATGCTGAACGGCGGCACGCCGCGCGAGGAGATCATCGCTTCGGTGACGAGCGGCCTCTACGCCGTCAATTTCGGCGGCGGGCAGGTGGACATCACCAGTGGCAAGTTCGTGTTTTCCGCTTCCGAGGCCTATTTGATCGAGAACGGCAGGCTCGGCCACCCGGTGAAGGGCGCGACGCTGATCGGCAACGGGCCGGACGCGCTCACCCGCGTTGCGCTGATCGGGAACGATATGGCGCTCGACCCCGGCGTCGGCACCTGCGGCAAGGAAGGCCAGAGCGTGCCGGTCGGGGTGGGCCAGCCGACGCTACGCATCGACGGGCTCACGGTAGGCGGCACCGCCTGACTTCGGTTAGAAGTAGGCGGTGAGCGGTAAGCAGTGATCACCGCGTTTGCTCCGCGGTTCCGGGTTCCGTACTGCTTACCGCTGACTGCTTACCGCTCGTCTTCTGCTATAATTCATTGATTTGTATGGCAGAAGGCAAAATGCAATACCGCACCGACGATATCCGGATCAAGGAGATCAAGGAGCTCCTGCCGCCGTCGCATGTGTTGCGCGAGTTCCCCATTTCCGAGAAGGCCGCGAAGCTCGTGTACGAAACGCGGGCCGCGATTCACCGCATCCTGCACGGTGCGGACGATCGGCTGCTCGTCATCATGGGGCCGTGCTCGATCCACGACGTGAAGGCGGCGCGTGAATATGCCGGCAGGTTGAAGCGCGAGAAGGACCGTCTGGCCGGAGAGCTCCTGGTGGTGATGCGCGTCTATTTCGAGAAGCCGCGCACGACCGTGGGCTGGAAGGGGCTCATCAACGATCCCAAGCTCGACGGCAGCTTCCGCATCAACGAGGGCCTGCGCGTTGCGCGCGAGCTGCTGCTCGATCTCGACGATATGGGCGTGCCGGTTGGCTGCGAATTCCTCGACATGATCACGCCGCAGTACCTCGCCGACCTGGTGGCGTGGGGCGCGATCGGGGCGCGCACCACCGAATCGCAGATCCATCGCGAGCTCGCCTCGGGGCTGTCGTGCCCGGTCGGCTTCAAGAACGGCACCGACGGCAACGTCCGGATCGCGGTGGATGCGATCCGCGCGGCGAGCGCACCGCATCATTTCCTGTCCGTGACCAAGGGCGGCCACAGCGCGATCGTCTCCACCGCCGGCAACGAGGACTGCCATATCATCCTGCGCGGCGGCGCGAAGCCCAACTACGACGCCGCAAGCGTGGACGCCGCGGCCCGGAGCCTGGCGGAAGCGGGGGTACCCGCGCGCCTGATGATCGATTTCAGCCACGGCAACTCGAGCAAGAAGCCGGAGAAGCAGATCGACGTGGCGCGCGAGGTCGCGGACCAGATTGCCGGAGGTGAATCACGCATCTTCGGAATCATGGCGGAGAGCCACCTCAAGGCAGGCCGGCAGGACCACCTTCCGGGCAAGGAGCTCGTCTACGGCATGAGCATCACGGACGGCTGCATCGGCTGGGAGGACAGCAAGAAGGTCCTCGGCGTGCTTGCGGACGCAGTGAGCCAACGGCGGCTGAAGGCGCAGCAGGCCGAGTAGCACGCCGGAGCGCGGAGCAGGGATCGGCGGAACGTGGAGCAGGGACCCGCTTGAGGGATGCGACCGTGAAGCCGATCATGGGCGCGTCATGAGAGTACCGATCCTGTGCGCGTCTCTGGGGTCAGATCCCAGAGGGTCCCTCTTCCGCCCCTCGACGCGCCCCGCTTCAGTGGGGATGCGACCGTGGAGGCGGGCAGGCGGCCGACGCGATGGTGCTTGCTGCTTGCCAATTTTAGGTCCGAGGCTGTACGTGATGACCAGGGGAAATTAGCGGGAACGCTGGCGCTGTAATATAGTGGCGTGAAACGCGGCCGTATTTGAGGGGGAGCGGGACGGCGACATGGCGCAGATCGATTTCGAAGCCAGCAATCCCGGGCGAGCCTCGCTGCAATCGCTGGAGCGCGTCGGCAAGGGCACGGCGATCGCCAATGAGATCTTCAGCCTGGTCGGCCGCTCGCTGTTTTTTGCCGAATTCTCGCGCGAGGACATCTCGATCCTGGCCGGCTACATGGATGTCTATCGCGCGCAGGCGGGCGAGACCATCATCCGCGAGGACGAGGGCGGGGATTTCATGCTCCTCATCATCGAGGGCTCGGTGGATATCTTCAAGAGGGGAATGCGCAGCGGCCAGCAGCACATGACCAGCGTCGGCCCGGGCATGACGCTGGGCGAGATGTCCATGATCGACGGCGAGCCGCGCTTCGCGACTTGCGTCGCCACCGAGACCACCGTGTTCGCGGTGCTCCACCGCGACAATATGGCCAAGATCATCCTCGACCATCCCAGCCTCGGCTCGAAAGTGCTGGTGAAGCTGGTGTCGATGCTGTCATCACGCCTGCGCCAGACCAGCGCGCGCCTGCTGCAGCACATGGAGCGCGGCAT
>DATICE010000067.1:0-10034 GCA_035456985.1 Burkholderiales bacterium | reverse complement strand
TGTGAAGACCCGTTTCGGGTTCCACATCCTTGCCGTGGACCGGCGCGAGCCGGGCAGGCGGCTGCCCTTCGAAGCGACCCGGCCGCGCATTGCGCAGCGGCTGCGCGAGCGCGTCCTGCACAAGGCACTTCGGCAGTACACTCGCCTGCTCGCGGCACAAGCGAATATCGCAGGCGTCGATCTCGACGCGGCGGAATCACCGCTTCTGCGATAGCGCGGCTGCCGTTGACGCGGCGGAGTGAAATCAACGGGCGGGCAGCAGGCCGCTGATGAGCCGCGCGGAAACAGTCGCGGCCCTCGAATTTCCTGATCTGGAGCAGGCTAGAGGGGAATGCTTGATTTGGATCAACCCTGCCGCAGGGCCGGGCTGCTAGGTTGTCGATAATGGGCGCCGCGGCAGATTCCGGGGCCCCGATCTTCTACAACACTTCTCGGGAGTTGACATGAGAACCATCCTTGCTGCACCCATGGCGTTGGCCGTTATCGCGGCTGTTGCGGGCTGCACGACGGCGAATGAAGATTCCGGCTCCCTGGACTGGAATCGCGTCCCGACCACTACGCTGACCCTGTTCTACCCCGCGCAGTCTTCCTATCAGTGGTTGCGTAGCGCCAATCACCCGGGGGCCTCGATGGTCTCCCAGGGCACAGCGTGCGCGACCTGCCACAACGGCCAGGAAGTGAAGCTCGGCAACAAGTTGGTCCTGGCGAACCCGCTCGAGCCCACTCCCATCCCCGGGAAGAACGGGGTAGTCTATTTGAACGTCCAGGCTGCCTACGACGACGAGAACGCCTATTTCCGGTTCGCATGGAGGACGCAGGCGAACCAGGCGGGCGACGCGTATCCCTACTACCGCTTTGACGGCAAGGAATGGAAGCCCTACGGCAACCAGAGGCTCGCCGCCGCGGTGCGCAAGGGCGAGCAGCCGGCGATTTACGAAGACCGGCTTACGATGATGATCGACGATGGATCGGTGGCGGGCTACGGCAACCAGGGCTGCTGGCTCACCTGCCACAACGGCGAACGCGACATGCCCGGCCAGCCCGCGGCGGCGGCCGTCAAGGCCAATCCGATGCTTGCGGCGATCAAGCGCAGCGACGTGCGCAAGTACCTGCCCTCGACCCGGACCGATGCTCTGGCGTCGTGGGACACGGGGCGTTCCCTGGCGGAAATCGGCAAGATCAAGGCATCCGGCGGCTTCCTCGATCTCGCCCAGTGGCGCGCGCACCGCTCCAATCCGGTCGGAATGGCCGATGACGGCTACGTGCTCGAGTGGCGCAATTTCGATGCGGGCAAGAACATGTTCGCTTCAAACCGGGACGCCAAGACCGGCCAGCCGAATTACATGTACGACGCGGGCAAGGTCGGAAGCCGGGCGCGCACCGACGCTACGCTGCGGAGCCCGGGGGCCGCGCTCGTGCCCGGCGAGAACGCGGTGCCGTTCGATCCCAAGGCGGGATGGAAGGCGGGCGACCTGCTGCCGCAGTACTTCGTCAGCAGGGGCATCGCGGCCGGCTCGGCCGCGGACAACAAGAACGCCCGGGGGCTATGGAAGGACGGCGCGTGGACCGTCGAATGGGTCCGGCCCCGCCATCTGAAGAATGCCGACGACAAGGCGCTGCAGGACGGCAAGGTCTACAACTTCGGGTTCGCCGTCCACGACGACAACATGACTTCCCGCGGCCATTTCGTGTCGTTCCCGGTGACGGTCGGCTTCGGCGCCAAGGCCCAGATCGAAGCGACACGGGTCAAGTAAACGAACGCTGCAGCGGATTCCCGCCGCGGCGTCTCGCATTGCAGTCGGCGCCGTTTACGTAGTCGGTGCCTGCTGCAGCAGGCAGCGTTCGCCGCGGTTTTTTGTGCTGACCGCGGTGCTCGCCGCGGCCGCCGCCATGGCTCAAACACGATCTTCTCGGTCCGTACGGATGCTGAATTTCGATGATCATGCTGAACCGCGGCTTCTAGCGACCGTGCAGAGGTGCTCCGCATTTCGGGCAGAACCGATCCTCCGGCCTGCGCGGGCTGCCGCACTTCGGGCAGAAGCCCGCACCCTGCGGTGGAGCGCTGGGTAACTTACTGCGCACGCGCCACCACAGCAACACTATCGCGGCGCCGATCATCAAAGCCGCAGAGACCGCGACAACGAGCAGCCAGGCGGGCAGTGCGATGCCGGAGCCGGTCCCCGGTGCGGGCCCTGCAGCCGGGGTTTTCAGCCCGAGTATCTCGGAAGTGGTGCGCGGGTCGGTCTTCATGTAAGCGACCTCGATCGGAAGCCGCTTTCCTGCGGCGACCGTGACGGGCTCGGAACTTCGGTACAGCAGTCCGTCCGGGCCTCGCACCGCGGCGCCGAGCTCGGGCTTCACCAGAATGTTGCTCGCTCCCGCGGGCTCCTGCAGACGCACGGCGAGCTGGTCGACGGCTAGATCGCCCGGCCAGACATAGGTGAAGCGGCGGTACAGGTCGTCCGGGGCGAGCCGATCGTAGAACTCGACGTGGACGATGCGGTGCGACGTCCTGAACCGGAGCGTCGTGTTCGCGTCGCCGGAGATCCGCTCGTGCTCCAGGTTGAAGAGCCCCGAGCCGGGTGCCGTTGCGTAGGCCACCGCCGTCGGATTGCTCGTGGCTGGAATGCGAAGGGATACCGTGGCAGGCAGGGCAACCTGGGGAGCGAGCTCACCCTTGAGGATCACGAGCACCGCGGCACGCCGGTCATACTCCGGCCAGATATCGACCTCGAGGCTCGCGAAGCGCGGATTCTCCCGGGCCGTCCCGCTTCCGGGTGGGGCGGCAGCGGGCGCAAGCGCGGGCACGGCCGCGAGGATGACCATCGCCAGCACCAGCGGAAAGCGTGCCGCCGTACGGTCAATCAGGGATTCTCGCGAGTTCGTTATCTTCATGTACATTCCATTCCATCGGCCTGCGGGATCGATCATTTCACGTCTTCCTTCCGTGTTTCGTGCCGGTGCCCGTGACCGCCATGCATGAACATGTGCAGCAGCGGGCAGGCGAGCAGCAGCAACCAGATCCCGTACGCGGATAGCCAGCCCAGGAGGTGCACCTTGTGCTCGGCGATCAGAAAATAGGCGGCGATGAGGGCGAACGCGACGAACACCCATTTGGCGCGGGATCTCATGCCGTTATCTCGCTTCGGTTCGCGCTGACGATCCTGGCTCATGAGCTTCTCCTAGCCGGCCATTGCTTTCATGGGCGAGGGCCCGTGGTGACGAGGGAATGCCGGAACTCGAACGGTATCCTGATCTGGTCCCGCGCACCCGCCCGCCGGATATCCAGTTCGATCCGATATGAAGCTCGTCCCGGCATGTTGAAATAGTTGCCGTAGCTCGCGGCGCCGGCGAACAGCATCGGTTCCAGCCGCTTTTGCGCTCCCGGCAGACGGTTACCCGGCCGGCGCGCGTCGAACACCGAGGCAATGGCTGTGAGCAGTCGGACTTTCGCGTTACGTTGAATATCGTGTTTGGGCGTCATACCGGCGTCTCAACCAATAGTGCGGAAAGCGGGGAAGGTGTCGATCAGCCAGAACGAAAACGCCGTCAGCCAGCCGGTGATCATGGCGATCCCGAGCGCGATCAGCAGCAGTCCGCCGGCGACTTGCAGCAGCTGCCCCAGCCGGCGCACTTCCCGCAGCAGGCGCGCCGCGCGATCCAGAAACAGCGCCGACGCGAGGAACGGGACGCCCAGCCCCAAGGCATAAGCGCCCAGCAGCCCGACACCGCCCGTGGTGGTGCTCACGGCGCTCAGGGTGAGGATCGCGCCGAGCACCGGCCCGATGCACGGAGTCCACCCGAAGCCGAACGCGAGGCCGAGGGTGAACGCGGACAGTGGATGGCCGCTCAGGACATGGGGGTGGAAGCGCATGTCCCGCTGCAACCACGGCAGCCAGTGCGGCATGCCGAGCATCAGCAACCCGAAGACGATGATGATTGCGCCACCGACGATGTTCGCCTCGTAGCGGTACATCATGAGCAGCTGGCCGAGCGCGCTCGCGCTCGCCCCGAAGGCCAGGAAGACGGTCGAGAACCCGGCCACGAACATCCCGCTCATTGCGCATGCCGAGAGTCGCCGGGTGACGTCAAGGTGCCGATGCTGCTGGAAGCGCTCGCCGGCGACATACGAAACGTAGCTCGGCACCAGCGGCAGGACGCAGGGCGAGAGAAACGAGACTAATCCCGCCGCGAACGCGGTGAGCATGCCGAGGCCGGACAGATCGCTCATCGCCTCGGCCCGATCCAGGCGGCGCGCTTATTCCGCCTGCAGCCTGCGCACCAGCGGCAGCACTTTCTCATCGAGCGTCTTCCGCGTGACCGCGCCGATCACCTTGTGGCGGATCACGCCTTGCTTGTCGACGATGAACGTCTCGGGAACGCCGTAGACACCCCAGTCGATTCCCACCCGGCCGTTGAGGTCCGCGCCAGTGCGCGTGTAGGGGTCGCCCAGCTCGGCGAGCCAGCGCGCGGCGTCGTCCGGCCGGTCCTTGTAGTTGAGGCCGTGCAGCGGGACGCCGCCCTCCGACCGCAACTGCATCCAGAGCGGATGCTCATCCCGGCAAGCCGCGCACCATGACGCGAATACGTTGACGATCGAAACTTCGCCACGCAGGTCGCCCGAGGCGAATCCCAGCGTGCGCCCTTTGACCGGCTCGAGCCGGAATTCGGGCACCCGCTTTCCGATGAGCGGAGAAGGGATTTCCCGCGGGTTGAGCGTCAGTCCGACGCCCAGGAACACGGCGATGACCGCGAAGATCGCGAGCGGCCACAGATTTCGCCGCACGCCCGCCGCGGGCGTCGGCGCGTCAAGCGCCTTGGCGGCCGTCCCGGAGGTCAGATTTGCATCGCTCATGGCGCAGGACGCGGAGAGGGCGCGTCACAGCCGCACCCGCTGAAGCCTCAGCGCGTTGGTTACGACGGACACCGAGCTCATGGCCATCGCCGCCGCGGCGATGATCGGAGAGAGCAGCAGCCCGAAGAAGGGATAGAGCACACCCGCCGCGATGGGCACCCCGCTCGCGTTGTAGACAAAGGCGAAGAAAAGGTTCTGCTTCACATTACGCATCGTGGCGTGCGAAAGCCGGATCGCCTTGGCGATGGCGCGCAGATCGCCCTTGACGAGCGTCACGCCCGCGCTTTCGATCGCGACATCGGTACCGGTGCCCATCGCGATTCCGACATTCGCCTGGGCGAGCGCAGGGGCGTCATTGATGCCGTCGCCCGCCATGGCAACCACGCGCCCGCGGCCTTGCAGCGACTTGATGGTATCCACCTTTTGCTCGGGCAGCACTTCCGCGATCACTTCCTCGATCCCAAGCTGCTTGCCGACGGCTTCGGCGGTCTTGCGCGAGTCGCCCGAGAGCATCACCACGTGCACACCTTCGGCTGCCAGTGTCTTGATCGCTTCCGGCGTCGTTTCCTTGATCGGGTCGGCAACCGCGATGACGGCGGCCACCTTGCCGTCAATCGCCGCGTAGAGGGCGGTCTTGCCCTGCGCGCGGAGCCGCTCGGCCTTGTCCACGAGCGCCTGCGGAACACCTCCCCGCGCCTCCATGAAGCGGCGGTTTCCGACGGCGACCTGGCGCCCCCCGATCGTCCCGTGCACGCCCTGGCCGGTGACCGACTCGAAGTTCTCGACCGCAGCGAGCTTCATGCCCCGGTCTTCCGCGCCTTTCACAATCGCCTGGGCGAGGGGATGCTCGCTTGCCCGCTCGAGGCTCGCGATCAGCGACAGCGCGTCTTTCTCGCCGATGCCCTCGACCACGAAATCCACAAGCTGCGGTCTTCCGAGCGTGAGCGTGCCGGTCTTGTCCACCACCAGCGTGTTTACTTCGCGCAGCTTCTCCACGGCCTCGGCATTGCGGAACAGGACGCCGTTCAGTGCGCCTTGTCCCATCGCGACGGTGATGGAGATCGGCGTCGCAAGTCCCACCGCGCATGGGCACGCGATGATAAGCACCGCGACCGCGTTCACGAGCGCGTAGGCGGCCCGCGGCTCGGGGCCGAAGAACCACCATACGAGCGCGGTCACGATGGCGATCGCGATCACGGTCTGCACAAAATAGGCGGCGACGAGATCGGCGAGACGCTGCACTGGCGCGCGGGTACGCTGCGCCTGCGCGACCATGTGCACGATCTGGGCGAGCAGCGTATCGGCCCCGACTTTCTCGGCGCGGATGACAAGCGCGCCCTTGCCGTTGATGGTGGCGCCGGTGACCTTGTCGCCGGCCTTCTTTGCAACCGGCACCGGTTCGCCGGTGATCATGGACTCGTCCACGTTCGAGGAGCCCTCGACGCACGTCCCGTCCACCGGGATCTTCTCGCCGGGACGCACGCGCAGCTTGTCTCCCACCTGGACGTCGTTCAGCGATACCTCGACTTCGCGCCCGTCGGCCTCGATACGCAGCGCGGTGTTCGGCGCGAGCGCGAGCAGTTGCCGGATGGCCTGGCTGGTCTTACCCATGGCGCGCAGCTGCAAGACCTCCCCGAGCAGCACCAGCGTGACGATCACCGCGGCCGCCTCGAAGTAGGTGCCGACCTCGCCGCTTTGCATGCGGAATTCCTCGGGAAACAGCTCCGGCGCGAACACTGCCGCGACGCTGAAGATGTAGGCGAGCGCTACCCCGAGGCCGATCAGGGTGTACATATTCGGACTGAGGTTTTTCAGCGAGAGCGCGAACTTGTGGAAGAACGGCCACCCGCTCCAGAGCACGACCGGCGTGCCGAGGACGAACTCGACGTACATGCGCGGGTGCGGCGCGAGCCCGAGCGGCTGCGCGACGCCGAGATAGGGCGCCATTGCGACGAACAGCAGCGGCACCGAGAGCGCGACCCCCACCCAGAAGCGCCGCGTCATGTCGCGCAGCTCGGCGTCGTCTTCCTGCGCGCCCGCAACCGGCACCAGCGCCATGCCGCATTTCGGGCAGTTGCCGGGCTTCGGGCTGCGCACCTCCGGGTGCATCGGGCAGGTGTATTCGGTCGCTGTCGGCGCGGCGGGCACCATCGGCACCAGCGCCATGCCGCACTTGGGACAGGAGCCGGGCCCGTCCTGCACGATTTCGGGATGCATCGGGCAGGTGTACTGGGCGCCCTTGGGGGCGGCATGCGCCGGAGCCGGCCCGGCCTTCGTCAGATACTTCGCCGGATCTGCCTTGAACGAGGCGAGGCAATGCTTGCTGCAAAAGTAATACTTGACGCCGGCGTGCTCGTGCACGCCCGCAGCGGACTTCGGGTCCACCTTCATGCCGCACACGGGATCCGTCACCGTTTCCGCCGCCACCTGTGCGGCGGGGGCGCGCTTCGCGAGGTACTTCGCCGGGTCGGCCTCGAACTTCGTGCGGCAGCCGCCGCAGCAGAAGTAATACTTGACGCCTTCGTGCTCGAAGACGTGCTTGGCGGAGGCCGGATCCACCGTCATCCCGCAGACGGGATCGGTTGCCTTGTGTGCCGGAGCGTGATCGCCCCCGCAGCAGGCGTGTCCGTGGTGTGCGTGTCCGTGGTGCGGTGTGTGATTCATGCGCTGCCTCCCGTTATTGAGATCCTGGCGGCGCCAGTGTAAAGTCCGTACTTCGGTACGGAGTCAAGGGGGTGCTCGTGACGGACCGCGCGGGATTTACCATAGGGGATGCCGCCGAGGCGGCGGGGGTCGGGGTCGAAACCGTCCGCTACTACGAGCGACGCGGGCTCGTGCCGCGGCCCGGGCGCACGCCGGGCGCCTATCGCCGCTACGGGGGCGATCACGTGGGGCGCATCCGTTTCATCAAGCGCGCGCAGTCCCTGGGTTTCAGCCTGGAGGAGATTGCGACGCTGCTCGAGCTCGATGATGGGACCGACCGGCGCAGCATCCGGCGCATCGCCGCCGCGCGGCTGGAAGAGACGCGGCGCCGCGTCGCCGACCTCAAGCGCATCGAGCGTGTCCTTGCCCACCTGCTCCACGAATGCGAGGCGCATGCGCGCGCGCCGCGCTGCCCGATCATCGGCGCGATCACCGGTGAAGGTCCAGAAGCGTGACGGGAACTTACCAGCGTCCTTCATGCCTTTTCTGCTTTCGGAGGCGATTCCACGGGAACCGCGCAGAACCCCTGCGCTGGCACGCCGAGCGCGGCATTGAACTTGCTTGACATGTTCTGGTAGGCGATCAGCGCGGCGAGCTCGACGATCGCCTGGTCGTCGAAATGCTTGCGCAATCGCGCGATGGGGGATTCGTCGACGCGGCGATCGCTGTGCGTCGCGGTCTCGGCGTAGGCGAGTGCCGCTTTTTCGCGTTCACTGAACAGCGCCGAATCCTCGAACTGCGGCAGCGCGCGCAGCTTGTCCCGCGCGGTGCCGCGCTCCAGCCCGAGGAAGGAGTTCAGGTCCACGCAGAATTCGCACCCGTTGATCTGCGAGATTCGCACCTGGAGGAGCGATCGCAGGGCGGGCTCGATCGGCGAGGACTTGCGGTCGAGCGCCCGGTACATCGCGCTCATGGCAAGAAACGCGGCCGGCATCCGCGCCCACAGGCGCACTGGTTCGAGCTCGCGCCCGTAGCGCCGCCGCTGGCGCCGGAACATCAGCCGCAGGTACCAGGGATACGGAAAGCTCGCGGGTGTCTCGATAAAGCTCACGAAGTGTCTCCAGGCAATTCCGGGAGGAACCTCTATACCAGAATCGCATTCCGGGCGGATGTCGCATCGCACTTCAGCGCCACCATTTCGCGCAGTGTTGCGGTTTCAGCCTCGAAGACTTTGACTGCCTGCGGATCGAACTGAGTGCCGGATAGGCACTCGATTTCGGACCGCGCTTTGTCGTACGAGAGGCCCTTGCGATAGGGTCGATCCGAGGTCATCGCGTCCAGCGTGTCGATCACGGCGAAGAGCCGCGCCCACAAGGGGATAGCCTCGCCTGCCAGCCCGCGCGGATAACCTGTTCCGTCAAAGCGCTCCTCGTGACTGAGGACGAGTTCCGCCGCCTCCGCCAGGGCCGGAGCATGGGCGAGAATACGGTGGCCGATCTCCGGGTGGGTGCGCATCACCCGCCATTCCGCCTCGGTTAAGGGCCCGTCCTTGCGCAATATCGAATCCGGAATTCCGATCTTGCCGATGTCGTGCAGCAGCGCCCCCAGGTAGACCTGCTGCAGCTCCCGCGGGTCGGCCGAGTAATGCTTGGCCAGAATGAGTGTGTGGCAGGCGACCCGCTTCGAGTGCAGCCCGGTTTCGTGCTCCCGCGCGTCCAGTGCGGCGACCAACGCCTCGCCCAGCGCGTATTGCCCGTCATCGGCGCCCGCGGGCAGGGCGGCGTGCCGATGCGCTGCGAGAAAACAGCCTTCGCAGCAGTAGCCTTCGGCTTCCCGCGCGCGCAGGAGCCCGACAAGCGGGGCCCCGCAGTGTCGGCACCGCGGGGGATCGGCGCTGGCGGTGACGAGATCGTTCACGAGTGGTTACCTGCTCGTCCTCGACCGTGAAAGAAGTTGTAGAGCGGCGCGAACACGAGCCCGAAATAGATGCCGTAGAGGAACGATTCCACCAGCCCGAGGAAAAAGCTTCCCCATGTCAGCCAGGTGAAGCCGGGCAGCAGCTTGAGCCAGACTTCGTACATGCGCTGGTCGAACGCCAGGTCGTAGCCCACGCAAAAAACGTAGGTGATGGCAAGAAAGGAGCCCATCGCGAGCCCCACGTCGCGCCAGTAGAGCTTACCCATGGTGGTGCCCTCCATGCGGTTGGTCGCTCTGCGCGGCCGCCGCGAGATACTTCTGCGGGTCTTGCTCAAACTGGTTGCGGCAGGAGGTGGAGCAGAAGTAATAGGTCTTGCCGGCGTGCACGCTCGCGCCCGCCGCTTTTCCGGGGTCGACGTTCATGCCGCATACCGGATCCTTTTCGCCGCCGCTTCCACCGTGTCCGCCATGGCCGCCGTGCCCGTGTCCCCCCATCATGTGCGCCCCGCAGCCGAAGCGCATCATCAGGAAGAACAGCACGCCCCAGAAGAGCAGGGTGCCGAGGCTTTTCAGGCTTTCCGCGTCCATCATGTTCTCCTGTGATGCCTGAGGATCGCTC
>DATICE010000066.1:0-12246 GCA_035456985.1 Burkholderiales bacterium | reverse complement strand
CCCCTTCACTCGAGATGCATGATGGCGTCCATCTCCACTAACGCGCCGCGCGGCAGGCTCGCGACTCCGACCGCAGCACGCGCGGGGTAGGGCGGCGAGAAATAGGCGGCCATGGTCTCGTTCACCAGCGCGAAGTGGCCGAGGTCGGTGAGATAGACGGTGAGCTTCACGACGTCCTTCAGATCCCCACCCGCCGCCCGTGCGACCGCCTGCAGGTTCTGAAAAACGCGATGAACCTGCGGGCCGATGCCGGCAACCATTTCCATCGTTGCGGGATCGAGCCCGATCTGGCCTGCGAGATACACCGTGGCCCCGCAGCGCACGGCTTGAGAATAGGTCCCGATCGCCTTCGGCGCGGCGTCGGTGTGTATGACTTGCCTCGCCATGCGCTCCTCTCCTCTCAGATTAACCACTGCCCGAGCCACCAGGCGACCGCGGCGATGAATGCGGAGCAGGGGATGGTGAATACCCAGGCCCAGACTATCCTTCCCGCCACCCCCCAGCGCACCGCAGAAAATTTGTGCACCGACCCGACGCCCACGATCGCGCCGGTGATCGTATGCGTGGTTGAGACGGGAATTCCGAGCGCCGCCGTCGTGAACAGGGTCACTCCGCCCCCGGTCTCGGCGCAAAACCCGTCCACCGGCTTCAACTTGGTGATCTTCATCCCCATGGTCCTGACGATGCGCCAGCCGCCGAACAGGGTCCCGAGCCCGATGGTGACGTAGCACGCGACGACCACCCAATAGGGGATGTGTTCATCCGGCGCGGACAGCCCGGCCGCGATCAGCAGCATCCAGATGATGCCGACGGTCTTCTGGGCGTCGTTGCCGCCGTGACCCAGGCTGTAGAGTGACGCAGACAGGAGCTGCAGCCGGCGGAACCACATATCTACCCGCGCCGGGGTGGTTCGCGCGCAGATCCACGAGACCGCGATCAGCAGCAGTGAGCCGAGCAGGAACCCCAGCAGCGGGGATACGAGGATGAAGATCACCGGCTTCACCAGGCCGATCGCAATCAATGCGCCGGATCCCGCCTTGGCCACGGCCGCGCCCACGAGGCCGCCGACGAGCGCATGCGAAGAGCTCGACGGGATGCCGAAGTACCAGGTGATCACGTTCCAGGTGATTGCCCCGGTGAGAGCCCCGAACACGACGAGATGGTCCACGGCGGCGGTATCGACGATGCCCGTGCCGACCGTGCTTGCCACCTTCAGCTCGAACACGAACAAGGCCACGAAGTTGAAGAACGCGGCCCAGATCACCGCCCAGTACGGCTTCAGCACGCGGGTCGAGACCACCGTGGCGATCGAGTTGGCCGCGTCGTGGAACCCGTTCATGAAGTCGAATGCCAGCGCGACCAGCACCAGGAACACGACGACACCCAGGCTGATGGGGGCGGTCTCCAAGGCGGCTCGTCCTTCCTATGAATGCTCGAGGACGATGCCCTCGATGATGTTCGCGACGTCCTCGCAACGGTCGGTGATGAGCTCGAGCAGCTCGTAGATCGTGCGCAGCTTGATCAGCTGCTTGACATCGGACTCCTCGCGGAACAGCCGCGACATGGCGGAGCGCATCACGCGGTCGGCGTCCGATTCCAGCCGGTCGATCTCCTCGCAGGTTTTCAAGATCGCCTCCGGATGACGCAAATTCGCGAGCAGGGCCACCGCCGCCTTCACGCGGTCGCACGTCATCTGGCAGATCTGCGCCAGCTGCCGCGCTTCGGGGGTCGTGCGCCGGATGTCGTAGAGCACGACCGACTCGGCGACGTCCTGGACGAGATCCAGGATATCGTCCATGCGAGTGATGAGCTGATGGATCTGGTCGCGGTCGATCGGGGTGATGAACGTCCTGTGCAGCAGCGTGATCGTCTCGTGCGTGATCTTGTCGGCGCCGCGCTCGGCGGCGTCAATGCGCTCGGCGTGCGCGGCGGAGGCCGCCGGATCATTCATGAGCTGCACCAGCGCGTGGCTGCCCTCGGCGATCTGCGTCGCGTGCGCATTGAACAGATCGAAAAACTTACCTTCGCGCGGGATCAGTCTGCTGAACATGGCGTTATTCTCGTTATGGCGGCCGCCGTGCCGCTATTGTGCCAGATGCCGCGTCGCTCGAGCGCCCGCATGACTGAACGCCAGGTCGGACCTGAATCGGGAAGAATGGTGGAGACGAGGAGGATCGAACTCCCGACCTTCGCATTGCGAACGCGACGCTCTCCCAGCTGAGCTACGTCCCCACGCGTGTGCAGCGAGGGCGGAATTCTACAACGGCCCGGCGGGGAGCGACAATCACGGCTTCGAGCCGCGTTGTCCTTCACGCGCTGCCGCGCGGTAAGCCCAGCCCATCATCGCCACGCCGGCGACCATCATCGGTGCCGACAGCCACTGACCCATCGAAAGCCCCAGCGACAGCAGCCCGAGAAAGCGGTCGGGCTCGCGTGTGTATTCGACGAGAAAGCGGAATAGCCCGTAACCCACTAGAAACGCTCCCGAGACCGCGCCGCGCGGACGCGGGCGCTGCGAGAACCACCACAGGACGACGAACAGCAGCATGCCCTCCAGCGCGAACTCGTAGAGCTGCGAAGGGTGGCGCGGCACGCGGTCCACGTTCGGGAACACCATCGCCCACGGCAGCTCGGCGGGGCGGCCCCACAGTTCCGCGTTGATGAAATTGCCGATGCGGCCGGCCCCGAGCGCGAGCGGCACCAGCGGCGCGATGAAGTCGGTGACCGCGAGCCAGTCCTGCCGGTGGCGCCATGCGAACCACGCCATCGCGGCGATGACGCCCAGCATCCCGCCGTGGAACGACATGCCGCCTTCCCAGACGTAGAAGACGCGCCAGGGTTCGGACGCAAAGTCGGCGAGCTTGTAGAACAGGACATAGCCCAGGCGCCCGCCGAGGATGGTGCCCAATATCACGTAGAACAACGCGTCATCGAGGTCCCTAGTCGTCCATACGCCGCCGGGGGTGCGCGCGATGCGGTAACGGCCGGCGGCCCAGCACAGCGCAAAACCGACGAGATACATCAGCCCGTACCAGCGCACCGCGAGCGGGCCGAGGCTCACCGCGATCGGGTCGAATTGAGGATGGACCAGCATGGGATAAAATGTCGCCCTCATTATATAAGGCGCCGGGAGTTTCCCCATGCCACTCAACAAGCGCAGCCAGCTGATCACCCAGGGCGTGCAGCGCTCGCCCAACCGCGCGATGCTGCGCGCGGTCGGCTTCAAGGACGCCGACTTCAGGAAGCCGATTCTCGGCATCGCCAACGGCTATTCCACGATCACGCCGTGCAACCTGGGCCTGAACGATCTCACCCGGCGCGCCGAGGCGGCCGCGAAGAAGGCCGGCGCCATGCCGCAGACCTTCGGCACGATCACGGTCTCGGACGGTATCTCGATGGGCACCGAGGGCATGAAGTACTCGCTCATCTCGCGCGAGGTGATCGCCGATTCGATCGAGACCGCGGTGCAGGGACAGCGCATGGACGGGCTCCTCACCATTGGCGGCTGCGACAAGAACATGCCGGGCGCAATGATCGCCATCGGCCGCATGAACATCCCCGCGATCTTCGTCTACGGAGGGACTATCAAGCCCGGCCACTACAAGGGGCGCGACCTTACGGTGGTGAGCTCCTTCGAGGCGGTGGGCGAGTACACCGCGGGCAAGATCGGCAAGGCGGAGCTGCTCGGTGTCGAGCGCCGAGCCTGCCCCGGCGCGGGATCGTGCGGCGGCATGTACACGGCCAACACCATGTCCTCGGCGATCGAGGCGATGGGCATGAGCCTGCCGGGCTCCTCGACCATGGCCGCGGAGGACAAGGAAAAGCACGACAGCGCGGCGCAGTCGGCAGAAGTGCTGATCCAAGCGATCAAGAAGGAATTGCTGCCGCGCGCCATCATGACGCGCAAGAGCTTCGAGAATGCGATCTCGGTGGTGATGGCGGTCGGCGGCTCGACCAACGCCGTGCTGCATCTCCTTGCGATCGCCCACGCCGCGGAAGTGCCGCTGGCGATGGACGATTTCGAAACGATCCGCGGCCGGGTCCCGGTGCTATGCGACATGAAGCCATCTGGGCGCTACGTCGCGACCAACCTGCACGATGCGGGCGGCATTCCGCAGGTCATGAAGATGCTGCTCGAGCACGGCTTGCTGCACGACGACTGCATGACGATCACCGGGAAGACCGTCGGCGAGGTGCTGAGGCGGGTTCCCGCGCAACCGCCGCGGAACCAGGACGTGATCCGGCAGTGGGAGAACCCGATGTACCCCCACGGCCACCTCGCGATTCTCAAGGGCAATCTGGCCCCGGAAGGGGCGGTCGCCAAGATCACCGGGCTGAAGCGCCCGCGCATCACGGGTCCGGCGCGGGTCTTCGACTCCGAGGAGGCTGCGATGGCGGCGATCCTGCAGAAGAACATTCGCTCGGGCGACGTGGTGGTGATCCGCTACGAAGGGCCGAAGGGCGGCCCCGGTATGCGCGAGATGCTGTCGCCCACTTCCGCGCTGGTGGGTGAAGGGCATGCGGAGGATGTCGGTCTCATCACCGACGGCCGCTTCTCGGGCGGCACCTACGGCATGGTGGTGGGGCATGTCGCACCGGAAGCCGCCGTCGGCGGGCCGATCGCGCTGGTGAACGAAGGCGATTCGATCACGATCGACGCCGAGCGCCGCCTGCTGCAGGTGAACGTCTCCGACGAGGAGCTCGCCCGCCGCCGCGCGGCGTGGCGCGCGCCCGTGCCGCGCTACACGCGCGGCATCATGGCCAAGTACGCGGCGCAGGTGTCCTCGGCAAGCCGCGGCGCCGTGACCGACTGATGTTTGCCGCGCAAGCGTCGCCGCACGGCGACACCTGGTCCGCTCGGCGCGGCACCGCGCTGACGGCGGGAACGACCTGTGGCAAAGTACGTCGAAACCACAGGAGGACAATCATGATGACAGCATTGAAGCGGGTTCTATCCAGTGTGCTCATGGTGTGCACCCTCGGCGCGGGCATGCCGCTGCCGGCTACCGCAGGAATCATCGCCACTGACCAGGTTGCCACGAGCGCCGAACGTGATCGGGTGAAGAGTTTCCTCGACCGCGCGGAGGTGCGGGCGCGGATGCAGGCCCTCGGCACGAGTCCTCAAGCCGCGCGCGAGCGCGTGGATGCGCTGAGCGACGAGGAAGTCGCAGCGCTCGCGGACCGGCTCGATCAGCTTCCCGCTGGCGGTACTGACGTGCTGACCGTGGCGCTGATCGTCTTCCTCGTCCTGCTCCTTACCGACATCCTCGGCTATACGAAAATATTCCCGTTCACCAAGCCGATCCAGAAATAATCTTGATTCACCGCCGTGCACCCCCCGCCATAGCGGGGGTTCTGCTTTGTGCCGTCCTCGCCGGGCTGACCGGCTGCGCGCCGCCGCAAGTCGCGGCGCTTCGCGCGCGCCCGACGGAGACCTTGCCGCAGCGCGTCGAGCTCACCCGTGTGCCGTTCTATCCGCAGGTGGAGTACCAATGCGGGCCCGCTGCGCTCGCAACGGTCCTCACCCATTCGGGCTCGGCAACGACGCCCGAGGCGCTGGTCCCGCAGGTCTACCTCCCCGGCCGTGAAGGCTCGCTGCAGACGGAAATGCTCGCGGCCGCCCGCCGCAACGGACGGGTCGCCTACCGCCTGGCGCCGCGGCTGGAGGACGTGCTGCGGGAGACGTCCGGCGGCACCCCGGTAATCGTGTTCCAGAATCTCGCCCTCGGTTTCGCGCCGCTCTGGCATTACGCGGTTGTCGTCGGCTACGACCTGCCGCGCGAGGAAATCATTCTGCGCTCCGGCACTACGTCGCGGGCGGTGATGACGCTTACCACATTCGAGCGCACCTGGGCGCGCGGCGAGCACTGGGCCATGGTGGCGATCGCCCCGGAGCAGTTGCCGGCAACAGTCGACGAGCACCGATACGTGGCGGCAGTCGCGGCGCTGGAACGAGTCGTGCCCGGCGCCGCGAGGCGCGCCTACACGACGGCAATCGAGCGCTGGCCCGGCAATCTGGCCGCGCGGATCGGGCTCGGCAACTCGGCCTACGCGCTGCGCGACCTCCCCGGCGCGGAGGCGGCCTACCGCGAGGCGACCCGCCTCCACCCCCAGGCGGCCGACGCGTGGAACAACCTGGCTCAGACCCTGTTCGAGCTCCGGCAGCGGGACGCAGCCCTGGCCGCCGCGCAACGCGCGGTCGAACTCGGAGGCCCCCGGCTCAACCAGTACCGGGCAACCTTGCAAGCTATCGCCGAGTCACGCTGAGCGCGGCCGGCACGATGCGCCGGCCGATGGGCCGTGACACAATGCGCCAACACCCGCCGCTCGTCATGTCCAATCGCCTCGCCACCGAGACTTCGCCCTACCTGCGGCAGCACGCGGACAACCCCGTTGACTGGCACCCCTGGGGGGCGGAGGCGCTCCGGCTCGCGCGCGAGGCCGACAAGCCAATTCTGCTTTCGATCGGCTACTCCGCATGCCACTGGTGCCACGTCATGGCACACGAGTCATTCGAGGACCCCGAAGTGGCGGCGGAAATGAACCGGCACTACATCAACATCAAGGTGGATCGCGAGGAGCGCCCCGACCTCGACCAGATCTACCAGACCGCGCATGCGATGCTGACGCAACGGAGCGGCGGCTGGCCGCTGACGCTCTTCCTCATGCCCGACGGCACGCCGTTCTTCGGCGGCACCTATTTCCCCAAGCGCGCCCGCCACGGCATGGCCGGTTTCCTCGACCTGCTGCCGCGTGTTGCGGAAGCCTACCGCGACAAGCGCGAGGAGATCGCGAGGCAGAACGCGGCGCTTCTCGATGCGCTCGCGCGCACGTTGCCCGCGCCAGCGGGCGCGCAGGAACTGAGGGGTGCGCCGCTCGATGCCGCGGTGCGCGAGTTCGCGCAGGTGTTCGACGACGTGCACGGCGGCATCGGGCAGGCGCCGAAGTTCCCGCACCCCTACGAGCTCGCTTTCTGCCTGCGGCGCCACGCGCTCGACGGCGGCGAGCTGGGCCTCTCCATCACGCGCCTGACGCTTGCCAAGATGGCCGAGGGCGGCATCTACGACCAGCTCGGCGGCGGCTTCTGCCGCTACAGCATCGATCCCTACTGGAGCATTCCGCATTTCGAGAAGATGCTCTACGACAACGCGGCGCTGATCGCCCTCTACAGTGATGCCTGGCTTGCCACGCGGCAGCCGCTCTTCGAGCGAACGGTGCGGGGGATCGCGGGCTGGGTAATGCGTGAGATGCAGTCGCCGGTGGGCGGCTACTACTCCTCGCTCGACGCGGACTCCGAGCACGAGGAAGGCAAGTACTACGTGTGGACGCCGGACGAGGTGAGAGGCCTCCTCACGGCCGACGAATACGCAGTGATCGAGCCCCACTATGGGCTCGACGGCGCGCCCAATTTCGAGGGGCGCGAATGGCATTTGCGGGTCATGAAACCGCTCGATGTCATTGCGAAGAGGCTCGGCCTGGAGCCAGCGGAATGCGAGGCGCGGCTCGAATCCGCGCGCGCGAAGCTCCTCTCCGCGCGCGAGCGGCGCGTGCGCCCGGGACGGGACGACAAGATCCTCACGAGCTGGAACGCAATGATGGTGCGAGGGCTCGCGCGCGCCGCCCGCGCGTTTGGCGAGGACGCGTGGCTCGCCTCCGCACAGCGCGCGCTGGCATTCATCCGGGCGACGCTTTGGCGCGGCGGCCGGCTCCACGCCACCTACAAGGATGGCATCGCGCACCTGAACGCCTACCTCGACGACCACGCCTTCCTGCTCGATGCGCTGCTCGAGCTGATGCAGTGCGAGTTCAGGGAGGACGACCTGCGGCTCGCGCGCGACCTGGCAGAGCTGTTGCTCGAGCGCTTCGAGGATCGTGCGGCAGGCGGCTTCTTCTTCGTCTCGCACGATCACGAGAAGCTCATCCACCGCGCCAAGCCCGGCCACGACAATGCGACTCCCGCCGGCAACGGCATCGCCGCGTACGCCCTGCAGCGGCTGGGGCACCTCATCGGCGAGCCGCGTTATCTGGAAGCGGCGGAGCGCGCGTTGAAGCTTTTCAATGCATCGCTCGAGCGCCAGCCGAGCGGATTTGTGAGCCTCGCCACGGCACTCGATGAGCACCTCGTCCCTCCCCAGACCGTCATCCTGCGCGGTGAAGCCGGTGCGATGGTCGGCTGGCAGCGCGCGCTCGCGGTGCGCTACCGGCCCGACACCCTCGTCGTCGCCATACCCGCGGGCCACGCGGGGCTGCCGCCCGTCCTCGACAAGGCCGCTGCCACCCGCGGAGTCAACGCCTGGGTGTGCCGCGGTGTTACCTGCCTTCCGCCCATCAGCGATCTCGCCGGTCTCGAGCGCGCGCTGTCCGCTGGACGAACGCTGGCATAGGCATTTCTCGTAGCAGAGCCGGGGCAGGTCTACGCCAGGAATTTGGCGGACAGATAGCCGACCGATTCCTGCTAGAATGCGCCAGTTTTTTTGGCCTGAACCGGCTCAACCTTGGAGACTCGCATGAAGATCTTCCTTACCCTGATCGCCGCCGCGGCCGCCGCCATGCTCGCCGCCGGCACGCATGCCGCCGATGCCAAAGCCGCTGAGGCGCTCGCCAGGACGAGCGGCTGCCTCGCCTGCCACACGGTGGACAAGAAACTTGTGGGACCGAGCTACAAGGAGATCGCCGACCGCTATCGCAAGGACAAGGCCGCGCAAGCGAACCTCGCGCAGAAGGTGAAGGCGGGCGGCAAGGGCGTGTGGGGAGATATCCCGATGCCGCCGAACGCCCACGTCAAGGACGCGGACATCAAGACCCTGGTGCAGTGGATCCTCTCCATCAAATAAGCGGCGGCAACGCGGGGGCCGGCAGCTCCGGCGCTTGCAGATGGAGTATGCTTCGGCGGTATCCCGCGCGGCTTGGGCATGCCTTGAATTGACAACACGCCGGCCCCCAGGATAATCATTTCATTTTTAATCACAATGGGTTAACACATGGGAGCCGCTATGATCCGCAAACCCGCTGTTCCGACGCTACTCGCATTCGTGCTCGCCCTCACCCTCGCCGGTTGCGGCAGGGAGGCGCCCAAGCCGTCTGACGTCACCACGGTCAAGATCGGCTCGGCTTCGCCGCTGACCGGTCCGCAGGCGCACATCGGCATCGACATCCGCAACGGCGTCCAGCTCGCCATCGATGACGCCAATGCCGCAAACGTGGAGATCGGTGGCAAGAAGGTGAAGTTCGAGATGGTTGCGGAGGACGACGAGGCCAACCCGACCAAGGCGACCACCGTCGCGCAGAAGCTGGTCGATTCGAAGGTGGCCGGAGTCGTGGGCCACTTCAACTCCGGCGCATCAATCCCCGCCTCCAAGATCTATTCCGACGCCGGCATCCCGCAGATCTCCCCGTCCTCGACCAATCCGAAATACACCCTGCAGGGCTTCAAGACCGCCTTCCGCGTCGTGGCGCACGACGACCAGCAGGGCCCGACGCTCGGCAAGTTTGCGCTCGAGAAGCTCAAGGCCAAGACGATCGCGGTGATCGACGACAGCACCGCCTATGGCCAGGGCCTCGCCGACGCCTTCGAGAAGACCGTCAAGGCCGGCGGCGCGAAGGTGGTCGCGCGCGAGCACACGACCGACAAGGACACCGATTTCAAGGCGATTCTGACCAGGATCAAGGGCCGGAATCCCGAGCTCGTGATGTTTGGCGGCATCGACCCGCAGGCCGGCCCGATGGTGAAGCAGATGGCCGAACTCGGCTTGAAGGCGAAGTTCATGGGCGGCGACGGCATACAGACGCCGAACTTCATCAAGCTCGCCGGCAACGCGTCGGAGGGTGTCATGGCCTCGATCCCCGGGCTGCCCAAGGAGCAAATGCCCGGCGGCAAGGCATTTCTCGAGAAGTACAAGGCCAAGTACAATTCGGAGGTGGAGCTGTTCGCGCCGATGGGCTACGATGCAGTGATGGTGTTCATCGACTCCATGAAGCGAGCGGGCTCCAGCGATCCCGCGAAGTTCCTGCCGGAGCTCGCCAAAACGCGCTATCAGGGAGTGATTGGACCCATCGCGTTTGACAGCAAGGGCGACCTCGTCAACGGCCCGATCACCGTCTACGTCGTGAAGGGCGGCAAGTGGGATCCGCTGGAGACGGTGACGCCCGGCGCGGGGGCGGCAGGCGGCGGCGGGACCAAGAAATAGTCCAGGCGCCCGCCCCGGCAGCAGCCGGAATCCGGTCCGACAAACGGCACCCGCGCGGTGCCGTTTTCGCGTAATCCCATGGACATCTTCCTCCAGCAGATCGTCAACGGCCTGGTCCTGGGCAGCATCTACGCGCTCGTTGCGCTGGGCTACACCATGGTCTACGGGATCCTCGGGCTCATCAATTTCGCGCACGGGGACATCTGCATGATCGGAGCGCTGACGGCGCTCACGGTGGCAGGAGTGCTCTCGGCAATGGGCCTGCCGGCGCCGCTCGTGCTTGCCCTCGCCGCGACCGCGGCTGTCGCCGTGTGCTGCACGCTTGGCGTCTCCATCGAGCGCGTCGCCTACCGCCCGCTGCGGCGCGCGCCGCGGCTCGCCCCGCTCATCACCGCCATCGGCGTCTCCATCCTCCTGCAATATTCGGCGGCGCTTGTCTGGGGCAAGCAGTACCTGTCGATGCCGGAGCTGGTAAAGCCGACCGACATCTCGGTGGGCGGCGTTTACCTCACCGACCTGCAGGCATTCATCTTTCTCCTCGCCTGCGCCATCATGGCCGGCCTGCTTACGTTTATCCGCAGGACCCGCGCAGGACGCGCGATGCGGGCGACGGAGCAGAACCGCGACGTGGCGGGCCTGATGGGCGTCAATGTGAACCACGTGATCGCGCTCACGTTCCTGCTGGGGTCGGCGGTCGGCGCGATCGCCGGCATGATGGTGGTGCTCTACTACGGCATCGGCCACTATTTCATGGGTTTCATGCTGGGGCTGAAGGCGTTCACCGCCGCGGTGCTGGGCGGCATCGGCAACGTCGCGGGCGCCATGCTGGGCGGCATGCTGCTCGGCGTCGTCGAGAGCCTCGCCACCGGCTACATCGGCGACCTCACGGGAGGCCTGCTCGGCAGCAACTACCGCGACGTCTTCGCGTTCCTGGTCCTGATCCTCGTCCTCGTATTCCGGCCCTCGGGGCTGCTCGGCGAGCGCGTCGCCGACCGCGCATGAGCGACGGGAGCCCGGCGTGAGGGCCGCGGTCGAGCGCGTGCGGCAGTGGCGGGAGGACCCGCGGCTGCGCCGGCTCGGCTACTGCGTCGCGGTCGCGGTCCTGATCGCGCTGCCGTTCGCGGTCGACGCGGCGCTCGGGCGCGCCTGGGTGCGCATCATCGACGTCGCGCTGCTCTTCATCCTGCTCGCGCTGGGACTGAACATCGTCGTCGGATTCGCGGGGCTCCTCGACCTCGGCTACATCGCGTTCTTCGCCGTGGGCGCCTACAGCTACGCGCTGCTCGCCTCGCCGCAGTTCGACCTCCACTGGTCGTTCCTCGTGCTACTGCCGCTCGCCGCCTTCGTCGCCGGCGTATTCGGCGTGCTGCTGGGCGCGCCGACGCTTAAGCTACGCGGCGACTACCTCGCGATCGTGACGTTGGGCTTCGGCGAGATCATCCGCATCTTTCTCAACAACCTGAACCGCCCGTACAACATCACCAACGGCCCGCTGGGCATCACGCTGATCGATCCGCTTGCGATCGGCGATTTCGCGTTGAACCGCAGCTACACGGTGGCCGGCTTCACGTTCGCGCCCGTGCACAGCTACTACTTCGTGTTCCTCGCCTGCGCGGCGGCGGCGATCTTCATCTCGCTGCGGCTCGAGGACTCGCGCATCGGGCGCGCCTGGATCGCCATCCGCGAGGACGAGCTCGCGGCCGGCGCGATGGGCATCAACACGCGCAACCTGAAGCTGCTCGCCTTCGCCATGGGCGCGTCCTTCGGTGGCGTCGCAGGCGGGCTGTTCGTCTCGTTCCAGGGCTTCGTCAGCCCCGAGAGCTTCGCGCTGCTCGACTCGATCATGGTGCTGTGCATGGTGGTGCTGGGCGGGATGGGCAACGTGGCCGGCGTCGTGCTCGGCGCAGCGCTCCTCACCGCGCTGCCCGAGGCGCTGCGCTATGCCGGCCCGCTGCAGCAGGCGTGGTTGGGGGATGTCTACGTGGACCCGTCCGACCTGCGCATGCTGCTCTTCGGGCTGGCGCTGGTGCTGATGATGCTGCTGCGGCCCGCGGGCCTG
>DATICE010000065.1:0-11420 GCA_035456985.1 Burkholderiales bacterium | reverse complement strand
CGACCGCCCGGCGCTCGAGTACGCCATCGACGGCGACACCACTTTGCGGCGGCTGGAGCAGGAGCTCGCCGCGGCCGAGGCCGCCAACGACGGGCACCTGATGGGCGAGCTCCACGCTGCGCTGGCCGACGGCGGCGCGTACACCGTGCGCTCGCGCGCGGAGCGGCTCCTGCACGGCCTGGGATTCACGCACGAGCAGATGAACGAGCCGGTGGCGGCCTTCTCCGGCGGCTGGCGCATGCGGTTGAATCTCGCGCAAGCGCTGATGTGTCCTTCCGACCTGCTGCTGCTCGACGAGCCGACCAACCACCTCGATCTCGACGCCATTCTCTGGGTCGAGGACTGGCTCAAGCGCTACGGCGGCACGCTCCTCGTCATCTCGCACGACCGGGATTTCCTCGACGGCGTGGTGAGCGTCGTGGTGAGCATCGAAAACCGGAAATTGCGGCGCACCTCCGGCAATTACTCGGATTTCGAGCGCCAGCGCGCCGCGGCGGTGGTGCTCGCGGCGGCCCAGCACGAGAAGCAGCAGCGCGAGCGCGCGCACCTGGAGTCCTTCATCAACCGCTTCCGGGCGAAAGCCACCAAGGCGCGACAGGCGCAAAGCCGCATGAAGATGCTGGCGAAGATGGAGGAGCTCGCGCCGCTGCACGTCTCCGCGCCGTTCTCCTTCGAGTTCCGTGAGCCGCTGAAGGCGCCCGATTCCTTGCTCACGCTGGAGGACGTGAACGCCGGCTACCGGATGGAGGTCGGCGAAGCGAGGGTCGTCGTGCGCGATATCCGGTTCACGCTGCGCAGCGGCGAGCGCTACGGGCTGCTCGGCATCAACGGCGCAGGGAAGTCCACGCTGATCAAGACGATCGCGGGCGAGCTCGCGCCGCTCGCCGGCACCGCCCACTTCAACAAGGGGCTCGCCGTCGGCTACTTCGCCCAGCACCAGCTGGAAATGCTGCGCCTCGACGAATCGCCGCTGTGGCACCTCGCCCGCGTCGCGCCGAGGACGCGCGAGCAGGAACTCCGCAACTTTCTGGGCATGTTCAACTTCCCCGGCGACATGGCGACCGGACCGATCGAGAACTTCTCCGGCGGCGAGAAGGCGCGGCTCGCGCTGGCGCTGATCGTGTGGAACCGCCCCAACCTGCTGCTGCTCGACGAGCCGACCAACCACCTCGACCTCGAGACGCGCGAGGCGCTGACGGTGGCGCTCGCGCAGTTCGAGGGAACGCTGGTGCTGGTGTCGCACGACCGCCACCTGCTGCGCGCTGCCACCGACCAGTTCCTGATCGTCGCCGACGGGAGGCTGCAGCCGTTCGACGGCGACCTCGACGATTACCGTGACTGGCTGTTCCGAACCAAGCTCGGGGAAGCCGATACGGCGGCCGGCGCTGCCCCGGTCTCGGAAGCGCCACGGCCGCCCCAAGCGGAAACGGCCGATCCCGGCGAGCCCGCCGCTGCCCGGCCGGCAGCGGACCGGCGCGGCCAGAAGCGCAGGGAGGCCGAGGAGCGCCAGCGCCAGTCCGCGGCGCGCAAGCCCATCGAGTCGCGTCTCAAGCGGCTGGAGGAGCAGCTCGCGAAACTGAACGCGCGAAAGTCCGCGATCGACACGCAGCTCGCCGACCCGGCGCTCTACGGAGAAGCGCAGAAGGACATGGTCAAAATGCTGGTCGTGGACCAGGCCTACGTTGCGCGCGAGCTCGCGCAACTGGAAACCGAGTGGCTCGCGCTTCAGGCGCAGCTCGACGCAGTCTCCCGGTGACGGGCGCCGCATTCCCCGGCCTTCTCATAGCCCATTGCTCAGTGGCGCTAAAATGAAGTGTTCCGGTATTAACGCGATGGCGACCGCCCTATTCCGTTTCCACGGCGAGCTCGCGCAGTTTCTCCCCAACGGGAAGCGTGGCGGCGCCTTCTCCCACGCCTGCGCCCGCGCTGCCACTCTCAAGAACGCGATCGAGTCGCTCGGCGTGCCCCATACGGAGACCGGGCGCCTCACGGTGAACGGGGAGCCGGCGACGCTCTCGCGCATCGTGCGCGAAGCCGACGCGATCGAGATCTTCCCCCAGCATGCCGCCGACGTCGTGCTGGACGCGCCGCCCTCCTTCATCGCCGACGCGCATCTCGGGGGGCTCGCCCGCTTGCTGCGCATGCTTGGATTCGACACTCTGTTCGAGAACGCGTACGCCGACCGGCACATCCTGGAGCTGATCGCCCGCGAGCGCCGGATACTGCTCACGCGCGACCGCGAGCTGCTCAAGTGCCGGGACGTGTCCCGTGGCTGCTTCGTGCGCGCGCTGAAGGCGGAAGCGCAGCTGAGCGAAGTCGTCGCGCGCTACTCGCTCGCCCGGCATGCACGGCCCTTCACCTTGTGCCTGCATTGCAACGTCCGCCTCGAAGCGGCCGCGCCGGACGCGGTGGCAGCGCGCGTGCCGGAGCCAATCGCGGCGCGCTACGCGCGGTTCGCGCGCTGCCCCGGCTGCAGCCGCGTCTACTGGGAGGGATCCCACTGGGCGCGCATGCGGGAACTGCTCGCCCCCGTGCTCGGCGCCCCGGCGCCGCGCTAGAATCCGGACGCACCGCTTCTTGCCGGGATCTTCGCCGTCGCTCACCCGTTTTTCCGGAGCCGGCAAAGGCATAACCCCCTCCACGGGTCCCCCTGAATCCGCGCGTCCGCGCCGGGCGTATATGCGCTAAGGGCGCCGGAAAGCCCGGCAGCCCTGGCGGGGGGCAGTTTCCTCCCGAACTTCCTTTCCATCTGAACTCTGGAGGACATCATCATGAATCATCAGAGCATCATCCACGCCGCCCTCGCCGGACTGTTCGTGCTTGGCACGAGCGGCACGGTGCTGGCGCAGGACCAGAAAGGCATGGAGAAGTGCTGGGGGTTGGCGAAGGCGGGGCAGAATGACTGCGGCAGCAACAAGACCGCGCACTCGTGCGCCGGCCAGTCCAAGAAGGACTACGACCCGAACGACTTCAAGGCCGTGAAAGCCGGCACCTGCGTGAAAATGGGCGGCAGCCTCAAGCAAGGCCAAGCCGGCAGGCTTGCCAAGGGCATGAAGAGCTGATCGGCCCGATGGGCGCAGTACCGGTCCCCGCTCCGGTGCCGAGTGGACTTGGCGCGGGAATCGGGCTGCGCGCCACGCACTACCGCGAATTTCTGGAGGGCCGCCCCGCGACGGGGTGGCTCGAGGTTCACAGCGAAAACTACTTCGGAGCGGGCGGCTACGACCTGCACGTGCTGCATCACGTGCGCAGCCGCTATCCCGTAAGCCTGCACGGCGTCGGGCTTGCGCTGGGCTCCGTCGAGGACGGCGCCGACCGGCACGTTGCGAAGCTGAAGCAGCTGGCCGATGCAATAGAGCCCGTGTTCGTGTCCGAGCATATCTGCTGGGGGCGCACGCGGAAGCAGCATTTCAACGACCTGTTGCCCCTGCCCTACACCCGCCAGGCGCTCGAGCTGTTGGCGGCGCGCGTCGGGCAGCTTCAGGACGCGCTCGGGCGGCGCGTGCTGCTCGAGAACGTGTCCGCCTACCTCGCCTTCCGCGCGAGCGAGATGACCGAGGGCGAGTTCGTCGCGGAGCTTTCGCGGCGCACCGGCTGCGGCGTGCTGCTCGATGTCAACAACCTCTACGTGAACCAGGTGAACCACGGCGCTGACGCCCTCGCGGCCATCCGCGCAATCCCGACCGGGGCGGTCGCTGAAATTCACCTCGCCGGTCACCTCGTCACCGACGCCTGCCTGATCGACACCCATGGCGACCGGGTCGTGGAGCCCGTGTGGCGGCTCTACGAGGCGGCGCTCGCGCGCTTCGGCGCGGTGCCTACGCTCATCGAATGGGACACCGACATTCCGCCGCTTGACGTGGTGCTCGCGGAAGCCGCGCGCGCGCAGTCCCTCATGAGCGAGGTCGCTTATGCCTGATTTCGCGAGCCAGCAGCATGCGTTTGCCGCCGCGCTCGGGAGCGCGGCGCACGCCGCCGCCGCCACGCCGCTTTTTCATGGCGCGCCCGATGCCGTCCTCGACCGCCTCGCGGTCTACCGCGGCAACGTGACCGCGAACGCGCGCAAGGCTCTCGCGAACGCCTATCCGATCGTCGTGAAGATCGTCGGCGACGATTTCTTCGAGGCTCTCGCACGCGAATATCTGCGGCGCCACCCTGCCGCGAGCGGCGATCTCAACGAGTACGGCTCGGCGCTCGCGGATTTCACCGCCGGGTTTCCCGACACGCAGGACCTGCCGTACCTGCCCGATGTCGCGCGCATGGAGTGGCTCCTGCACCGCGCGCATTACGCGGCCGACGCGGCGCCGCTCGATCTCGGCGGGCTGAAAGCGGCTCTCGCGCAGGATGCCGCGCGGCTCGCATTGCGGCTCGCTCCGGCCTGCGCGCTGCTCGAGTCGCGATGGCCGCTCGCGCGCATCTGGGAAGTGCATCAGGACGGCTACGACGGCGCGTTCACGATCGACTTCGACGCCGGAACCGACCGCATCCTGGTGCACCGGCCGCGCTATCGCGCTGTAGTCACCGCGCTCGGCGCCGGCGCCTTCCGGCTGCTGGAGCGGACGCTGGCGAACGGGACGATCGCCGAATCGCTTGAGGCGGGGCTCGCCGCCGAGCCGGATTTCGACCTCGCCGGCGCGCTGCGCGCCTGGGTCGAGGCCGGAGTCATCGTCGGAGTGGACGGCAGTAACGCCGGAAACGGGAGGTAATCACCACATGAGCGCGATCGCCAACTTCATCGGGAAATGGCGGGTGCTGCGCGGCTGGCTGGAGCAGGCGGCGAGCCTGGTCGACCTGGGCATCCGCCTCTACGTCGCCGACGTCTTCTGGAAGTCCGGGCTGACCAAGATCGAGGACTGGGACAAGACGCTGTACCTCTTCGAGGAGGTCTACCGCGTGCCCCTGCTCCCGACCGGGTTGGCGGCGGCGCTCGGAACTTTCGGGGAGCTGTTCTTTCCCCCGCTCCTCGCGTTCGGGTTGGCGACGCGCTTCTCCGCCCTGTCGCTCTCCGTCTTCAACGTCGTGGCGGTGATTTCGTTCTGGCACGTCCTGTCGGAGAACGAAGCGGCGCTCATGTCCCACTTCTACTGGGGCGTCATGCTGCTCGTCACCCTGCTGCACGGGCCGGGCAAGCTCTCGATCGACCACTGGCTGTGGCCCGTCATCGAGCGGAAAGCAGGCGCTTCCTGAACCTACGCGTCGCCCATGCGCCCGCGTTTACGCCAGCCGGGCGACCCATTTAGCCTTCTGTTTGTTCTCGTCATCCGCGCGCACTATTGCGGTGCAATAATGCCGCTGGCGCACTCGTTTCCGGCGTCGCCCCGGCTGTGCGCCCGCCCTACCGAGGGCGGCATGATGCTTGCATCGGTACACCGCCCATGAATTATTCACGCGGCTCGGTCTTGAGCCTGTCCCCCGCGGGATTTCACCGCATCGCTTACCTTGACTGGGGAAGCGCCGCAGCGAATCACGTGGTGCTGTGCGTGCACGGCCTCGCGCGCAACAGCCGGGATTTCGATTTCCTGGCCGCGGAGCTCGCGCGCAAGTGCCGGGTGATCTGCCCCGACGTGGTCGGGCGCGGCGACAGCGAATGGCTCGCCGACAAGAGCGACTACCGCTTCTCCACCTACCTTGCCGACGCCGCGGTCCTGTTGGCGCGGGTGACCGCGCCCAGGCGGTCGGTGTTATCCAGCCTGTTCGGCCGCTGGCCGGTTTTCCGGCGCGCCTCGAAACGGATCGACTGGGTCGGCACCTCGATGGGGGGGCTCATCGGGATGTTGCTGGCGGCGAAGCCGGGCTCGCCCATCCGGCGGCTCGTCCTGAACGATGTCGGCCCGTTCGTTTCCTGGGGCTCGCTCTACCGTTTGAAGGGCTACGTCGGCAACGGGCAGTCGTTCGCCTCGGTGGCCGCGGCGGAATCCTGGGTCCGCAAGGTCTGCGCGCCGTTCGGGCGCCTCACGGACAAGCAGTGGCGCCATCTGGCCCGGCACAGCGTGAACCAGGCCGGCAAGGGCGACTACCGCTTGCGTTACGACCCGGGGATCGGCCAGGGGCTGCGCGGTCATTCCGACCCGGAGTTCCCGCTCGGACCCAATTTCCTTGCCGGCATCGACCTGTGGAGCACCTGGGCGCAGGTCCGCTGCCCCGTGCTCGTGCTGCGCGGTGCGGATTCCGACGTGCTGACGCGCGCCACCGTGGACCGGATGCAGGCCGAGAAGCCGGACCTGCGGGTTGTGGAATTCGACGGCGCGGGCCATGCGCCAGCGCTGATGGATCCGGCGCAGATCGCGACCATCACGCGCTTTCTCTTGAGCTGACAGGCCGCGCCGTACCCCTCGCAAAATCATGGCCTTCTGCGGCCGCTTGCCAGCGGCATGCGGCAGGAATAAATTGATCGCCCCACCGGCTAAAAGAGGAGAACAAGATGGCCACCACCGTCAACCTCAACGTCAACGGCAGGGCTCGCAAGGTGAGCGTCGCGGATCCGCAGACGCCGCTGCTGTGGGTGCTGCGCGAAAACTTCGGGCTCACAGGCACCAAGTTCGGCTGCGGCACCGCGTTGTGCGGCGCGTGCACCGTCCACGTGAACGGCGAGCCGGTGCGATCCTGCAACCTGGAGGTGTCGCAGGCCGCAGGCAAGCGCATTACCACCATAGAGGGCCTGTCCCGCGACGGCAGCCATCCGGTCCAGAGAGCCTGGGTGGCGGAACAAGTGCCGCAATGCGGCTACTGTCAGTCTGGGCAAATCATGTCCGCGGTGGCGCTGCTCGCGAAGAACAAATCGCCGAGCGACGCCGAGATCGAGAAGGCAATGCTGGGGCACATCTGCGCCTGCGGTACCTACAACCGCGTCCGCAAGGCGATCCACGCCGCGGCAGCGACGATGAGAAAGGGGGCCTGACATGCGCGCCACAGTCAATCAGGGTCGCAGACACTTCCTCAAAGTGGGCGCCGCCACGGGCGGCGGGCTGGTGATCGGCTTCCACCTCCCGGTGGTAGCGGGTGCCGCTGAGCAGGCCGCGGGACCGGCGAAGCTCAACGCCTATGTCAAGGTCGGCACCGACAACCGCGTCACCTTCGTCTGCGGGCAGGTCGAGATGGGACAGGGCGTGCACAACGGGCTCGCCATGCTGGTCGCCGAGGAGCTCGAAGTCGATCTCCGGAACGTGCGCATCGAGCAGGGTGGAATCGACCCGGCTTTCGGCAATCCGCGCTACATCGGATTCAAGGCGGTAGGCGGCTTCCAGGCCACCGGGGGCAGCTCCAGCATCCGCAACTTCGGAACCAAGGTGCGGCACGCGGGCGCGGCGGCGCGCTTCATGCTGATTTCGGCTGGCGCCGAGCGCATGCAGGTGCTGCGGTCGGAGTGCGTGGCGGAGAACGGGCAAGTGGTCCACAAGCCGAGCGGCCGGAAGGTGTCCTACGGCGCGGTCGCGAACGACGCGGCGCGGCAGGTCGCGCCCGACCAGCCGGCGTTGAAGCAGCCGTCGGAATTCAGGATCATCGGCAAGGCAACGCCACGCCAGGACATACCGCTCAAAGTGACCGGGCGCGCGGTCTACGGCCTCGACGTGAAGCGTCCCGGCATGCTAACCGCGACGGTTGCGCGCTGCCCGGTATTCGGCGGCAAGGTGCGGAGCTTCAACGCCGAGCAAGCGCTCAAGGTGCCGGGCGTGAAGAAGGTCGTTCAGATCAGCTCAGGCGTGGCGGTGGTCGCCGACAGCTTCTGGGCAGCCAAAAAGGGGCGCGAAGCGCTGCAAGTCACTTGGGACGAAGGACCGATGGCCAAGGTCAGCAGCCCCGACATGTACCGGAACTGGGCGGAACTCGCCAAGTCTTCCGCCGCCGCCGAGCGGCTGAAGACCGGCGACGTCGGCGCGGCGCTGGCGGGTGCTGCCAAGCGCGTGGAGGCGGCGTATGAAATGCCCTTCCTCGCGCACGCGTGCATGGAGCCCATGAACGCGACGGCGCACTTCAAGGGCGATTCGTGCGAGATCTGGGCGCCGACCCAGGCGCAGTCGTGGAACCAGCACGCGGTCGCCCAGGCAACGGGGCTCCCGCCCAAGGCGATCACGATCAACACCACCTACCTCGGCGGCGGCTTCGGGCGCAGGCTCGAGAGCGACTACGCGGTCGAAGCGGCCGAGACGTCGCGCGCCGCAGGCAACGTGCCGGTGAAGGTCGTGTGGACGCGGGAGGACGATATCCAGCACGACTTCTACCGGCCGGCGTCGCACAACCTGTTGCAGGCGGCGCTCGGCGCCGACGGCATGCCGACGGCGTGGCGCCACCGCATCGTGGGAACGTCCATTCTTCATTACTTCAAGACCTTCGGGCATTTCCTGCGCAAAGACGGCCATGACCCGACTTCCACGCAGGGCGCCGGAGACTATTTCCCGTACGACATACCTAACGTGCTGGTGGACTACATCAACAACAACCCCGGCGTGCCCTCAGGGTTCTGGCGCTCGGTCGGGAACACGCAGAACGGCTTCATCCTGGAGAGCTTCGTGGACGAGCTCGCGCATGCGGCTGGCAAGGATCCCTACCAGTACCGGCGCCAGCTCTTCAACAAGCCGCATGCAGCGCGGTTGCGCGGCGTGCTCGATCTCGCCGCGGAGAAGGCGGGCTGGGGCAAGCCGTTGCCCGCCGGCGTGCATCGCGGGATCGCGGCGCACTTCGCCTACGGCGGCTACTGCGCGCAGGTCGCGGAGGTCTCCGTGGCGCGGGACGGCAGAGTGAAGGTGCACCGCGTAGTCGCGGCGATCGACTCGGGCTGGGTCGTCAATCCCGGCACGGTGGCGGCGCAGATCGAGAGCGGAATCTACTACGGCATGAACGCGACCCTCTACGGCGAGATCACGCTGCGCAACGGGCGCGTCGAGCAGGCCAATTTCGACAGCTACAAGATGGCGCGCATGGACGAGATGCCAAAGGTCGAGGTGCACATCCTCGAAGGCAAGGGCGACCAGGGAGGCGCCGGGGAGCCCGGCACGCCGCCCATCGCGCCCGCGGTGTGCAACGCGATCTTCGCCGCGACCGGGAAGCGCATCCGCAAGCTCCCGGTCAAGCCGGAGATGCTGCGGGCCTAGAGGAGTCAGGGAAACCGTCTTGCGGGGCGGCTTCGGCCGCCCCGTTTTGTTTCATCGCTTCCTCCGGGGTGCTCTCCGCGGGAGCGGCGCGGGATTCGTCACGTCCTCGGAGTGCACGAACAGGCCGCCCTGGTAGATCTCTCCCCGCGGGTGCCCCGGCTTCTCCCGCGCGAGCACGTCCGGGGCATAGGCTTCGCTGTCGTCCGCCGGCCGGTAGCCGAGCCGGGTCGCGTTGGAATTGTCGTACCAGGTGCGCGTGTTGGCGGAGGCACCGTAGACGATCTCGAAGCGGATCTCCGGGTGCTCGATGCCGATCGTCACCAGCTGCGCGAGGTCGCGCGGGCTGAGCCAGATCGAGAGCCGCCGCTTGTCGATCGGTGTCGGGTTCACGTTGCCGATCCTCATGCAGAAGATTTCCATGCCGTACTTGTCGGCGTAGAGACTGCCGAGCATCTCCCCGAACACCTTGGAAACTCCGTAGCGCCCGTCGGGCCTGGGATAGACGCGGTGATCGACCGTCTGGTCGCGCCGGTAGAACCCCACCGCGTGGTTGCTGGTGGCGAAGAGGATGCGCTTCACGCCGTTGCGGCGCGCGGCCTCGAATACGTTGTAGCAGCCGATGATGTTCGCCTTCAGGATCGGCTCCCATGGCCCCTCCACCGAGTAGCCGCCGAGATGGACGATCGCGTCCACCCCTTTGGTGATGCGCAGCGCGTCGGTCATCCGCGATATGTCCGCGCGCATGAACTTCTCGTGGCTGCCGGCCGGCTTCAGCGGGCGCAGATCCGAGAGGTGCAGGCGGTAGCGGCCGGCGAGCTCGCGCCGCAGGTGGCTGCCGACATCTCCCGCGGCGCCCGTGATCAGGACCGTTTTCATGGCTTCCGTTTCCAGTGTCCCGCGTTGACCGCTCCTTTGGGAACCTCACCGCGCGCGATCTGGGCCGCCTGCGCCACCGTCTCCAGCGACTGGTGCTCAATCGCCGGGACGGTCAATCCGGCCGCGTGCGGCGTGGCGATGACGTCGGGCCGCGCGGCAAGCGTCGGCGTGGGCATCTGATCCGGTGCGCGACCCACATCGAGCGCGCAGCCCGCGATACGCCCCGAGTCGAGCGCGCGCGCAAGCGCCGCTTCGTCCACCAGGTTGCCGCGCGACACGTTGATGAAGAACGCGCCCGGCTTCATCCTGGCGAAAGCCGCGTCGTTCATCAGGTTCTCGGTTTCCTCCGTCGCCACCGCGAGCGGCACCACGTAGTCGGACTGCGCGAGGAGCTCGTCGAGCGGCACCTGCTCGACATCCTTCACGTAAGGGTCGTTCACCAGCACGCGCATGCCGAGCGCGTGCGCCACGCGCGCCAGTTCCCGTCCGATGGTGCCATAGCCGATGATGCCGAGCGTGCTCGCGCGCAGCTCGCGGCCGAGCCGCGCCTTGGGGACGTCGTTTTGACGATAAAGCATCGCGGAGCGCGTGATGCCGCGTGCGAGATCGACCATGAACCCGATCACCATCTCGGTGACCGAGGTGACGAAGCCCGCGCTCGCCTGCGTCACCAGCACCCCCGCCCTGCTCGCCGCGGCGACGTCGACGTTGCGGATGTCGATGGCGCAGCGCAGGAAGGCCTTCAGCTTCGGCAGGCGCTCGAACACCGCGGCCGGTCCGGCCGACTGCCGGTAGGAGACGATCAGGTCGCAGTCCGTGGCGGCGGCGATGAGCGCTTCTCCTTCCAGAGAGGTCGGGCCGTCGTTCAAGACGACATTTCCTACGGCCCGCAGACCCTCGAGCGCGCGCGCGCCATAGTAGTTGGCAAGCGCATCCGGCGAATGGGTCAGCAGGATTTTCAAGCCGCGTTCTTCGGTTCGGCTGCGAGCCGCTCGATCAAGACGCGCGACAGTCTACGCCCGGGGAAACGGGCGCAGGCATCCGTCTTGACAGGCACCCCGCCGATTGTATGATGATTGACGAAGCTTACCAAAGGGGGGACTCACCATGAACTTTCGCCGCCGCATTCTCGGCGCGGCCGTCGCGGCCGCCTGCGTCGCCGCCATGCCCACGACGGCGGTCGCGCAGCAGAAAATGGTGCTCAAGGCCACCGATGTGCACCCGCTCGGCTATCCGACCGTCGAGGCGATCGTGCGCATGGGCGCGAAGCTCGAGAAGGCCACCAACGGGCGGCTTTCGATCCAGATGTTCCCGTCGATGCAGCTCGGCGGCGAGAAGGAGATGATCGAGCAGGCGCAGGTTGGCGCGCTGCAGATCGCGCGCATCTCGGTCGGCCCGATGGGCCCGATCGTCGATGAGCTGAACGTCTTCAACATGCCGTTCGTGTTCCGCGAC